>JBGTFK010000020.1:0-32150 GCA_041747305.1 Candidatus Nitrosocosmicus sp.
TTGTCATACCTTGATTCTATTTCTTTGAAAATATCATCAAACTGTTTTACCGATAGACCTGTAAATGATTTGAACAGCAATGGTTTTCTGGATAACCTATCATAGGATAACAAGAGGAAAGGACACATTTACATAGGATAGATGGAAATAAAGCTGTTTTGGCTAATTTCGCAAGAGAACTAGTATTTTATGACTTTAATATCTGAAAGGATAACAGTCATTTGATTTTCTAGTGTTCCGTTTATCTTGTAAAATCCTGAAGAATTCTTAAAGCTCTTTACGATTTCAACCATGGTATTATCTATTTTGGTTTGAGGAATAATCGTTTTATCAGGCTAGTAGTATAGGCCAGATCTTTCACTATCGCTATAATCAATGGAATTAACATTGGAAATCAAATCTGAATTCGATAAAATGTATATGCTCAAGATACCAATGAATATTAAAGTACCAAATACAGTTGATCCCAGCCTCATATATCATAAATAAGTTGACATCAAACTATTTTATCGGTTGTAAAATTTTTTGCAGAAAAATGATCCTCTTTTTTTATCATCTATCTTCTATTTATACGAACATTATACGGCAGATAATTCTTAAAGATAGTTTTTCGGTCCATCCAAAAGGTATTTAGTAACATGAGTTTGCAGTAGGCAGATTAAGTGTATCAATTATTCAAAAGAAGTGATTAAAAGTTATCACCCTGTGCATTTAAAATTCATCTCTGGCCGGATACATCCGTGGGGATTGTTCCTAGTGGTACTAGTGCTCTATAACATTAAGACAACTTAGACGAAGACATGTAATATTTAATACTGACAAGAAATGAAACCAGACATATGGATTAGAATCATGAAGGTATTTATGGGGAAAAAATTTTACTTAATTATTTAAACTTCATGTAACCTAATTTTGTTTTATGTTGCTAAATAAATATGAATTCCTAATATGCATATGCTCCGTCAGCAGGTCTACATTGATTACACAAGGTGGTTTTTTCACCTTTGTCGTTCTTTGTTATACTCATTACTTCTACATTTTCCATACCACATTCATCACATCTACCTATCATAATCATTTATGATTATGAAACTTTAAAAGAGTAATCTATCCTATGCTGGAATCCTAGTCCATTCCGATACCTTGATTTGATAACCTTTGGATCAGATGCCTTTCGATGGACAATCAATTAGCATGAAATGATTTCATCAGTGGAAGTTTAACTGCTATCCCGGCCGAACACATCCGTTGGGATTAAATTACTTGAGGTAGCGCTCTAAAAATTAAAGGCCCATTCATTTAGTATTGTTAGACACGATTTCCCTTATTACTCTAGCTCAAAACAAGGCTTTTATTGCAATCGCATAATTAACTTAAAAGTATGGTTTTTCATGATTTGTAATGGGATTTGTATTAGATTCAAAGCTAAAAGGAATCCTGCAATTCCATCCAGATATTCAGATGGACAAAAAAAAGGTGTAGTGTTTGTACGATTTTTATAAAGTGCAATGAGATCTACTGTCCCTGTTGTAAGTATAAACTGCGAACAAGATCCCATAGAGGTTTAGAAGCTAGGAAAAAAGGCTACAGAGAGATGAAAATAAAGAGATACTAATAAAATCATGCTTTAAATAATCACTATATCTTCTAGTCAGTACCTGAATGGTTTGTAGAGGGATTTGTATTAGATTCAAAGCTTCTGGAAAGAGTATAAACAAAGGCAGATATATAAAAGGACAAAAGCGATGTCAGCGTTGCGATATTTATATTACTTGGAATATATCTGTATTTTGCCCTTGTTGCGGTACCAGATTAAGATACAAACCCAGAAACGGTAAATTAAAACTTAAATTTGAAAAGGCTAAAAGTGATAGAGAACAAGCAGAAGTTCTGCTAATATGAATTAAAAGTGTTGGGTCTCTTTGTAGAAATATTCACTTAGTTCACCCATGATTCAATCATTGTAAATAAGGATTTAATGAATCTCAATTCCAAAACCAAGCGAGTTTGACTTTAACTATACTAAATATTAATAACAGTTTTCATCCGTGGGGATTAAATCCCTGAGAGAATAGAGTTCTAATGCATTGACGAACTTTTGACGTTATTTACTACTGCTATAAAAGAAAAACTAGTGTTTGCATGATTCTGGTAGGTCCACTATTGGGCTTGCTAAGCAAATGTGATTCAGAATTACCTTAAATAACTTTCTATGCATTCAATGAATGTAATAGGAGCTATGTCTAATCGTTTTATAATAATCATTATGCTATTTGTGGTTACATTTAGTGCTAGTTTTTTGAATACATCATTGCAAATCACGACCTTTGGGTACGATAAGAAAAAGATGGTTGACGAGGATTATGATTACCATAAAGATATACAAATTAAAAGCAATCAGCTGTCATCCTCAAATTACAGAGGATATGGATATACAGTAGTATCTTTACCATTAATGGAAGAAAGCCAGAAGATAACGAAATTAAGTAAAGTGTCCGCAGACACAGACAATCAAAATATAATAATAAGAGAATACCCTGTCCCTCAAGGCTCAAGACCTCATGACGTAGCCCCGGCTACTTCTATGCTGTATTCTACCAATGCCGTTTCAAAGAGTTTGTTAAATCATATCATATGGTATACTGCACAGGCTTCCGGCGAACTTGGAAAATTAAATACTACTACCGGAGAGACTTCACATATATTCCTAGGAGAAGGTTCGGCTCCTCATGGTGTTATAGCAGGTCCTGACGGGGCACCCTGGATCACTGATGGGGGATTAAATGCAATAGTACGAGTGGACCCTTTTACAGAAAATGTTACTATTTATTCATTGCCACAAGGTGTTGGATATGCAAATCTTAATACTGCTACATTCGATAATAATGGAACTTTGTGGTTCACAGGGCAGAGTGGAATATATGGAAGACTGTTTCCATCTACGGGAGCCATGGAAATATTTGATGCTCCTAAAGGTGCAGGTCCTTATGGTATCACCACTAGTCCTGATGGTTCAGTATACTATGCATCACTAGCTGGGAGTTATATAGGTCTTATAGATACAAAAACTGGAAGTGTAACTGTTTTGGAACCTCCTACCGCAGATCAAGGGGCCAGAAGAGTTTGGTCTGACTCTGGTGGGAACATTTGGGTATCAGAATGGAACTCAGGTAAGCTAGGAATGTACAATCCCCAAAAGGACCTATGGAAGGAATGGAAATTACCTGGGAATAACCCTAAACCATATGCAGTATATGTAGATACGAATGACAAGGTATGGATCAGCGATTTTGGTTCTAATTCTATGTACAAGTTTGATCCATTGAAAGAATCCTTCAGCAAATTTGATATTCCTAGTCCAACAGCAAACGTAAGACAAATTCTTGGGGTTGAAGGTGAAATTTGGGGAGCGGAATCTGGGACCGACCGCCTGTTGTTGATAAAAAAAAATGAGCCTTCTCTAGCAAACTGATAGGCGATTTTATCCATATTTTGAGGTTTTGTCTTTATGTTTCAGATCTCTTAATTTAAGATCGTCTTGCTGAATTTGAATGATTAGTCGAGTGGGATCTATGGCAATAATAACATGAAAGTTCAAAGCATAAAAAAGCGAATTTAATATCATCGGCATTAAATTGCTTCCATAGATTTGGAAATCAATATAATGGTTTTAGCTAATTTCTCTTGGCTTTCAATGAAAAGTCTACTATGAAATGAATAGACTACTGAGGTTATGAACTAAAAGTATGTATTGGTAACATAAAAATGATCAGTTGAAATTTGGCATTCGGATCCACACTGCATAATCGTGGATTTTTGTTTCATAAATTTTATTCCGTAGAATAATTCAATATCACTTTTTAGCGGTTATTTCATGTACTTTTGATAGGCTGAGCAAAGGAAAGTTGAAATCCATCTGGTTCTCGTATGTGAAAGTACCTTTCATTCCATGGAGCATCCATGGGTTCGTTTTCAATGAGAATTATTTTTGAAATTGTATTGTTATTTTTAAAATATGAATGTAGCCTGTCAACATTATCGGTATAAAATATAATTCTACCGAAATGATTGCTGTTTTTGTTTTGATCTAAATCTCCAACTTGTAGTTTCTTTAGTTCCAAGTTTAGGAATGTAAAATTTTTGTATTTGCCTATTTGATAGGTAGTAAAGGAATCATTTGTAGAACCACCATAAATTAGCTTGAATCCTGGAATATTGGAGTAAAAACTGCATGATTTATTCATATTTTTGATTATCAACGTTATAGCAGATATCATATTTACTTCGCTCATGACTTCACAAGGATAAATGACCGAAGGCAAATATATTTCAGCGGCAACTCAATCCTTTGTAAAGTTAACAAAAGATTGTATATTAACTCAATTCCATCTTACCCTTTATATCACTTACGAGAGAGCTTTAGAAGAGAGTGGACATAATATAGTAAATCATTCATAATATTTCCTTTGATAAAATGTTGAAATATCGAACTAAAGATAAATAAATCAAGCAACTGTTTAAGCAATTCATATGGTTTGATATATTCTATTCCTTTTGGAGAAATAATATAATAAAGAACATTATCACATTTAATATCTAATAAAAGGTTCTTGTCAGTAACTCTAGTTTTTCTTCGATTCTAGTGCTATTGATATGTTTTAAATAATTTGTTCATTATTGTTGTATATGGTGAATACGAATGATAAAGGATATGAAAAAGGTGCTGCTGCTGGGACGAATAAAAATAGACAAAGCGATTCACTAAAAGAATATTTAGACAAAGAATCTATGACGCAGGTTAAAATAAACGAAGGTGAACCGACGACTGTAAAGAAAGACCCAGATGGACATCAAACAACATCAGAAGGAAATACCAGAATACGCACTGAACGAGCGAGTGAAGAGTATCAAAAAAAGAAGCACACAAAAATAGAAAATGATTCTTAAACAAGTCTAGTAATTCTTATTTTTTTGCAATCTGTGTTTTATGTAATAATGCAAATATCAAGTTTTAATATGTACTCCACTAGCTGATTCAAAACAAAACAGATTAGTAAAATTTATTCATAATCAATAGAGAGCCTCCTTTATCCAGAAAAAAATCTTTATTGACTTTTCAACTCTACCTTGATAATTCCATGTATGAACTTGTTCACACTCAACTATCCTGTAGTCACCACGGATCAGTTCCAATGACAATGAGTAAGAAAGATTTCATTTTTATTGGACCTTCTACTGATGGTTTGTTGAAAAATAATACTGGAAATCATTTGATGCCTGATATATCCAAGTCGGTTAGAGGATACAGTATTACATTTAATGCGGGATTTAATGCTACCTGATATCTTCCATATCATATAATCAACGCCGAGGAAGTTTGGGATTTGAACCCTTGTAATAAAAACATGAAGTCTTCTTCTTAATGCATCTACCAATACAGGACAGCAAAGGGATCTGATGCTTCTGTTATTATTTGAATATATAGACATGCAACTGCTAACCTGCTAACCAATCTCTACCACTCAATTATATTTATATAACCAACGGTGAGGGCCCCAGGGGTATGATAATAGATATATTACGAGTCTGAATTTTTTGATTTTTCTTATTAGGTTGGTTTTGAGAAATTATTTAGAAAGTGCAATATATAAACAGATAGTGGGAATAGAGAATTTAATAAATATCAATTTATTCATTTGGTCAATTAAAAGGATTCCAGTTAATTCTCTATGGTCTATTTTCGTAAGTTATATCTATTCTTAATTTATGGACTGGTTTTCCTCAATCGAAAATATTTCCTGTTTTGGTTCAAGTATTTTGAGAATTTTGTATACAAAACTCAGTCCAGAATTATGTTAAGACTTGGAAAAGCACAACATTTGTTTTCAAGACAATTTCAAAATTAAATCAGATATTTGAAATTTCATTATAAGACTTACAACTAGGACATTGCAAAACCACATCACCTTGATTGTAGGCAAGTACATTCTCAACTAAAACGAATTCGCAGTTTCCACAAACAAGGGACTCAAGTTCGATTCCCTTAACTAACGCGTCATTATCATGCGTTCTAAAAACGGTTCGTGTTCCTTCGTCAGGTGGAGGTATAACTCGAAGTTTGACTATTTTTGTCATATGAGATTCATTAGCATTGTCAGATTTAAGAGATATTAACATTTTCATCAACTTATCCTAATTCATGAATAAAATTGATCGAGTCCGTTATATGTACACGTCACAGTTTAGGAATGGAAATAAGAAGCTATAATTCTATCGAATTTTGGGATAGACCCCTAATTTTGTAAGTCAACACTATAACTTGCTCCATATTTATTCTTCATGGAGTTTGGTTAATAAAACCCTAAATTCTAAGATGAAGCCCGGTTCTATAGTATTTGCTAATGAGCATCAGGATTACGTCACACTGGCTTCAAATTAAACGGGTGTGAGGTCTTTGTTACAGAATAATAACTGTTTTTAAAAAGTAAAACAGATTTTCAACATAATTTATTATTCAGAATTTGATTTATATAGAATCGAACTTGTAGTATTTGGTTTCTAATGATTTTAGTAATTACTATTTGAGAATAATTAAGGGTTTAGGCCCTGTGGTTCCGTGTGAATTCTTGCCAATTAGAAAGGACTCGCTTAATATTGATCTGAAATTTATTAGACTTTGAAAATCGTTTGGGGCTACTATTTATAATATTGTGCATTATTCTACCTCCATCCATTTGCAATATTCACTGGCAAACACAAATGATAATCCTATTGGCATTTTCCTGAAGTTAAGGTCATAAGTCAATATTTATACGGACTGCATCTATTTTGGGAAATATAATTGATATTAATAATGATTTTGAAAGGACAGCGATTGCGTACAATGAAAAGCGATAAAATTAACAAATTGAGTTAAAATGGATTTAGTTGAATCAAATATAATTAGAATAGATACTAACATTTTTTAACAGATGGAGTCTCATTAGAAATCATAGAATGAAAACTCTCCAAATTGCTACCTTTGGTGACGATGATCAGGACGGGATAGCGTTGGGGATCCAAAATTTTCCAATTCACCAACTCATACTCCTATGCTATTCAGGTGATGAATCCAAAGCTATCAAATATGCTAAGAAAATTGAAACAATAATCGGTATTGGTTCAGAAATACATCTTATTAAAAAGGAAAACGTCGTAAAGGATACAGTCGAAAGAGTTAATGAAATATTGTCAAGGAAAAGTACGGACTATCCTCATATACTATTGAATGCAAGTTCCGGTGACAAATTAATTAATTGTGCCGCACTCTCATCAGCATTTATTAATGGAATAAACGCATTTACAATGGATCATGGTCACACAGTGCTTCTACTATGGCCGGTTCTCAATTTCAGTTACAGCGAAATCATATCAGACACCAAAATAAAAATACTAAAATTTATTGATAGCATGGGCGGAATGGTAAGTGGCCTGGAAGAATTAGAACTAATTTCAGGATACGGGAAACCTCTTTTAAGTTATCATATTCAAGGTGGAAAGGAAAATAAAGGATTAGCCGACATGGGTCTGGTAGAAGTAGATAAAGGTGGCAGGGGTAAAAATTTAATTAACATTACCTCTTTAGGTAAACTAATGGTTACATCCAATAGCATCGTTAATCATGATTAACACCATGGGTTCGTCTGTTCCTAGGGGACTTGATCTCCTCTCCGGATACCCAATAACGTTCTTATTTCTCCTCTTTTAGATATTCTTTGACTGAATTGTTTCTGGCTCGTGGTAATCCGTGGGACATCTTTTTTCCAGGCAATTTGTATATCTGACACATTTCAAAATAACTTTATACACTTCTGTTAATTTCTATTTGTAGAGTCAGTTAACTCTTTTCTATCAAATCTTTAAATGGACTTGTATGAATTTTAAAAGGCAATTAAAAGTCCATATATTACCTCTACTTTTGCCTTCTCGACAAATATTGTATTCTTTTTTTCTATCATTTTACCCTTTATTTCTGATAAGTCACAAATCTTTTCAAGTCTCTTTTAATATTTTTGGCTGATCACCTTGGATCTATTTACATACAAATACAATGAACAAGTCCATTTCTTTTTTGTTTGTTATTATTTAATGAATTTGATTTTCTGCTCCTTTTTTATATCTTATTTGGTAAAAATCCTTAAACCATTTATCATAAAGAGCCTGTGCGAGTGTTCCTCAAATATAGGTATAATCCGGCATACCATAATCCTTTTATCAATCATCAATTTTTGACGAAATATTTTCTTGCAATTCAGTGGTTAAGGTGGAAGATATATGGGATTGGGGTTAGGGGGTCAACTATACTCATTATTCGTGGAGTCTTTATTTATACCGCCCTCTTCATCATTTAATTCTGGCATTGTTTCTATTTCTTCAAAGGATTTATTTCTATGAAAGTTTGAAAGCCATACTAATATCTTTATTTTACCTTTTTTTGTTGAATCCTAGATGTTTAATTCTGTTTGCTCTACTAAAATATATCTTACAACTATTCTTGCATTCTCTAGGTTAGTCTTAGTAAGGTCCTTTATTATTTTATTAAAATAGGGTCTAGATAGAGTCTTGGTAATTGAATCTATTTTTCTTTCTAAGTCAACAAATAATTCCCTTGGACTTTCATATAGCTGCCACTTGGAATTATTTTGGAGATTCAATGATAACTTGACGGGTTCATCAAATAAAACTTTTTTTCATTTTAATAAGGTTGTTTCACATTAATTACAAATAGATCCAATATTTTGAAGTAACGCGTTAAAATTCAACAAAATCATTAACTATTTAATACTAGATTCCTCGGCCATTCATATTATCGAAAAAATTATACCAGACAAGGTTTGGGATTCGAATCCATTAGGTTATCTTGGAGATTGTAATATTTAAAAAATGTATTAGGTATTTAAAAAGAATGGGTTACATAATAAAACTAAAGACTAGTAAAACCTTAAATTAGTCGAAATGATTATTTCTGAATCAAAATATACTATCATGGGAATTATGTGATTATACTAACTCGCGTTTTTACACAGATTGTAAAATTCTAACCGGAATTGGGATTCGGATGATTGTCAGTATAGACTATAATTTTGATTCATTATTTCCGATCTACAAGTGTTCAGTAAAGGTTCAATTCCAAAACTAACTTAGAAATAATTTATGAATATTTTCTCTAGTAACTTGCAATTTATAAAGTTGATTGTCTTTCAAGACAAATATTTGATCATGTGATCCAAATAGATCACTAATATGCGAAAATTCAAAATTTAGTAGATCCTTGATATTATAAGTACAGTACATTATTCCCTTTATTCTGTCATTATTGTATGCTTTTTCCAAGGACAGTGTATGTTTTATAGAACTTTTTGATATATCGTTCATTAATAGATCTAAACAACAAATTTGTTTGTTACCTAACCTGTTAGTAATATTCTTAAGTACTTTCTCACAATATTCTATGATATAGTCAAATTTAATTTCCTTTTCATTAATATGATGATCATCAACATGATTCCGTTCTTTAAGTTGATCACTTTTTGAATATTGCGATTGTATAGATGAAGGTCGTTCTAAATGAGGATACCAATATGGTTCGGTACCCCCACCATATTCCCATTTCAATTTGGTCATCAATTGTGCAGGGGGAACGTCTGGAGGGCCAAAGAAGCATCTATATAAATTACTATTCTTTGCAACTGTATCCATGGATTTTATCAGATGTATTAATGAATTTTCATTTGAATAAATTATGAGATGATGCTTCTTTGGAACTTTTGATTTTTTCTGCTTTAACCATATGTCAACTGCATCCTTTACTATAGAATTTATGGATAACCCTTCCTGGTTTGCTATTTGACTTAATTCCTCATGGGCATTATCATCGACACCTCGGATTACAAGCGTGTGAGTCATTCTTTTAATTACTTGTCCCTGGTATTTATTGCTATCATGTTAGCAGAAATAAATACTTAAATAATGCTAGCGTGCTAGCATATATATAAATGGAGAACAAAGAGAACTTAGAAAATCAAGTTAATATAGAAACTAATAACACAAAAAATGAATTATCTTCCATAATAAACGAAGAAAATAAAAACGTTAGAAAACCAACTCATAAAATAAATTCACATATTCTTAACAGGTGGTCACCTAGGTCATTTACAGGAGACAAATTAACCCACGAAGAACTAATGAGCCTTTTTGAAGCAGCTAGGTGGGCGCCTTCTTCGTACAATCATCAACCATGGAGATTTATTTATGCAAAGAAAGATTCTAACGATTGGTCCAGGATGTTCAACCTAATAGACGAATTCAACCAAGTCTGGGCTAAAAACGCAGACGTTCTTGTCTTAATCATATCTCTAAAGAACTTCGAATATAATGGGAAATTGTCTCGCACTTATCATTTTGATACTGGGGCGGCTTGGGCGTATCTAGCTTTGGAGGCAACTATTAAAGGTTTAAGCACACATGCAATGGAAGGGTTTGATTATAATAAAGCTAGAACAGACTTGGACATACCAGCCGATTATGATATCTTTGCTATAAATGCAATTGGAAAGCAAGGCCCTAGAGAAAGCCTTCCATCTGACCTGAGAGATGAAGAATTTCCGTCAGGTAGGAAACCATTACATGAGATTGTAATGGAAGGAACTTTTCGATATAAATAAACTAGAGATACACTGGACGATGGGAAATAAAAATGAAAAAAAGAAATATCATGGTATCAAAAAAATATTATACTTTAGTTTTTGGAGCTATAATGGGAATGATAATGTCTTTGCTTACCTCTTTAGCAGTTACTATAATAAATATAGGTATTCATTCAGAATTTATATTTACATGGATAAACGTTTTCTTTACAACGGTAATTATTGGTTTTCCCATTCCTATTGTTGTAACACCATTCGTAAAGAAGATGACTGATAGGATAACAGAAGGGAAAGAAACTGCCTAATTCCTTAGTTTTTATAATTATTCTTGATCTATGACCAATATTAGATGTGCATTAATACCAAATCGATTATATTTTTTAGTATAAATCGTATGATAAAATCAGAACCATTACAGAGAATACTAGAGTGTCGCCATTATGCATACCATTTTAGATAATTTCCTGGAATTTAATAATATTCTAGTCAAAATAATCTCGTGGGGATGAGGTCGCAGTTGTTTGCAAATATTTGCTTATAGTTTTTATAGTAAGGGTCACCGTTAGATTTGTTATGCAAAAAGATAAAGATCCCACCAAAAGCGCCAAGGAAATTGTGATAGAGTTCGTAGAGGCGCTTGAGCGAAAAGACTTTAAAACTGTTAGAAGCCTCATAAATGATAACATATCGGTCTTGGCACCTGGGCCCGTTGAACTAACAAGATTTAACCAAGCCGAGCCATATGTGACCTATCTTGAACACGCAAACTTACCAAGATTTGAGATCAAAAAGGAGTTTGAAGATAACAACAATGTCTGCATTCTCTATGATATGAATTATCGCGAGCCAGCTGTTACGGTCTTCGTATGTGCATGGTTTCAGGTGAATGACAATGGGAAAATAGGTTCAATAAGATTTGTTGCAGATATAAGATCTTTGTTGCAACAGAAAAAAATAGTGACTTCCCAAGGTAACAATGTCTTATGACAAATGATATACATAGGACAAAATGGGGTAATCGATTCATCATCACCGCTATAATTCAAGGAGGGATAATGACTTCACTAGCGTTATCAATGGTAGCGTCCCAATTTATTTTTGCAAATAACTTTGACATGATACAGTTTCTATCTTTATCCTTTGAAGGCCCTGCAAAATGGTTTTTCCTTGGGATAGTGTTTTATCTTATTTTTATAGTTGCCATAGCAGTTACCGCCATCTTTTACATACACTTGGAAGTCAATCTTAGGCGACAGATTTCTGGCATGTTAAATGTATTGGCATGGATTCATCTGATCGGTATGAATATTGGAGGTCCCTTGACAACTTTGCTCATGATATTTGCAGGATTATCAGGCTCTGGTGTATTGTCAGTCTTTACAGAAGGAAAAATAGGTCCTCAGAATGTCGACGTACTAAACGCACTAACTACTCCAATAGCCCTTTCCATAGGAATATTAAGCATAGGTGTTATTTGTGGTGGTTTAGCATATACTCTGATTTATATCAAAGGAAACGATATGGTAAGAGGACGACATTGAAGTAATTTTCGAATTAAATTCGTTATCAGATTTGCTAGATGAATTTGATTGGAAAAATCTGTTTATATTCTATATGCTATGTGTATCCAGACAACAACTTCCAAATTTCTATATATCCTTTGATCTTCAATTTCTTAATCTCTATTTCGACAAGGTTTGAGATAACATAAGAGTCAGATCAGGTGTATCTCTAGATGGTTAAGAATAAACCAAAGTAGAACGCTAGCCAATTACTGAATATCTTATATTTGTTTGAATACATCTGTGGGGATACGGTTCAAGGTTGAATCTAATCTAAATATTTAGTTTGACATGCACCGGGACTGGGACTCGAAGCCCTGTCATAAAAACAGGGAAAATAATTCTACATCCCTATCTCAAACATGAGGATAAGCGAGATTTGTTTGCCTCTCAGGTAGTCATGGGTTTATACTGAAATTTTCTATAGTTGTATTGTAAAACTCTGGATTGTAAACTGATTAAATAAATATAAATTATATGTGTTATCTAAGATTTAAGGAAAAGCAACTAGTAAATTACGGAAGCGAAAAATTAACTTGAGATTAATCTATGGAAGATAAGCCTAGAGGAATTTGAAATGCTTTGTATTTGGGTCACAAGTTAAATCTCTTTACCATCAATTGGGAAATTTCAAAATCATTCTCAAACTCTAGGATATCTAGATAAAATAAATACTACTTTCTGTCAATCGTGTCTGTATGATGAATAAAAAAAATTAATCCATCTTTTGTTTAAATTTGTTACCCATACTTCTCGACCTACTACTGTTCAATTTCTGTTTGTTTTCCTACGAACAACTTTATTTATTGGGAAAACTAAGGCATAAATAAAATATCAATACAAACAACTAATGCTTTTACATCCAACTATATGACCCTCAAAAGTATGTTGACAACATGTAATGTTATTAGGGAAAAAACAGGTTATAAAATGGTCAAACCAAACCAAACCAAACCAAATCAAACCAAGCATGAATGATGACATCATGTTACTGGAGAACAATACTCTTAAGGACTCCAGAGGAAGTTATAAAGTATGAGGTACAATAAGTTAACACCCGAAGAGGAGAGAATAATTGTAGATAAAGCAACGGAATCTCCTTTCATTGGTAAGTATGAAAATTTTTATGAAGATGGAACGTTTATCTGTCGTAGGTGTAATGCCCCTCTCTTTTCATCCAAGAGCAAGTTTGAGGCTGGATGTGGATGGCCAAGCTTTGATGATAACTTACAAAATGCACTAAGACATATACCTGATGACGATGGAATAAGAACAGAAATACAATGTAAAAATTGTGGTGCACATTTAGGACATGAATTTCTAGGAGAACGCTTGACAGATAAAAACATTCGGGAGTGTGTCAATTCATTATCTTTACATTTTATTCCAAAGGGTAGGGAGTTACCAAAATTAATTCACGAGTAATAATAGTACGGAAATAACATACAAAATAATTCCATCTCTTTCATAGCCATTATTGGTAAATCAAATCGGTCGGTCTGTTAGTTTTTATAATATTTTTTTATAGATGGTCATGTCTACTACCAAACAAGAAAATACAAGAAGAGCTGATCATAATATCAATTCCATTTTTGTTAACCGGTGGTCTCCCCGGTCGATGACTGGTGAAGAAATAGAGGACGCAGTTTTAATGAGCCTTTTTGAGGCTGCAAGATGGGCTCCTTCTTCTTATAATAATCAACCTTGGAGATTCATATATACAAAAAGAACATCAAGAGATTGGGCCAATTTCTTGGACTTGATAAATGAGGGTAACAGGATCTGGGTTAAGATGCTGGGGTTTTGGTAGTAATAATATCCAGAAAGAACTTTGAATATAATGAAAAACCCTCAATAACACATCAATTGGATACAGGTGCTGCATGGGAGAATCTGGCTTTGGAGGCTTCAGTAAGAGGGATTGTGGCACATGGTATGCAAGGATTTGATTATCAAAAGGCCAGAGAGAATTTGAAGATTCCCGACAATTTTGACGTCATGGCCATGATTGCAATAGGTAAACGAGGATCTATTGAAAAATTACCTCCAAAGTTACAACAGGCAGAGCACCCTAACGACAAAAAATCACTAAAAGAGATTATCATGGAAGGGAGTTTTAAGAGTATATCCTAGATATATCTTTGAAAGAAAAATGAAGTGTACATACTATCCGATTCGATTCGAGCCTAAAATTACTTGAATTGCCAATAAAATATAATATAAAGAAATCATGTGGATATGTCGGATTATTACTATCCAATGCAGTATTACTCCTCTCCTCACTCAGACTCATTATTGTGAACGGCTTTTAAATGAGCTTTTATCACTTTATTAAAATTTCCCTTTATTTCTTTAACATTTTTCTTATATAGGATCATTTTTCCCTCCTTATTCTCTTTGGTGCAATAGATATTGACATTCCACATTTCGTTATTAATAGTTGGAAAATCAGAACGAAAGTGTGCACCTCTGCTTTCTTCTCGCATGATGGCACTTCTTATTATCGCCTCGCATACTAGTAAAGACGACTTGACTTCCAAAGTTATGATGAGATTCTGGATTTGGTATTCATTGTTTAATTCATTTTCATGTAATATTCGAATCTGAGAATGAAACCAATCTTTTAAAGTTAGAATTTTTTCCAAACCTTTTTGGAGATTTAAAGCACTTCTTACTATTCCTACATCTTGATCCATTAGATCTTGTACTTCTTTGCGAAAACTTAAAGGCTCATTCAATACCATAAAAGTGCCTGTTTCAAGATCTTGTATATCCGTATCCGGTTTTGACTCTAATGGATTGTATTCTGAACTTTTCAACCGTTTAGCGAAAATAGAAGATTCTCTACCTGCTATTTTTCCAAATACTAAGGTATCAAGTAGACTGTTACCGCCTAATCTATTGGCCCCATGAATCTGGCTTATTACTTCACCAGCTGCGAATAAACCCTCAACTTTTGTTTTACAATTTATATCAACCGATAATCCGCCCATAGAATAATGCGCAGTAGGGCCCACTTCCATTTTCTCTTTAGAAATATCAATTCCTGATATATCCTTGAATTGTTTATACATGCTAGGCAATCTATCCAAAATTTTTTTCATAGAAAGATGGGTGACATCCAGCCAAACTCCTTTATGTGTAGTACCTCTCCCTTCTGCAATCTCATTGTAAATGGCTCGTGCAACTACATCTCGAGGACCTAGCTCCATCCTCTCAGGATAATATTTTTCCATAAACCGTTCATTTTTTGAATTCTTTAATGTACCCCCTTCGCCTCGAATAGCTTCTGTAGCAAGCGTACCTAATGCAATTTCAGGCCATACCATGCCTGTTGGATGAAATTGAACCATTTCCATATCTACTAAATCTATTCCTGCTTCATATGCCAGTTCAATTCCTTCACCATAGTGTTCATAACTTCTTGAACTACTTACCGAATATACCCTCGTGTAGCCACCTGAGGCAATTATTAAGGATTTGCAACCAAACTTGACAGGTTTTTTGTTCTTAACATCAATACCAATTGCTCCTTTTACCTTGTATGGTGAAGAATTCGATTGTTCACCAGTCTCGTCCATGTAGTTTTTGACTAGTAACTTTGTAACAAGGACATTATCTATGATAGCGATCTTTCTTTCAATAACTTGTTGCATCAGAACACGGATTATCTCATTACCAGTCCAATCTTCATAAAAAACAGTTCTTCTGTATGTATGAGCTCCAAAGAAACGTTGGGTTAATCTCCCATCTTTTTCCCTGTGAAATCTAGCACCCCAGTTGACTAATTCTTGAATAGCATCAGGAGCACCCTTGCAAAGAATTTCAACTCTCTCGTAATCCGCAATGTGTTCGCCTTCCACTAATGTATCAGAAGCATGTATCATCCAGTTATCCTTGGGATCCATGTTTCCAAGCGCAGCATTAATACCTCCTCTTGCAAGCACTGTATGAGGATCACCTTGTTCACTTTTGCTAATTATGAGCACCTCTGAACCATTGTCATGAGCTTCAATTGCAGCTCTAAGGCCGGCAGAACCACCACCAATAACTATGACATCATAAAAATAATTAGTCCGATTACTATTATTTTCCGTCATAAATATATCTCATGGTAAAGACATTTAACAAATACTATACATTGAAAATGAGCTATGTTCAATGTATTGTAGCAAAGGTTATTAATATCAGAACATCTCAATTGGTAACATATTTAGTAACAAGAGATATGTAATGTACATGAATATGATTATAATCCATCAATAAAGATATCGCAGTAAATTCTTATGAAGATAATGGAACAAATCATAAAAAAACCGCAGCACATACTCTGTAGAAACAAGCTTGATATCATGGATCTTTCTTACCATATTGATACTTCCAATAGAACGGTTGATCAAGTATGGAACCTGGATTATTGTAAAATAACCTGATAAAAAGATCAGTGATAGAATTAAGAGTGGTAGGAAGAAGCTCGAAAATGGTTTATTGGGAATACAGAAACGAAGAAGGTTAAAGTAAAATACATAAGTATGGTTTCGATACAAGCATCGAAAATATATGGTTACTCATGGGGAACAATATCGGGAACCGATAGACAAAAAGGAAAAGAATATACATTTATTATGTACCCCTGAAGGCACTATTGAGCCGGCTCCTTGGTCTTCAATAGCCAAAATGACATTATAAAAACCATGAATATGACTGCAGCAGAAATAAAAAAAGTAAATGGACCAATTAAATTATATAGTATTCCTCCTACTATCAGACCGATAATACTGGCTAAACTACCCATGCTACTTCCGACTCCTTGAATTACTCCTTGATGAACAGTTCCAGCACGCTTTGAAAGTATAGACATAAAAGATGGCCACATCAGACCATTACCGAGTGCAAACAGAATTAGCGCCACATAAACTAATACGGTACTGTTAAACATGAACAGAGCAAAATTTATCCCCAGAATTAAACTTCCAATTATAACTAGTTTCTCCTCAGAAAATTTTTGTAAGGCTCTTCGAAGCACAGGACCTTGAACTAGAATCATTACTCCACTTAACACTGAATAAAAAATACCCATTTCTGTTATCGACCATTTCAGGCCAGTGACCGCGTGAATAGGAAAGGATGTATAAAAAATATTAAATCCCAGAAAAATAAAAAAATACAATACCAACAAAAAGGATATGTCTTTTAGTTTGAAGACGTCAAAGAATGTTAAATTTTTAGGATTTGGAATCTTGTAACATTCTTTTGGTTCACAAGAAAAAACTTTTCTAATCGCTACTTTTTCTGAATTATCGATTAGTTGGGCTGTTGTAGTAGTTGTTGTTGTTGATGATGTTACTTTAGATTCCTTTAGCATAAAGGCTATCACAATTAATGCAATTAAAGAAATAAACACTGCTGCCAACACCGGTAACACCTCTTTATAAACAGTAGCACCTAATATTCCGGCTAATGCAGGTCCAACAATAAAACCCAAATTAGATGATATTGCCATCTTGCCAAAATTTTTACTTCTACTTTTATCTGTTGAAACATCTGCGAGGTAAGCATTTGCGACAGAAATATTACCACCTGTTATTCCGTCCAATGCTCTTGATAAAAATAATATAACTAACGGTAAAGTAATGACAAAAGCTCCCATAACGAATGAATTAACACTATAAATATTCCAGACAGGCACAAATAATGCAATAAGAAAAATTATCCATCCTACGAAAGTTCCGCCATTACTTATCAGTAATACTTTTTTTCTTCCAACAGTATCAGACCATCTTCCCAATAATGGAGCTCCAATAAGTTGAAATGCCGGATAAATTGCAGCCAAAATCCCATATACAAGAGAATTACCACCAAAATCAATTACCAAAAAAACCAAAAAAGGCAAAACTATGCTAAAACCCATAGTTCCAATAAAATTTGATAATAATAACGGAAAAATCGTAACTTGTTTATTTATAGTAGACAATTTTATATAGACTTCAAATTAGAACTATAAAAGAATACTGAAATAATCAGAGGCAATCTAATTTTCTAACATTTTAAACGAACTGCGATCTATTAGAGACTTGTTGAACAATAATATAATTTACTGTGATCCATTAGATATTAAATGGGACAATATTAAAAATAAATACTTCAAAAAGGAATTAATCTCACCACAAGATTACCTTAGCTTGGACAGTTCCTATTCTTTTTTGAATAAACGTAATTTGGATCTCTCCCACAATAAGACAAATAAAATACTAATTCGATCTGAAAATGAGGAGATTCAAATAAAGATAAAAGATTTATTGAGTCAGATAGATTGGAATAAATATTTTTCTTAACCTCCCAGAATTGCTGAATAATACACGCTACATTTTTCTATATTTACGCATAATTAATAATTTCTAATCTAATCAATGAACTCGTAATATATCTATTACTAAACCCCCCGGGCCCGTTGTAAATTTACTACTTTATTAGGACTCAAAATAAATAAATGGAGAGTAAATAATAGTTGGAAATAAAAATACAACAAGAAATTTCGGATAATTTGGATGAAGACGATGCATACTCATTGTTCGTATATGCGATAAGATCTCCTACTACTAAGGATACTTATCTCAGAAGGTTGAGAATCTTTTTCAACCACATTAGATTGTTATCTCTTAATGAACCCATGGAAACTCGTTGTAACCTTTTCGCAGATAAAGGCAGATCAGATTCCAAATGGGCCCTTATCAAAATAATTGAATTCCTTCAATTTCAGAAGGATAGGGTAGAAAGGAGAGAAATATCCCCCGCTACTTTACGAAATTTTGTCAAGGCAATAAAATTATTCTTGTGAAATGACTGACATAGACATTAAATGGAAGAAAATTACTCGAGGGTTACCAAAAACAAGAAGATATGCAGATGATAGGGCACCCACTATAGAAGAGATTCAAAAAATTTCAGAATATCCTGATAGAAGAATTAAGGCATTAGTATATACCATGGCGTCCTCAGGGGTAAAACTTAGTGCATGGTATTATTTAAGATGGGGCCATATAAAACCGGTTGCAAAAAATGATGGATTAAATGTGTGTATACCATTGTGCAAGAATCTTCCTTCCTTGTATAAAACTAGAATACTTATGATATTATCAAGTTTTTCGATCGCGTTATCCATAAAAAAATTCTTATGTTTATTTGGATGAGTGGAATCCGCAGTAAATTCTATAATAAATTCCGGAACTGAAGGGTATATTAGTTCAGCATTATTTTCAGGTTGTTCCCATCTTCATTTTTACGAATTGCTATTCCATGACCAAGCCTAAGATAATTGCATTGAATCATGAAATCGTCTATAGGAACACGATAGATGAATTTCATATTATATCTAATCATATGATACTCAAAAACCAAGTATGAACGAAAGAAAAAAGGCCAAATAAATTTAAAATTAAAGGTAAGACTTAGAAAAAGATATAGTTTAACAAAATCAAAAAATAGATTTGATATTATATTTCTCTTATGGTGAGATTATAACTATTATTTTTCTTCTTATCCAAAGATAATAATGGCATCAGATAATAAGTAGAAAAAAATTCATCCAGAACTAGCATATTGAGGAACTTTTGGAACTCTGGCATATCCGTTACTAATTTTTGGTTGTTCTCAATGAGATTATCTATAAAGTTGTATATATTATCTTTATCTAGTTCAAGGATATCCCGATCAATAGATAGGTCAACGTCTAAAATCGTTCTAGCATCATATAGTAGAAAGCGTGATAAATCTTGAACCAATATCTCCGGGTAATTTTTTCCTAAGTAATGTCAAAGCTAGATTTAAACCATGTCTGAAAGCAACATAGGTATTCATGGACTCTATCTGATGGTAGTAAATTTTCTTACTAGTCAAATATTTTTCATTATCCTTTTAAAGGATATGGAGTCTATAATATGAACATTCGCGTTTTAACATGGAGATTGAATTAATGACATTCCGTATCCATCAATTAAAAATCTTAAATTCTCTTCTTAACTTTGTCATGACTTCCAACAATGAGGATTTGGATATAATTAGTGATATATTAAGATCAAAATTAAAGTATGGTTTTTGAACCGTGTTACTATATACACCACGGTTCAGACAATGAAATTTCACATTTTTATAGGTCAATGAATCGACTGAAAAAATTTAATAATGATGTTTTATCTATTAACAATTGAATCCTCTTTTAGTGGTGAAAACACAGCGGAAACCACCGGACTATGCAAAATAGGAAAAATTTAAGGTTATTAGTATTATTAAAGCATTCTTATAGAGCGGTCGAAAGATAATAAGTCTTATATTTTTGAAAGATCCACTAAACTGACAAATATTTCCTATAACGCTAAAATAAAAAAGAAAGTGATGTAATTTACAAATCTAGATAGATTTAGGTAACACCCAATATTTGACGGACAGCAAAAGATTTTCGATCTTATCCAGAGCTGCCTTTTCGGATTAGGGTTAAATATTTTGATATCAATGATAGCCATGAATGATTTAAATGGAGAAAAAAGAGAACAAATTCCCACCGAAAGCGGACCTGAAGGACAAACAGGGAAGATCATAAGTGAACAAAATGCAATAGAAGGACAAAGGAAAGAAGTAAATGTAGAAAGTTATTCGGATGTTGCCGAGATTGGTCAAATTTTAAAAGATTTTGACTTTCCAGCAAGAAAGGACAAAATTTTGGAATTTATGCGTGATAAGATTACCCCTGTCAATAAAGAAAGAATATATTCATCACTTTCAAAAATAGAGGATAAAGAATACAAAAATGTGTCAGACGTTACTACCGCCTCTGGATTAGTATATTAAAAAATATGATATAATCTCCATTTCTTACAAGTAATGTTCAGGACTCATCCAAGACTTTAAAAAATATAGTAACCTTGTCAGATATATATCGATTCATATAAGTTTTCTACCTCCTGACATGATAGAGAATTAAATCTGAACTAAAGAAAAAAATTTGAAGAGACGTGTCTGGAAGATTGGAAGATTGATCATTTTTACAATTTTCTCAATTTCCGATATAATTGGGACTGTAAATGGTTAATTAATAGTTATCAATAATTGTTTGCGCATGAAATTAAGATCTAACATATTGCAATTGATTTTTAACTTTGCTTAAAAACTGTTCTTTGCCAGTATATTCAGAGTGAAGATTTAGTTCAAATTTTTTTCGCATACCGCAGAAGGCACTACCTATGTATAGTAACTATTGCATTCTTTTTTAATTACAACACAATGAAAAATGTTCTTATTCTGATTTATGCTATGAATCTGTCTTTAACTATTAATAAAATTATTTACCATTATTGATGAATTTCTATTTCATTTCTCGTATATGTCTTAAATATTCCTTTGATTTCATCTCTCTTTCCTTCAGGAACCTCAAAATAGATTACTATCTGTAAAGAGTTATTTTGCAGACTATGTGATTGAGAGCCATGAGTTTTTCCTTGGAATTCTTTTATTAAATCAGTTAATACCTCATATTGTTTTCTGATTATATCTGCTGATCCTTGTAATATTTCCACGGAGTTATCCATTGGTTGTTTAGCGTTCGGTTAAGCCATGATTTTTTATAATTGTAATTGTTCTTATTGCTAAGATTATTCATGTGATTATCTTTGTAAAATGTGGGCTTTGATGGCTTTCATGAGATATTATGGTCAATTGCCGCTGCACCTGCTGGTTGATCACTATTGATTTATCGATTGGGACAAAAATGTTTCTTCTTTGTGATAACCTCTAAATATTCATTATTTAATGTATTCCAGTAAATTATGGTATTGCAACCATATACACAATATTTTGAATTAATATTGGAAACGTCTAAAGAACTCATATCTATTATCATAATCTTGACTATATATAATAATACACATTAATACACTGCGTAATATATATTAACATGTCATAGAATGTTATTACATGGAAATAGCGATAGCCGCATTAAGAAGGGGTATAGACATTTAATTTGCAAATTCATAAAACAGGATATAAGTGTGGTTTTGTAAATGCCTTTGACGAATACAATGAAATAAATAGAAAACTATTTGGAATACCTGAAATTGATGAGTTACTTTCATTTGAAGATAAAAAAAATATTTGTCTTGTAAACAATTCTCATTCTAAATTCACTGCTGATTTTCTAGACTCTCTTATATTGAACGTATGTATCAATTTCCATCTGACAGTGAATGAAGGTAATAACATTAACAATAATATAATAGAAAAGAGAAAGACGATTATAATAGATGCGGGTAGTGGTAACAATCTGGGACATCTTTATTTAAAATTGGTAAATAAATCGTTAGAAATTGAGTTTAATCTTGAGAGAATTTTGGAGAAAATCATAATCATAAGAGCATTCACATTCTATCAAATGCTAGATATTATCATTAATGAAATTCCTGATTATCTGCTTACCTTGAATAATAATTACAAAATACAGATTATAGTTCTTGATCTCCTGGACACATTACTTACATCCTCACATAAATTTGATAAAACGGATAGAGACAGTCATCTAAGTTTTAGTAGAGATTTCAAAGATAATGAAAAATTGGTAATCGAAGCAGTAGATATACTGCTCAATTTGTCAAAGAATCATTTTGCAATAATGACTTATGTAGATCGCAATAATCTCATTAGAGATCAGTTGCTGTGTAAATTTAACAATAGTCTTGAGATCGATTCGTCAAACTCCACGGACAATCTCAGAGTAAATAAGCATCAAAATATGAAGAGAGGCGAAAGATCTCAGTTACTAATTAAAATCAAATCAAAAACGATTTCACCCTCTGCAAAAATTCACCCCCTTGAAGTTTCTTGCGGATATACATGACTCTAAACTAACTGTGTATTAAATATAATATATTAATAATCAAAATTGGCACTAGTATAACAATCAATTAGTAACTTTAAATTTTGGATCCTTAAATAATTTGTAGACTAATATATGCTATGAATAATTATGAGGTCGATGGTGTGAAAAATTCAGATGAGAATTCAACGAATGTCAAAGCATCGTTTCATTGCGATAAATGTGACCAAACATTTGGTTCACGGCAAGAATTAAAAGAGCATGGTAGGAGTGCCCATCAATTACTCTAGTTTTCTTCAATATCATCTTTGTTTACAATATTTAATATTTATTACGCAAATCTTTTTGATGATACAAGCACTCTCTTTTTAAATCGTATCTAAATCCACCCTACTACCATCGGCATACTCGATTGGACCTTATTCCATAACACTTCACCATTGACAGTTCTATTGGATCTTAATTCTTCAGTCCCTCAATTAACTATCTCCTGATATCAGAAAATTGTACTTCATATAATTTCCCCATCTATTAATCTTTAAATCATTCAAGTTTCCGTTTATATTAAATTAAAATCGTTTTTTAAGATCAATTCATATCGCGATGACATTACTAAACAAAGATATTATATATGAGAAGAAGTATAATTCGCATGCATGAATAAATCCATTTTATTCGCAATTATAGGTATTGTATCAACATTCACAACCGCATTGATCTTTGGATCAATAGTGACTCCTGCCTCAGCCCAAGGAAATATGACAACACCAATGAATAACATGAGCAACATGTCAACACCAATGAATAACATGAGCAGTATGAATATGACAATGGAAAATGATTCTGTTGTAATAGGAGAATCACAAGTTGCTCCCCCACAAATTGCTGCATCACAAGGTGGAGAAGGCTCTGATAGTGGAGAAGGCTCTGATAGTGGAGAAGGCTCTGATAGTGGAGAAGGCTCTGATAGTGGAGAAAACGAGAATTAAATAAATTAATTATATCTTTTTCTTTATTGTAAATTTTAACTTCATGTTGTTCAATTTATTATTAGTAGAATAAAACATAATAAATCCTATAAGCCCCACAGAATCTGAAAAAGTTTAATTAATTTGCAATCCATGGTATTTGAGTCCTCTTTTAGTTGTGAAAACACAGCGGAAACCACCGGGCCCAATCCATTGATATGTTTAGGATGAGTAGTGATCTAAATTTTGATGAAGAGCAACTTCACACAAAGTTTTTAAGAAATACAATTCGCTTATCTAATAGAATCCCATTTAAAATACCGAGATCGGCACTAATCCCCACGGTTTTGATAATTATACAAGACCTTAATAAAAGCGTGAATTTTTTAGAAAAAAATTGTTTGATGTTATTTTATATACCTTCACAATTGTCTGTCAAATTCTCCGGTTATTACTTTAGAATCAGGAGTAAGAAGTCTAGCCCATTCCTCATAACCCTGCTGACATTCTTTGTCATTAGCCATTTTTGCTACAAATTCATCTCTATGTTTCTTATCTTTATATGACATAATGGTTATCCATACATCTTCATCTGTGCTAGCTGAAACTGATTTAGAAATGTTTTCGAATCCTTCCCAACTAGTATTTACTGCAAGTCGAAATAACTCATAATGTACTTCCTCTTTTTCAAACATTTCAGATGACTTTTTTTCAAGTGCTGTTAATGCTTCGTAATTCCTTTTTGGTGATCGTGCGATCATAAATTCTGAATAACTATAGTTTTTGTTATTACCTTGTTGATTGTTCATATTATGTTTCAAAATTACTCTAGATTGAATAAATAAAAAGGATAACTCCCCAAGGGGAGGTTTATTAATAAGAAAAAAAGTTGTTAATTAATCTGCCAAAACCAAAGCGAAATAAAATGGAATTATATCATGATATACTAAAAGGTATTTTAGATGAGCTAGTCGACAATGAGTGTGGTGATGGTAAGGGTATAGTAAAACCTACACGAGTACAACTTAGGAGCAATCTGGCATATGATAAACTTGCCAAGTATCTTAATGAATTAGAGAGTAATAAGATGATAATAAAGGATCCACTTCAAATAACTCCAAAAGGAAGAGATTTTTTAAAGGATTTTGACCGAATTGCTTCCTTTTTGATAGAAATGGGTATAAGATACTTTGATTCTTCGAAAGTAGTGGGGTTGAGAAATTAACAATGGATATGTATGATGATAACGATGGTGAAATTTATCACCCACTGACATTTGTTGACCAATTAGAAAAAAACAAACATATAGTGTTATTATATGATAATCAAAAATATGCCTTTTGGATAATAGCTAGGTATTTTTTAAATGGTCTTAATAAGGATGAATCATGTATTTTCTTTACTTCAGATAATCCAGATGAAATTGAAAATAGATTAAACAAGGAAGGTATTGATGTAAGATATTATAAAAATAATAACTTGTTACGTATCTATACCATTGAAAGATCGGATGATAATAAACGAGATACTTTAAGCATGCTTAAGCATATAAGAAAAGGTGCCACCATAGGAATGAAACCCCCATTTAGATTTGCAGGAAGAACAATAACAGATACAGAAACAAAGGAAGGAATGAAACTTGGCATTGTTTTGGAAGAAGTTGGACATGAAAATTTTGATAGTTTTAATAATTCACAAATGTGTTTTTATGATATCTCTAAAATAGAAAAATCGATGAGACCAAGATGGATCCACGATCTTTTGAAAGCTCATCACTGTGTTATCTACGCATCAGAACCTGATAAGGCAGTAGCATTTGATACTAATTTACTTAAGGATGAAGATTAATGATGAAATATAGGACTGAAGTGATACAGTCAAAACCTTTTTTGAATTCTTTTTTGGATAAAATTGAATAAGTTTTCTATAAAATAATTATTTTTGTATTTGTCCCGTCGAGTATTGCCCCGGAGTTCAAATCCCTATCCCGTTGATGTGAGAAAAAGAAAATACAAAAACTAAACGATATAGACCTTAAATAATCTAATCATACCTTTCAAAAAGCTTAAATAATTTATCCTCCTACTGGCACTTAGAATCCTATTTTAAATACCGCTATCAGCACGTATCCCCACGCGTCATGAATGTTACTAGTCGAAGTTTCATTTATATTATAGAAAACAATGGACCATGGCTTTAAGTTAATCAGATTAAATGTATGTATCTGTCATAATTATTTTTGACTTCTATTATCTGCTGCCCTCGAGCCCTCTGTTTCGTATATAATAATATAGTTATATAACCTTATGATTATATTACAGATGTGGATGTATTCTCTGTAGTGGCAGACTCGACCCGAAGGGCAATGTTAGATGTGTTAGCTGAGCGCAGTCGCACCGTAACCGACCTTGTAACTGCATTCCCAAACATTAGTCAGCCTGCCGTATCGAAACATCTCAAGGTGTTAAAAGAAAATGGTCTTGTTACAGTAAAGGTTCATGCTCAACAAAGAATCTATTCTTTGAAGCCGAATGGACTAGCTGAGCTTGATAATTGGGTATCAAAGTATAAGATATTTTGTTCAGTACGTCTTGATGCTTTAGAGAAACATCTATCCAAAAATAAAGAAAATGGAGAAAAATAAAATTGGACACAAAATCAAATAATGAGAACAATAGAAATGGAACTGTAATAACAAAGGGCAATTATACTACGCTAAAATTTGAACGTCGAATTGCTCATTCGAAGGAGACCATATGGAAAGCTATTACGGAACCTAAGGAATTGGCGTCATGGTTTAATACTAAGGCAATTATAGGTGGACGAAATGGTGGAACGATAGACTACATCAGTGCACCAGCCGGATTTCATACAACAGGACGAATAATGATTTGGGATCCGCCATGTATATTTGAGCATGAATGGCATATAGAGCCACACCCACCTGAAATGCCAAATGGTGAAAATGAAGCAATCATCAACTGGAAACTCGTTTATAACAGAGAAAACGATACAAATTTGTCATTGACCTTTAGTGGTCTAACAAAGCCTACGGGACTTGGGTTTGCACCCGGTATGCATGCTTTCTTGGATCGTTTGGAATCTCATCTTAATCGAGAAGCGCTTCCAAATTGGATGGAACGATATGCGCAGGCCAAAGGCACGTATCCTAGTTGGCAAGGCTAACTAGATTTTATATTCTATGTTGTGTTTTCCTAGAAATATTTTGATTATACTGTCACTTAAAATGGCCACATTCAAAGTAAAGGAACCCTGCTATCACGAGGAACTTAATCCCCACGTATGCGGACTTTTAGTTGACTGGCCTAATACAAATTCTCTCAACGATAGTAATTTACGACTGTAAGTTCTATTGAAAAGATGATGTGTAATTCAATTCTTGGATTGAGTAAAGCATTAATGAACAAGAACAAGTATTTGACATATAAAATAAAATGGGGAACCATAAATAAAATAATTCATTACAGCTTCGATCCTATGCTAAGGAAATTCTACCTTAAGTTTATACCGTTAATTTCTAAAAACGATGATCTACTACATCTTTTGATGTACTGAATACTAGAACTAGGTACATATAAGATATCTTTTGAGATGTTTCAAAAAAAATCGGGAACACTATCTTGGTATTGTTGCTTAAACCGCAATATACATCGTTTTTCTTCTTAGTATAAACGCAAATCCAAGGGATACTGCCGAAAGCAATACAGCAGTAGAAAAAACCAGTTCATATGACTGAGCTGATGGATATGATACTTGGGTTCCAATATTCTCATGATCCGCCATATATACTCCTGCCAGAGCGGGACCTATCGCCATACCTATGAACAATAACAGTGCACCAATTCCCACGGATATTCCAGTAAATTCTTTTGGGGAGGAGGACACGATTATATTCCAAGTTGTGGTCATTGTAAGCGATAGGCCTATGGCGATTATGGCTAAATCTACAGAAACTATGAACTCCGTTGCATGGAACATTAGTAATCCAAATGTACCAAATAGGCTAATGATTCCACCAATTATGGCTGGTTTTATACTGCCTATTTTATTTATGATAAATGGAGTAATACTTGCAAACACCAAGAAACTGATCATAAAAGGTATCTGAACGTTTGCAGCGTCTATCGAATCACCTCCGAAACCTAACGGAATTGGACTCCTCACCAACTGGACTATCGTTGGATAAATCATGAACATAGCGATTCCTGTAGATATTAGTAGGATAAATGAAGGTAGAAGAGTTTTATCTCGTAACAATCTCAAGTTAACGAATGGAGGCATAGCCCTTCTTTCTATTATAACAAAGATGGATAGTGAAATTGCAGATATTATGAATGCACCTGCAATTTGTAAAACATTTTCATTATTTACGCCGATTTGTATGACTGTAAGTGCAATGAGAAATGAAGCTATTGTAACTGAAAGAGCCACTATACCTTTAATATCTATCGAAAACGGTTTTCCTTTCTTCTCTGATACATCTCCTTGTATGTTTGAATTATTTGATAGATTTGGTAATTCGTATTCCTTTACAAATCTTGCAATCAATAATGTGACCAAAATAGAGAAAGGTGTTATAGCAATGAAAGTAGCATGCCAACCAAAGGTTTGAATTATGCTAGCTCCAACTAATAGTCCAACTACTGAACCAGCTGAATAAGCAGAACCAAATACCCCTACAGCTATAGATAATTTAGCCGGCGGAAATGTATCTCGAAGAAGACTAAATGCAGCTGGAACTGCTGCTAACCCAACACCCTGAATAATTCTGGTAATAAGTAGAAAAGTTATGTTATCTGCAAATCCGCCAGCGGTGAGTCCTACTATATATATTACAAGTAATGATAGTAATACTTTCTTCTTCCCAAATAGATCAGAAAGTCTACCAGCAATTGGAGTCATCACTGCAGCTACGATTAAGTAAGCACTGAATATCCATGCAGCCGTTCCATAAGATATATCCAAATCATCTATTATCTCCGGTATTGCAGGCAGAAGCATGGTTTCTGAGAAAAAAACTGTCAATAGAGTACTACTAAGAATTGCTAAAGTTAACCACGCATGGCGACTAACAACCGTCTTTGCGTTAATCATATTATTTTTTTCACTTCCATCTTTGATCATATCAACTTACCTTATCTCATTAACTATAATAAGGTAAGTATTTAAAATAGTAGGTGACGATTTGGTAAGTAGATAGAAATTGGAAGAATAAATAGTTATTAATAAGAGATATAAAAAGTTGCCCTATAGATTCTATACGAAGT
Organism: Candidatus Nitrosocosmicus sp.; assembly: GCA_041747305.1. GTDB lineage: Archaea > Thermoproteota > Nitrososphaeria > Nitrososphaerales > Nitrososphaeraceae > Nitrosocosmicus. The sequence goes on from JBGTFK010000020.1 coordinate 29,365, forward strand.
AATGATTAAAAGGGTTTGAATAAAATCTATACTAAATCGAGATATTGAAATGAAATACATAAGAAGTCATTTTAATTGCTGCCTTTTATATTTACCCAATAAGAGAACTCAGAAAACAAAAAAGCCAGTAATATGTAATATCTCGTAAGAGTCACTAGTTTTTAAAATAGTAAATCCACAAATTAATTCCTATTTTTCTCTTCCCTAAAACTTAATTAAGGTCAGAACCTGGGAATAATGGTTTCAAATTATATGCAAAAGGTCCGTTAATTTACATATACTTTTTAATAGATTTCGCGGTTATCTTTTCAATTTTAATAGGATCGGGGTTGTCAAATATTTGATCGCAACAATATTTGACCGAAAATAACGCCATCTGTTCCATTATTGGTTGTAGTTCTTTACCCTTTTGAGTAAGATGGTATTCTATCCTAATTGGAGTTTCATTGTATACATGACGTTTAATAAGACCATCCTTTTCCATTTCTTTTAGCCGTATTGACAAGGTTTTTGGGTTGATCTCCTCTATAGAATTCAGAAATTCGTTAAATCGTTTTTGTTTATCATAAAGCATATTGCGTAATATTAAAAGAGAAAATTTTTTACCAATTATATTAAAGGTATTAAAAACAGGACAACATTTGCATTCCATATCCTCTATCAGCTTTTGGTGACCTGGATTTCCTTTCTTTTCCTGATACTGCTCTGAGGTTTTGAGGTCTACCAACTTAACAACCCTATATCTACTTACAGATTAATCACTTACCAGTTTATATACTTACCTTATTACAGTTAATAACACAAAGTGATTTATGAAATGATAGAAACTCAATGTGACTCAAATTGTGCGGCTTCCCCTAGAATTGGAGAATCGGCAAGATATAATCAGAATAGTTCAAGTACATGTGGATGCCAAACGATATCTAATGATTGCAACAACTGTTCTTGCTGTGACCCAGATCCTATTGAAACAACAAAGAAACTATTAGAAAGCTCATTTTTTACAGCACTAAAAGAAGTTCATGTGGATAAAATTAAGAAAATTATTGAAAGAGAATGGGGAAGTACCATTGAGAGAACCGCTGAATTAGCTGTTAAAACTATTGAAAAACAATGGCAAACCTCGGTATCATCATCAATTACAAACAAAGAATTCTATGAAGAACTAGGAAAGATAATGACATCTAATAACAAACAATAGCAGTAAGAGAATGTCATATTAATTCCATTCTTTTTTATATCATTGTACTTTAAGGAACAATAGCTAACCGTGTTTAATTAAGTAATAGTCTATCTTGATGCCTTCCCGTAAAATATTCAACTAGTTCCTGAATCTAGAGGAGAAGAGTGCTCATTACAATAAGATACACGCCTTCATATAAAATATGACCATCCTTCTTCATATTGTGTAGTGTCTCCATGTAAACCAGAATGTATTAGAATTACTTCCATTATCGCCCCATTTGTATTAGAACCCTTCTACCCTTCTACCACGAGGAACTAATCTACACGGATGAGAACTGTTATCAAGTGATGGTACCATCATTGTATCGGCATATGGTGATGAATCAAAAATTCAAAGATATGCGATTTTCATTATAATATGAAGAAAATGTGGTTGCTATTGTATAACTAAATGCTCCTTTAGAAGAAGGAAATGGTAAAGCCTGTTTGAGTGTATTAAGAGATATGATGGATTTTGGAACCCAGTATCATTGAAATATCTGAACTATAAAGTAAAAGTCTCCCCCGCAGAGCTGATTTTATTTGTTCTTAATGCATACGATGACTATGCGCAAGATCACAAAGGATTTGTCACCAGAACAGCATGAAGAACTAATCAGAGCATTGAAGACCCGTTTTGAGAAAAACATGAACCGCCATAAAGGTCTTGAATGGGATAAAGTATACGCAAAGATAGTAGCTAATGCTGAAATACTGTATTCACTCAATGAAATGGAACGAACTGGCGGTGAACCAGATGTCGTTAGTCATGACAAAAAGACGGACGAATTCATTTTTTATGATTGTTCAGCAGAAAGTCCTAAGGGGCGTAGAAATGTTTGTTACGACCGTGAAGGACAGGAGGCAAGGAAATCATTCAAACCCCAAGATAACGCTATCGATATGGCAGCTGCCATGGGCATTGAGATTTTAACTGAAGAACAATTTCGAGAGCTGCAGAAACTTGGAAATTTCGATACTAAGACGTCCAGCTGGGTGAAAACGCCTTCTAATATTAGAAAACTTGGCGGCGCTCTCTTTGCTGATCGCCGATACGATAATGTTTTCGTGTATCATAACAGTGCTCCTTCATACTATAGTGTTAGAGGATTTCGTGGTTCGTTAAGGGTATAAATTTGGGCAATAATATATAATAGGATAATCACATTTAACAATTTTAATAGACTCTGACCCATCTGGAGAAGTAAAATATCTATTAGTAAACCCACCGGCGGCCGTTAATCAAATCTGACTCACCTTCAAAGCTATCATTAAATTGCATTAGAACCCTACTATAGCTAGGAACTTAATCCATACGGATGAGAACTGTTATCAATATCTGGTATTATTTATTTTAATAGATCCGTACAAAAGAGGCTGTCTTTGTGGTATCCTATTGTTGATTTCTTTCATTATCCAGTCATCGTGGTATTGCCATTTAGTAAGAATGTATACATCTGCACTTTGGACCCCTTCAAATGAGCTTACCTTAGTTAAGACAGAATCAACTGTGAATACATTTTCACCAAAGAGTACAAAAGTCAGCCTATCCTCTGAATCAA
>JBGTFK010000021.1:0-19181 GCA_041747305.1 Candidatus Nitrosocosmicus sp.
ACCCGATTATGTACTATATACTACATGATATGTTAACCAAGTTATAAAAGATAAAAGATAGAAGGACTGCATTAGTTCTTGCAGGATTTTATAGTATGTCAAAAAATTAGGTTGATGTTTTATGAATTCATTTGACCGATATCTAACACGATGTCTCATAATTCTTGGCTCTGTTAACTTAAGAGTTAATTCGAGATTAAATTTTGTTCAACCTCGTATCAAATGAACCAATTACATCAAGATTCTGTATTTTGAGCAGGATTTATGAGCTATTGTTCCAAAATAAATTAACTAATCGGAAAAGCAGTATTGGAAAGGTGTTGAAAAATTTGATGAGGCTATAGATTATATCAATCTAGGATTAGAAATAACTCCTGACGATGTAACCTTACTTACCAATAAGGTTACAACCTTAATAGAGTTGAAATGTGTATCCGAAGCTCTGACTATAAATAATAAAATACTAGAATTGGATCCAAACAATCAAGATGCAATATATGTAAAAATATATTAGAAACGAGTCAAGGTAATTAGATCAATTTACCTATTGGATTTTTCATTCTATCTTCTACTCTTTTTCTTTCATGCCCTGTCAGGACAAATTGTGAACCAGATTTCCTAGTCAGATTTGTTAAGTTCCTATAAATCAGAACTAGTATGTTTTCTTTGCTTAATCAAAAGTAATTTCAGTCCAAAACAATCAAGTTTTCTATGCTATTTATTATTCGATAATAATTGAAAAGCTATCGATTAATATACTAAACCCAAATTTGTTAACTACATGCCTTATATGTTTTTAGAGGATGATCTTAGGATTTACTATGAAACTTATGGAAACGAAAAATTGTATCCAATTGTTTTGATTCATCCATTAAGTGGAAACATATTGATCTGGGAAGAAGAAATATCCCTTATTTTGAAATCCGGAAAGTACAGAATCATAGCGTACGAACTGCGCGGTCATTACAGATCCAATATGGGAAAGAAAGCTAATTTCACCATGGAAGATCTGGCTGATGATTTGGATAAATTGCTAAAGCATCTATATATATTGAAATGTATTTTAATTGGTCATTCAATAGGTGGGAAAATAGCTGCTGTTTTTGCAAAAAAGAATATTGACATTGTAGATGCGATAATGTTTATCAGTGGTTCATCAATTCCTATTCCTGAAGACGATCTTGAAGATTCCAACATGATAGAGATAGCGTCTACAAAAGGAATGGAGGCTGTAGCGGAATACGAACGGCAGATAAACTACCGAAAGGAAAAAGCATTTCAAAATGAAAAAGATTGGAATTGGTTTAAAGAAATATTTACAAAAACTACGGTGGAGGGGTTTATAGCTGCAAGAAACAGCTTGAGGACAATGCCAGAAGATATTAACAACTTTTTGAAAAATTCTGATTGTAGATTATTTGGAATAGTAGGCAGTGAAGATGATGTATTTCTAGATCTCAAGAAAAGAATGAAACAAGAGATTCCAAAATTTAGGTTAAAAATTATTAACGGGGAAGGTCATTGGCTGATACTCCATAATCCAGTTGAATTAGATACGGCCATAGAGGAATTTTTAGGTGAGACAAATAAAGCTAAGTAGTGTTTTAGAAAACTTACAAAAATAGATTCCCTGTTTTTATAAAGGCTTGGGATTCTTTCCTCGTTTTTCAGATTGAATATACTTATTGAAAGATGATTATGTTTGGACGATTTTTCAGTATAGAATGGAGGGCATGTAGTATCCTGCAGGTTCGTTATACATCCCAATAGTCATGAGAGTAAGTTGATGGACTAGTCTTAGATCGTTGTCAAGACACCATCGGAATAGCTCAGCATTTCTAGTTGGAATAAGAATACCGGGTCCTCCATAACAATCAGTTTCTGAGGCAATGAGGACCTTAAGGTCGTCATTAGTAAAACCCACGGAGTGGTTAAAATATGTTAACCCACTTGTATAGCCTGTAATTTTTTCCCCGTGCAAAACTACTTTGGCAATTCCTTGCTTTATACTGTCTTTTAGCTCACCATTTCTATCATGGCCATGAATAGCTCTGCAAATTGCGTTACATGATTCCAAATCCGACTCAGTTGCTACCCTCACAGATCTTCCAGGAATGACTGCTGAAATTAGATTTCCCTGCATGGTTGAGATTGGCTCTCTAACATCAAACCCTAGGCTGGTATACAGCGCAAGTGATCGGTTGTGATATGAGGCTTGGAGCAAACGTATTGCCGGATAGTTTTTACTTCTAGCTCTCTCCATTACATTGCTCATTAACTGTCGACCTACTCTTTTATTCTGGAATTTCGGATCAATTGTTATTGGTCCAACCCCTGCTACCAAATCTGACCGTTCATCTAAAAAGTTGCTTCCTACGACCTTGTTACCTTCTCCCTCAGTATCTTCGGCAACTACTGAATAGAATCCAGGGTTAGAGAGAAAAGAAGAAGCTACATTTATTCCGATATCAACAGTAGGGAACTCGCGAGGAAAGCCATGTTTATCTGCAATCTGTGAAAATGCGTCAAAAATTATTTTTCCAATCTCCTTCGCATCATTTATGACTCCGGGTCTTAATCTCAAATCATGCTCTGTACCAGTCAATTTAATACATAAAATTCCGTATTCAGATTTTTATTCTTTTATTTGTTTTCGGATCTGTTCAATTTAGATTTAATTCGGTGTTATGAAAAATTGAAGATAAATATCCTTAACTTTATGGGGGGCAGAAATTCATAGTAAATACAATGGTATCATGTTATACCACTTTTCTATTAAATCGATTCTGAAAATATTTATGTATGAATCCGCGATTATACGGTATGGATTTGTCCCCTCTCTTATCTCGGAAAAGATCAGTTAGCACGGGAATTTTATTCAATCTTGAATCATATCCCCACGCGCCCAGATTATTTCAAATATTTATAAATTAGTTGCTTTTGTTCTGACCAATTCGTATTTTCTCTTTCTGATCTCCTTTATTCTCTTTTATAAGATTTATTTTCAGGATTCTTTCTCATTATTATTTTTCAATTGATAGTTCCCCTATCTAAAAAATTTTAGTTCCCTTCTAGAGTTATTGTTGCAAATATTGCTAACTTTTCCATCAGTGTTTTTTGATTCTTAAGACTAGATGAATATCAAACGCTAACAAATTGTCTATCTTTTTTTTGAACTTATCCAAGATCTTATTAAAAAATAGAGATGAAGCAGATAGCGATAGGATAAATACAAGTCATTTTTATATATCCTTCTTATTACTTCTAGTTGATGAAAAAACAACCAGTAATTTTAGCTTTAATCATGGTGGTGGTGGTAACAACTATCTATGCATCTTTATTAGGAAATACAGGCTATTCACAACAAGGTGAAATCAGTATTCTAGATTCTATAGATGTGAAAAATACTAATCTGACTCTTGGTAAACCTTTCTATATGGAAAAATTTGAAATTCCAAAAAGTCAAAATCTTGGAGACATCGAAAATAATAATACTTCTGCAAGTTCTGTGTACTCATTTGAGGGTAATGGAATCTTAAATGATTTGCAAATAACTGCCACTGGAATCGGTAATGTAATTCCAAGAGACGATGCAACCAACTTTCTTACTGGCAGAGCACTTTTTATCTCTCCTGAAAACGGTACTGCAAGTTATTCTTTTGAGGCCATAACAAATACTACTCAAGCCATTAGGACAAGTTTAGGCGCTGCATTCTTTGATGCTAATGCAACAGGAAACCTAGAATCACTTAAAAGTATTGTAGGAGTTTATGAATCATACATAGACGAGGCTGAAGGGAAAGGGATCTTTGCAATGTGGCATCTTAAAGACCTATTACCCAAATAGTAGATTATTAAACATACACTTGAAACTACACATCCTTTTGTTTTAAGTTACTAATTAATTTACTTTTTTTAGTACCGGTTAACTTACAATAAAAACAACCAGATGGTAATAACAAGTATTTCAGAAATAAGGAGATAAAAAATGTCTGTAATTCAAATTACTATAATTCAAGGAAGAACAGTTGAACAAAAAAGAGAATTGATGAAGGTATTGACAAAAGAGACAGCAAGAATTATGAAAACAGAAGAAAGGAAAGTAAGGATATTGATCTACGAGGTTTCCAAAGAGAACTGGGGAAATGGAGGAATTATAGGTGCTGATATGATGTAATAGATGAATCAGAATCAAAATTTTGAATCAAATATCATTAGATACATTATAGCCATTATACACATATATAAGAAATCAGTAAATTTTTCTACTATCTCATCCATTAGAACTTGTATTAAGAAACCGTTATCCTTTTCACCTTTTGGGATTTGACTACTCATGATTTGTTAAATAACAGATTATCTTAAATTTGAAGTACACGGGACAGAGGTTACCTTGAATCTATGATTAGAAATCCTATCCCCACGGATGAGAACTGTTACTATAATGTTGGATATGTCAGTTTTTCCTTTTTATTGAAAATTATTTATATCACTGGGTCGTTACATTAGAATAACAGAGTTCATGTACGCATCTTAGTAATTCTTTTAGTTTTACTGGCTTGTGCAAAACCTCGGATATACGTGCTTGTTTAAAATCCTCACTATTGAGGTATTCGTCATCGAAAAATCCAGTAATAAGGAGTATTTTTACAGATGAATTGGCATTTCTCATTCTTTTAGCAAGATCTATTCCGTTCAAATTAGGCATTTTCAGGTCTACAATTACTAACCAATACTCTTGAGGATTCATCCTAAAGTGCTGTAATGCTAATAGCGGATCGGCAAAAGATACAGAATTAAAACCAGATCCTTTTAACAACTCCCTAAAAAGACGTGCGAGTTCCTCATCATCGTCCACCACCATCAATGTTGGGCGTATGGACATGTTCTATCCTGTTAAACATCGTATATAAATATAGTATATTACTTAAATAAAACAAAAAAACCCAAGATACTCTATGGAATGAGTCGTGAAACAATAAAGTTGAGTTATTACGAAAATAATGCCATCTGTATTTTTATATAACTGACTTTGATTTTTGTGAATTATCGCAAATTACCTATGTCTCTTTTTAAAAACAATACAGTGTTTTAATAATTCAAACATTTGCTAATTAATCTATCCCTATCATTCGTTTTTCTAATATCTGGATATTGTTGCATTGATGGGAGGATTATCTTCAACCTTAAATAGAATCCCACGTAATGATATCATTTATTTATCCAAAAATTCTAGGTATTGCATAATTTAATGAATAAAAAATAATTGAAAGTTCCATTTGTTTTGGAGACAATCTTAAATAACTATTCCTTTTATACAGTCCAATGATAAAAGATATCTTTGTTTCAAAGAAGGTTTCTTTAAAGTTGTATTTTATTATTTTCATTTTCATTGGAGTTTTTGTGACTGGTATAACAGTGCGCAATGTTGATAGTAACCTATCCTTTGCAAGGTATGATACTATGGAATCTAGTTATCAAATAAAACAAGGAGAACCATATCAACCAAAAATTATGCTTATTAGTAATCAAGTTAAACCATCTTCTTTCAAAATTTCAAGTGATGATCCTGCTGTCAGCAGCAACAACGGCAGTATTAATACATTTGCAGACAACTCAGAATTTAGACAGGACATTAGTGGAAAATATGTAAATCCTAAATATGGTATAACCGGATTTGAAATTCCCACAGGCTGGTTTGCAACAGAAAGTATGAATGGCGATTATGGGATTATCCTTACTATGCTTCCCGGAACAACTGAAGAATTTTTTACAAAGTTAAATACTCTGTCTAATGATGAAACACTGCCTATAATCAATCTTGTAGTACAAGATAAGGAAGATCTGAGAGAACGACAAATGTCATCCTCTTTATCTGATACTGCGCCATCAACTTTTTCCACAGAGTGCACAGAATTACTCTCAAATTCAACCTCTACAATAAACGATAAACAGTTTCAAATTTCGACAATGAAATGCTCAACAACGGATAAGGAGCCTATTCCAGAAGGCATTGATTTTGGTCATGATGAAGTAACAAAGTCCTACAAATATGATTCACCTACTACTATTTATGTCCTACAATTGGTATTATCTAGTTACTTTTCGTCAAACAAAATGGTAAATGATGTATATCTATCTAAATTCCAGCCAATTATAGATAATGCAATTCAAACATTAAAAATAGATTGATAGTGAAAAGATTCTGCATTGGTTATTTCCATCGGTTTCATTCATTACAATGATGATATTCAATCTTGAATCATATCGCCACGGATGAGGATTATTACCAACAATAAGCGATTCAGGTTTTGACTGTGTCTATGTTTCTACAGGATCAAAGCAATGACTCGTTGTATAAAATACCAAGTTCAAATAGAATCAAAATAAGGAAGAATATCTGGACTAGACTTCACAGAAAAGTCAAAAATAACGATAAAGATATTATCTCATTAGAAGCATCCTATTTTCGCTTAATTTTATAGATAAAATAATGAATTAATCCCTAATTTATTTTCCTGCTTTTAGAATTTCTAATATTTCATTTACTTTTTGCTCTAAATCATCCAAAGGAGTATTAATTTTATGTATCTGACCAAATACTATTTCTCTCTTTTAGTATTCGGGGGATTGATTAAATACTCTTTGTCGAGCCTTTATTTCCTCCTTTTCTATCGGATTGATTCCATCTTAAGTGATGTATTGTACTGCTCTTCTAAGTTATGTTTTGGGTTATTCATAGTAACCTCGTGATGTTCTGGAGCAGCTTGTACATCATTTTTTATCATATCTTATAAGGAAAAAAATAAGGATAAAATGATTTTCTTAGGAAATTATGTAAATTAGATTTTACAAACCACCATATTTTTAAATGGTTGTTATCTTCTTTTGTCTGCCATTGGTGTCGTTTTTTCGCTTCTCTTATTAGAGTAAATAATATATCAATTATTACAAGGTATTAAGCTATAATGCATAAATTACTTATGTGGTGTTGATTAATTTCTGGTAAAGATAATATCATATCCATGAAGACTAAGGATGCAGCAAAAAGCCTCTTAGAATCTAAGGCTACTGGAATTCACTGTCTAGTCATATACCGTGACTTAAACACATGTAGAGAATTTTACTCTTATTATATACATGGAATACTTGATAAGAAAGATGAAATAGTTCAGATTGCACCTTTTTATGAAACAGGAGATTCTGTCAGATATACGCTTACTCGTCGCCATCATCATAATAGAATGAAAGATTTAGACAAAGTTGAAAAAGGTGATAAGAAAAGTTTGATTATTATTGATTCCTTAAGAAAGAATTTTTCTCATTATGATACTAAAGACGAGTATAAAGATATTCAAGAATTTGTTAAGGCAGCTAAAAGACTAGGGAAGAGAGGGGCATCTATCTTAGGAGATAGTGGAGCATTCTTTTTCAAAAAGAAAATACCACAACTAACTGAGTATGAGCTGTCCTTACCGACTCATTTTGAATTTGATGTAAAAGGTATTTGTTTATATCATAAAAAGGACTTTGCTGTGTTGCCAAAAGATGTCAGACAAAAGCTGATAAATCATCATGAGAAAACTATAAAAATATAATAATTTGATACAACGACAATTGAGATAGTTATTTAGATTTTTATTTTGGTCCCGCTGACCCATCAAAATTGGGAATAAACTTATCAGTATTAGGCATATTATTATATTCTTCCTTTATTCTAATAGCATTAGATAGAAAATTATCTTTAATGAGGTCTAACTGATTGATCATTGATTTTTTTGATTCCTCATTTAGAGTTAAAAAATGTAATTCCACCTTTTCAATATTACTTACTATCCCGTTATTTCCAAACATGCTGGAATAGTTTTTCATTATCGATGCATTTGTTTCGATCACTTGTTTCTGTTGAAGATATGCATTTTCAATCATACTTTTGAATTTCTCATTGTCAGTCATTATATAGTCTAATTTTGTTCTTAAAAATAATTATATAAATATTGTTATTTCTTAAATTATTAATCAATTTATTTTTTCAAACTTATAAAAATCTGATATAATGGTTTTAGTGACAATAAGAATTACACCATAATTATTCTACCAATCGGGTCATAATGAGTACATTGGTAATTATGACTTTTGTCCATCACATTTCTATCAAAATTGATTTCATTTTATGAAATAGAATCCTATGGCCACCGCTATGAAAAGTCCGACTAGTATTATGTCATGGAACCAGTTTCCTCTTCCACTTTGTGTTACAATTATTAACAAGATAATACCAGCAAAAATAAATATTAATTCAATGGTGTAAATACGAATGGGAATAAAATTCCCATTAACGTTGAGGCAATAATGATAACTGGTAATACGAATAGGGCTATTTGAGAAGCCGAGCTGACCGCAATCCCTAAGGACAAATCCAATTTTCCCTTTCTTACCATCATGATCGAAGTGACTTTTTGAGAACATTGCCGGCTATTCCTATTACTATAGCGCCGACAAATAATACTCCAAGATCAAGAATCTCAATGGTTTCTTCTACAGAACTAACCAGAATTTCACTTACTACTGCTATTCCTATCATGCTTACAGCTAAAATCCCAATTGATTTTTTCTTACTCCATGTACTTCCTTTGTCGACTTTAATTGTTTGATTCTCCTGGTAAGTTTCTAAGACTTCATGAGCGTCATTTACACTTGCTTCTTGAGAGCCAAACAAATGTTTGTGAGTTTTAAAGACAAAAATCAATCCCAAAAAGTATACCGCTATTAAAAGAATTGCAAATGGATTACTAAGTACGCTCATCATAGAATCTTGACTACTGGGACTACTTCCATTTTCGATATCCTGTAATCCCCTATTACCTATTATCAAAATGGTTGGAATAGGAAGTACTACTAGAGACATGAACAATGTAGAAAGATGAAAAACTATATTTTGCCTGTAGAACTTCTGTTCCCTGAATCTCAACTTACCTACAAGCAGGCTTCATCCCAAAACTAACAAAATTTGTCCTAATAAAGACCCTACAATATTGGCTTTAACAAGTTCAAATAAACCTGCCTGAATGGCTATTATGGATAATATTATCTCGAGAGTTTGGAAATGTAACATTAATTAACGAAGCGCCAGTATTTCCGTAATGTTCGGCTAGGTGTTCATTAGTGTCTACGGCTATTTTAGCTAACGGTATTATGGCAAGTACAGCAAAGACAAACAAGATTGTATTGTTTATCTCAAAAAAAATATCTAAAATGATTACAATATGGGACAAATATTAGTTTTATAGAAAATGTTTGAAGCTGTAAAAGAGAGTGCAGGTGTTTTGACAAGTAATAAGCAATATATCTAACGGATTAGATGATATAAATGAATCCAATCCGTAGCACATATCACATATCTCAGATAGTCATTCGCAGTCAACGTAGCGTCCTGTTATCAAATGTTTCATCAAAAATTAGACCACAGTTTTAGATGACATATATCAAATCTTCTTTTTGGACAAAATTATATCTCAAAACAACAAATTGAAGTCTGGCATGTCTTTACGTATATATCAGAAGTTCTATGTCATTTTGACACATTCGGTATCCAACATGATTATATCCAAATATTTTGGATAGAAAATCCTTTTTGAGGACTGTTATAAGAATTGATCCACAAGGGTATATTATCCAATTCTCACAAGTAGAATAAAGGGGGGTGCTACTACTATGGAATTAAATCTCTTATAGTTAGAGGGATATCGTCGATATTTCCTTCAGATGTTATGTTGATCGAATTAAGTCCTTGGCTTTCCAATAACTGTGAGCCATTTTTAGAAAGTATAAAGTTTACAAAAGAGATTGCACCGTCCATATTCTTAACCGTCTTTGGTATTGTGATTGAGAATTCGACAGGTTTTCCATGAATGGTTTTATGATCCGATTGCATAGTGTAGTTTTCTTGTTTATAAAAATTGGAATATACAGGATCACTAAGATTAATCTCCTTGGGTAAAGTGATGTAAGGAAGTCCTCTTGATATAGCCTCGTGCTTGTATGCTACGACTGCATCCAATTGACCTGTTTCCAATACCGTCTTTAGAGTTTCTTCAGGAAAGATCTGTTTTGTATTTCTATCTTCTCCAAATATCTTATCCTTGATAGCTGAATCGTTGTAATAGGTATTTGCTAATTTAGCGGTTATAATTCCATAATATCCTTTTGGATCTAATTCAGGGTCTGTCCTTCCAAATTTGAAATCATCCTGCGAGATAACATCGTACCAATTTATTTGACCTTTTCTTGTTTTTTCTAATTCACTAAAGTAGGGACTATTTGGGGAATAAGATATTACAATTTCAGCAGAGCCGAATCCCACAAGCCAATCTGCTAGCGGTGGTGTAGTGTTCATCAACCTCATTATTGGAATTGTCCCAGCACTCACGAATACATCAGGCGTCCTGAACCCGTCCTTAATCAAATTTGCAACTTGAACTGATCCTTTACCTTCTCCCACGTACGTATGTTTAGATTCCTGATGAAATGCCGGTCCAATTACATTCTCAAATATTTTTACAAGAGACCCCGCATACGTAACAAAGACTTTGTTGTCTGTAGTAGTTCCTCTTGCACTTGAAAATTCACCTGCTAAATACGCCGAATATATCCCAATGATAACAAAGAGTATTACGAACAATTCATTCTTCTTCTTCTTCTTCTTGTTCGTCAATGAATAATTAATCAAGATATTCGAGATCTAGATACTAACAATCTAAATAAACTTACTATACTAGTTAGCCAATTACTATTAGGAGATAGAAAACGGTAATAGGTTTGATATGTTGATGTGGTAGAACACAGTTACTATGTTTGTTACTCCTCATTCAAATTCGTTATTATGAATGGGCTTTGAGTGTTCTCTTATCATTGCCTTCAGAGTTCCCTTTACTTCTTTAACATTTTGTTTATATAGTGTCATTTTTCCGTCTCCTTTAGTACAATAGATATTAACATGCCACACAAGGTATCGAAAGTAGGAAAATCAGAATGAAAGTGTGCACCCCTACTTTCTTTTCGCATAAATGCACTCTTTATTATCGCCTCGCATACAACCAAAGATGACCTAACTTCCAAAGTTATGTTTAGATTCTTGATGTTGTTTTCATTATTTAATTCATTTTTCGGTAGTACCCGAATCTGAGAATGAATCCTATCCTTTAAAGTTAGAATTTTTTCTAACCCTTTTTGAAGATTTGTTGTACTTCTTACTATTCCTGCATCTTGATCCATTAGATCTTGTATTTCTTTGCGAAAACTTAATGGCTCATCCAATACCATAAAAAGATCTTTTTCAAACTTTTGTACATCAATATCTACTTTCGACTCTAATGGGTTGTCTTCTTGTATAGTTTGCAACTGCTTTGCAAAAACCGAAGCTTCCCTCCCAGCTATTTTTCCAAAAACCAAGGTATCAAGCAGGCTGTTACCACCTAACCTATTTGCACCATGAATCTGATGATCCACTATACTGAACGACCTTAATTCGTAGATCTAAACAGATACTTTTTGATGTCTAGGTTGAATCTTCTTTTCCTATAGTAGTTAGAGATTGCTTGTTTAACCTGTGAGAAACTAGAGTAGTAGTTTGATAGTATGTTGCATTTACCCTGTCTCCAACATTCTTCAACAGTATTAAGATATGCTGAACCCACAGGAAAATACTCAACTTTTATCGCTTCTATATTCTGTTGAAAGTACTCCTCCACCATCTTTGATCTATGTTGAGTTGCCCTATCCACAATCATGATAAATTTCTTTTTTACCTGTTGAAGGTATGTTATGAAAGATTGACTGTCAAATTTATCTTTCAGTCTGAATAGCTGTTTAGCATCCAAAGATAGCACTCCGTACACAATTGTTTTCTCATGGGAACCGGTGATTATAGCTACTAGTCTTTTTTTCTTTTGTAATTAATTTTATTCTTTTTATCATGATGGAGTCGTGAATGAAAATCGACTCGTCCTGTACAAGCAAATTCCAGCCATTTTCAAGGCTTTCAAGCACATTTCTTATTCTTTTTTAAAATATTTGATCTTATCAGATGCCCTGTTAACAAATTTTTTCTCAGGCGCTTTGAGTGAAAATCCCCACTGGTAAAGCAATCTTCTAATATGATCTTCATGGTACTTGATACCTGTTTTCTTTTGTATAAGATCCATTACCTCTTTGGTATCCCATCCTGTGTTGCTAACTAACAGTTCCTGTTTTAGAATTGTGATTTCCTCTTCATCCATAAAGGATGGTCTCCGCTTCTTGGTTTGTCTCTCAGACCTTCGAGACCTTCCTCACTGTATCTTTTGTACCATTTGTAGGCCCATGCTCGATTTTTGTAATTCTGATGTTACCAATTCAACATAATGTTTATCAGCTGATACCTTGATTATTAGCAGTATTCTTTCCTTTACACGGGCATCACGTTCCTTCCTATAGGCTTTGTCTAAAGCATTTGATTTCAACCTGATGGTTATTAATAGGTATTAACTAGCTAAAAATCTATCTACGATATTATACATGTTAGTATATTTATATCGAGGACAAGATGCAGTCGACCTTATGATTTGAGTTACTATCGAAATATAAACATGACTTTTTTTATTGCATATTTTCGCTCATAATCTTTCAAAATTTTGGATGGGACGTGCATAGAACACCAATCACTAAATATTCCTGTTGTCAAATCGTGTCCTTATGTGAGAAAAGAACTAAGATTTGTATCTTTCCATTTTAAAATAGTAAATAAATCATTATATTTTTAATACATGGCAAATATCAAATAACTAGTGTGAAAAAAATGACTAAATTAAGAGCATCTGTTTTGTATGTCTTGTCTATTGCAATATCTCTTGGGCTAATGGGATCTATGCCTGTATCTATGGCTCAAGTGGAAGGTGAAAATAATGAAAATGGAATGTCTGAATTATTAGTATATGATAACTCAAACCTGGGATTTACATTAGAATACCCTTCTGATTGGATTAAAGAAGAAAGTCTATCCTTTATTTCCGCAAGATTATCTGTATCTGATGAAGCCCATGAATCCATTGCTGTTACCACAGAACCCAATTTTTCAAATCTTACTTTGCAAGAATATAGTGATTCATCTCTAAGCATTTTAGAAAGCCAATTTCCTAACTTTACTCTAATTGAATCTTCTAATTCTACATTATCTGGATATCCAGCATATCAAATACTATATACATATACTTTCGAAGATGTAGGTCTAAAAAACTTACAAATTTGGACTATAGCAGATGATATGGTTTATGTATTGACTTACGGTGGAACTACCAAAGAATTTGACAATTCATTCCCTGTTATTCAGAATATGGTTGACTCATTTGAAATAACAGAAATACAATAATTTTTATTTTGTTAAATAGGATAGAAACTTTTTCTTGCATATCGCGAATAAATTTATTAACTATGGAAATTTGGAATTTAAATTTATTAATATGGATACCTGCTTTCACCTTGTAAATTGATCCTTCCTATAAAAAGGGTATAGAGAATTTACTGTAGTAATTGTCAGAATAAATCATCATTATTGAAGTAGTATTGTTCGATTATCTTTCTTTATAAGAAAAATAAGGATGTCTTAAATCCGATAATGTAAATGAATGTCATATGACTAAAATAGTTAAACTTCAAGTCATATCGCCACCAAACGCAGAGACGAAGACAATTTTTACTTTGGACGATAAAGATGTTTTGTTCAAAGGGATCGCACTAGAATCCCACATTTGTGGATATTGTGGATTTGTCTTAGCAGAAAATGTAATGGTTTATAATTATCGCAATATAATATTGCAATGTCCTAATTGTAAATCTTATAATGGAGCGCCAAACACTGATAATTTTTAATATACGGTTAGAATAAACTCGTCATCTCTAGGTATATAGTTCTTTAGACGTATCGTTAAATTATTTAAATGAAATATGTGACTTAGCGGTCCTGTTAACTTCGATAAATCTATAGCTTGAAGATGCCTATTTCTAATATGTTTGGTAAAAGAAACATAACATCTACATGGTACATTGAATCTGGTCTGTATTCGTACTTTCTTGGTCTTTCAACCAGAGGTGTTTCTAAGGCATTGTTCTTTTTGAACAAGTTCAAAAGAAGCCATGTTATAATCTAGAAATGGATTCAAAAGTATCCTAAAAAGATATTATCAAAGAGAAAAAGGATTTTGGAATTTATAGTTGATGAAACCTTAGTTAAAGTAGGTTCATAATATATTTGGATATGGGTTGTAACAGAGCCCGAAAACAGGCAAATTCTTCCCTTTTGTAAATATCCAAAGAGAGAAACATGTTTGTTGCTGAAAGATTCATCCGGGGTTTATTCGATATTTATGGAAAGCATCCAGTTTCAACAGATGGCGGTACGTGATACCCCATGGCTTGTAGATTCTTAAATCTTGATCATCACATCCATTCTTCCTACGAGAAAAGCATAATCAAAAGAACAATGCAGTATATTAAGGATAGAACTGAAAATTTCGATGATTACTTTCCGTGTAGATTAAAGACTTGTAAACTAAAGCATGTACTAAATTGGATGAACCTGTTTGTCACTTATCATAACAAGGGGGTGATTTACGCTTAAGTTAACAGAGCCTCTACCGACTTCTTTAGTTTTAAATAGGAGTCGCGAGGTTGGAATATTTTTTTTCCAATTTTTGAGGAAATAGAATTTATGTAAATTCTATTTCCCCTTATCTTAACATCATAAGAATTTACACTATCTCTGCCTTCATGTGGGGATTTTCCACCTTTCACGGAGTAATTCCACCCATGCCACGGACATGTAACTATATCTTCATCTAGGAATCCTTTACTAAGTGGTCCTCCTTTATATATACAAGAATTGGAGATAGCATAAAATTTTCCGTTTAAATTAAAGACTGCTATTGCTACATTTTCTTGTTATTCGGTTTTGATGGAGAAACTTTTAGATGTTCCACTCTTTATCTCTGTTAACAAACATACATATCGATATGAAGAATTATTGTAATTCTTCTCTCCTGTATTCATGAATTTTTATTTCGAACATATTATATCATAGATACTTCGCAGTGTCTATCTTTAGCACCCTCTTATTATGATTTTTTTCGGAGATAGGGATACTGGACCATAATACTGGATATCCCCTGTCTTGACTAGATCAATATGGTTTCTCCCAAAATTTTAATCGAATCTGTGTTCTATAATTAGGACCATAGATATAAAATATTGACTATGTAGGGCATTATCATTCGAATATTTGGCAACATAGACCTGTTTAGTCTTCATTATCCTTTCTCCCTTGTCTAGCTTAAGTAGTCGTTTAGGGATGAAAATAATCTTCTCGTTCCAATATTGGTTTTTTATAAAGACTCAATAATTTTTAATTAAAACAGTGGCATATCTTTGAAAAATATTTAGGATACAAAAACATGAGCAGCTATCCCATGCGAGCTTTTAGTTAATGTCTTTGTCACAATCCTTTCTTTAGATCATTAATAGTCATAGCCATGTTCCAGCGCACTTATCCACCCAGCATGAATAAAGGTTTGCAAACTTTCGGCATTTGATCGGCAGAGGTAACATCGATTACGAAAATTGCTGTTCTGTCTCCGTAAACATTAAAATATGCTGATTCAGCATTTGTACTTTTAATGTAGTCCTCCATATTTTTTAAAAAATTTGCATCCCTTACCATTCCATTACCTTGTGTATTTAGAATTGAAACTAGAATTAAAAATCTTATTAACAATGACTTTAAACACCGTATTTATAAATATTTTAGATAATTAGAAATCATCTGATGTGAGGACTACTTTCATTACAAATGCATTTGCTATTTTAGGGAGAAAATCATATGTCTGGTAACATCAGGATTGTAACACTATTGTTTCTTTTTTCCCGTACTTACAGAATAAATTTTCGTATCTTGTTAAACTTTCCTTGATGACCTCATTTTCTGCGGTATACATTTTCATGAAATTCACACGTAAGATTAATTTATTTGCAGAATTAAAGAATCTAATGCTATACCTTCTTCGACCGTCTTCACTTGCTTCAATGATGAATTTGGCCTCCTTTGCTTCTTGAATATTTACATGAACATGCCATACCCCTTTTTCATCTCCTATAGTGGCCCATTGTTCCTTAATTCGAAACGGAGTGTTTTTTTCCAGTTTCACCTCTGCTATTGCACCATCGCTTCTTATCGATAACATAACGTTATTAAGTAAAATTACATCTTTTACTAATTCTTCGAAAGTGGTTCTTACTGATTCATTCATATGGGTTGTAAAAAGGGCCGCATTAATAAGAATTGGTAATATCGATCACGATAAGTTTTATTTGTATGTACACTATAAAAGAATAGACCTAACACTATGTTTCCAATTTGGTTCATTACTTATTGATCATAAATGATATTTAATTCGCTTATATGTGAATTTTACATTTTGATGATTCTTGTTTTTCATTATTTATTATCATGTTTTGAATCATCTAATGATAAATTCTAATCCCTTGTGATCTTCATGATTTTCGAGAGTCTGAAGTGCAGCTGATTTAGATGCAAGCTCGGCTGTTATATAATTATTGTCATCACTTCCAATCACAATGATATCGTTTTCTATGGGTTTTAGATTATCTTTTAACATCTTCTCTATAGCTTTTTCTTCTTTTAGAGCATTGTATTTGGAACCCGGGATAAGAAATTTCCCGTTCTTATACAGAAGCGTCGTGGCTCCTTTTGCTCCCACTTTAATTGCTGCATCCCTTTGCTCAACGCCTTGCTTAATAGCAAATTTCAGGTTTCTTAAAAGAATGGCATGATTATATTCAGCAATAGATATCGAGCTTTTGGGCACTTGTGTTTCAGAGCAAATATACTGTGACATCTCTCCAAAAATCTTTTCCCCCCTTTCAGTCATCATCGTTCCCTTTTGAGTGGTAATAATTAATTTTTCCATTTTAAGATGCTTTATCAAAGTCTTTATGGAACCTTCTCCTAGGCCCAACTCATTAGTCATCAAAAGTCTACTAACATGTCCATCCCTTTTTAATAATTGTAGTGTCTTGAATACATGAGCAGAGTTGAAAGAAAGAATTCTACTAGGTGCATATCTGCTAGATATGGCTTTTAGGGTATTTATCACAAGATGCACATTATAAGTTAGTATCTTGCAAATTTAATTTTATCTCTTTTTTATTCATTTCTCATTATTAAGAGGGTCTTCAGTGAGTCTAAACCAGATTTCGAATAGTTGGACTCCGAATCACTATCTATCAAAAAAGTTCATAACTTTGGGATCAAAAATTTTATCTAATCCCACATATAGCATTAGATTGTCCACAAAAATTCACGTTTTTTGTAGATTTTGGTGTTACTTTTATTGCTATCAACTTCCTATATAGTCCTTATCATAATATATTGGATAAATCATTCAATAATTTATTTTGTAGAAGGATAAAATAAGATGAACATCGAGTATTCAAATTTGCAGCTCTCTGTTCCCTTCGATAGGACAGGATAACGTTGATTTTATCCTTTCTAACTCCCTGGCTAGTTAATTCCTATGACAATTTTCAAGAGTTTTTACATAACAGAATAACACCCTTCTACACTCTTTTAGTATAAACTACTATTGGATAAACCATACAATCATTTATATAACTCGGAAATGGAAAAGGCATTTGTGAGTCTACATCATGATCAAAGGCTTGTAGAAAAAGATGGAATTCCAAAGTTTTCACTAGTAATTTTAGCCATTATTGCAGTTTTTAGCGTTTACATGGTCGGATATGATAAAGGCCAATTATTTAGTTTGGTACAGGGAACTGAAGCATATGACACAATGTGGCTTCATGAATTTACTCATGATATAAGACATGCAGCGGGCTTCCCTTGCCATTGATATTTGTCATTTTATATCCATATTCAAAGTAGGTCATAGAACATGAAATCTTTAACATTTATTTTCATATCTCTTTTGTCTGGTGTTATAGCTGGACTAATTTTAGCAGGTGTTAATTACTATGTTGCAGAGCCATTCATCGATCAGGCTATAGGAATTGAGGTGGATAACAGTATTGCATCTGGGGAAGTAGTTGATTTTGATGAACTAAGTACTTACAGGGTGTGGCAAAAGGAAGGAACCTTTGCTGCAGGTGCATTCTTAGGGTTAACATATGGAGCGATTTTAGGGATTGTTTATGTGATATCAAGAAAGTATCTGCCTTCTCCGGACGATAGGAAAAAAGCACTTATTCTAGCAGCGATAATGTGTTTATCATTATATGTTGTTCCTTTTATCAAATATCCTGCAAATCCGCCTGCTGTGGGAGATCCGGAGACTATTGGATTAAGAGATAGTCTGTATACTAGCTATCAACTGGCATCTGGATTAATAGCTTTGGGCGTCACTATTCTCATGCATAAGTTACGAAGAATTAGTTACATTAAGTATATAATTCCTGTCTTTTATCTGGGTCTAGTTGCTTCTATTTATGCAATATTTCCAGCAAATCCTGATGAAATAACTGCTCCGATGGATCTGGTCAACGCATTCAGAGCCGTTACTTTTGGTACAATGGTTATGTTCTATTTAGTTCTAGGCGCTATATTTGGGATTATGTGGAATAAATTTAAACCTCATGAAACAGCCCGAATAACTGCCTAACAACACTATTTATTCTGTTACTGTCAAGAGGTTTAACTGATCATTGCGTGTCTTTCTATCATAAATTAATATTAATTACTACTTGACATGAAATGATTTGTGTGTATTTGATAGTCTTACTTGATCTTGATATTCGACTTTCGTCTTTATTAAAAACCACCACCTGGACATTCACCATTTGGAAATTGACATTTACCATTATATTGATTGATGGGCTGAGACATCTTTATCAAGAGCTGATTTATAAAATATTTTTAAAATTCTTGATCTCTATTGTTTCAAAATCGGTCCAAATATTATATCCTGTGTATACATATACTTGAAAGTGTAAATGCGGAATATAGGTATAACCTGTCAATCCAATTTTAGATATCTCTTCACCAGCATGAACCTTTTGATTTAATTTCACCTTGGAACTCTTGTGATCCAGGTGGTCATAACGAGAATATTCTCCAT
>JBGTFK010000022.1:0-11179 GCA_041747305.1 Candidatus Nitrosocosmicus sp.
GTCCTTAACTTACTTTTACAACAAGGACATCTAGAATCTTTATCCCATTTCAAAAAGATCTGACAAATTTGACATCTTTTATGGTTAGATAGATAATGTGAATAGTGACTATTTTTAAGAGATCTACTAGCTTTGTGTATGCTACATTTACCTTTACAATTTAACATAAATAAATAGATTGAGCGTAGAAGTCATGGTATTTAAAAAAACCTATAACCAATGCAATTGGCTTCTGTGACGAAACTGGTAACATTAACATTCCAGTAGAATCTTATAGGTTCTCATGTGTCATTCAATTCAATATATAAATACGTTGAGAGCTTTGTATTACCTCTATCGTGTCTATTTCAAAAGATTTAGACGAAGTAACTACAGTTATCGTCTGTCCTTTTTGCATCGAGCAGGGACCAAAATACTGGATTACGCGATATATGAATTTCCATGGAAGACCTCGCAAAGCAAGTCCGCCAAAAGTATACTTTTTATGCCTTACCTGTGGCTATAAAACTCGGGTTTTAGATAAAAAACTGATTCAGTTCATAGAAAAAGAATTCGAAAATCGATATAACGGACTAGATAGATAATTGAGATAAAGAAGAACACTAACTAGCATCCATACAATATTTCGCTCTTTCGACATCTTGAGTTAACAGACGAGGTCTCGATATTATTTCAACTCTTCCAAAATCATTTTTATAAACATATACTCCAATTTTAAAATCTTCAAAATAACTAGTATTAATTATAGAAACCGTATTGTCATCATCTATTGTTTCGTCCACATTGCAGACTGGATCCTTTTTCAGCCAATCAATTATATTCCTATATTGTGAATTAACGTTTTTATTTACTTCTAACATTATTATAGTATCGAGTTATATTATATTAAGAACTACTTTAACTAGTAAAACAAGATATATTTGATTTAATGTGCTGTGGTAGAATGCTCCTTTAATTCCTATCTGGATTTAAAAGTTTGACCACATTTTTCACATGAGAATGCTGAACCAACATTTGTTGAACTTTTATTTGAATTTTTTCCAGTATCTACTTCAAAATTGTCGCTCATAGTATTCATATGGCTGCAAATTATATAGGCATGATTTCTCGTCGAAATAAAAAGTCAAGTCAATTATAGTTTGTCCAGAGAAATTTATTAAAGGTGTTTAATAGGATTGTTATTAAGATATTTTAATATTAAAGCATATTGTTAGGACCGCGACCGGTGGGTTTCGTAATAGATATATTACGAGTCTAAAACCTTTTCTCTATCTTATCTCTATGATACTATTCATCTTTTACAGATAAATATAATACGAATATCCAAATATCGATGAGAAAATTACGTTTCTTTATTTGATATTTTAAAACTTTTAATCAACAAGGACCTTATTCAAAATACTTAACATATGAGCAATATGTACAATTATTTACCTGATGAAAAAGTGATAATCCATTGATATTCAAACCTTAAATTATTAGAAACGAAGATCTATTAGTTAACAGATAACCATCATGCTTGAAATGATTTCCATTAGATTTCAGAAAGAAGATGAGATATTATTCAGAAATTGATATTTACATATTATTTAAGTAATTGTCAGCTATTCTAGAGTACATGGATGTCATCATAAGACGTCTACAAGACAGCGATCTTGAGGAAGCAGACAAAATACTGAGGCTTTCTTTTGGGACCTTTATGGGTCTTGCTGATCCAATGACTTGTTTTGGTGATGCAGATTATGTTAAAACTCGTTTTCATGCTGATCCGGATCTTACCATTGCTGCAGAAGTTAATGGTAGATTGGTGGGGTTTAATTTTATAACAAATTGGGGGAGTGTGGGATTTTTTGGTCCATTGTGCATACATCCTGAGTTTTGGAATAAAGGAATTGCAAATATACTTCTTAGTCCAACGATGGATCTGTTCAAAAAAATGAATATAAGATATGCTGGGCTGTTTACGTTTGCCCATAGTACAAAACATATTCATCTTTACCAAAAATATGGTTTTTGGCCGAGATTTCTTACTGCCATAATGTCAAAGAACATAAAAGACGTTCCTGAAACAAAAGAGGAAACAGAGAATAATACTACAAAGGGAAAACATTTTATCAAAAGATTTTCTGAAATATCAAAAGACAAACAAGTATCTGTTTTAGAAGACTGCCTACACCTTACAAGCCATATCTATGAGGGATTGGATTTGCGAAAGGAGATTAGAGCAACACATAATCAAAAACTGGGAGATACTATAGTTTTATACGACAATATGCACAGAGATGAAAAAGCATTTGGGTTAGCAGTATGTCATTACGGAGCAGGAACTGAAGCGGGAAGTGATGTGTGTTATATCAAATTTGGAGCAGTGTTACCAAGTGAAGATGCAAAATGGAAATTTGCGGAGTTACTGTCGGCAGTTAAACAACTAGCATCAGAAAAGGGTATTTCAAAAATCAATGCTGGAGTCAACATGGAACGTCATAATGCAGTCAAAACAATGTTAAATGACGGATTTAAAACAGATTTGCAAGGCGTATCAATGTACAAACCCAATGAGCAAGGCTACAATTCACCAAATGCATACGTAATCGATGATATGAGATAAATAGTATATCCCTACTCATGCATGTCATAAAATACAAATAATATACTTGAGACTTAATTTTTTTAACAACTATGAATCCTGCCTCTAGACTATCTTATCAATCGGTTTTACGCGGATATCATTCTCAACTATTAAAAAACCATTTGATCTTTAGTGCAACTAGATTATACTAGACTTACTATTCGTCAATAAACTGTTACTAAAATGAAGGCGGGCCCGGTGGGTTTCGTAATAGATAAATTACTAGTCTTTTGCGCAAATTATTTGCTTAAAATGAAACTTATCTATAACTATAAATCCACTTTTAGATTTTAGTAAATCATCTCAGCAGTCTTCAGGACAAGATTGGTTCCTCAAAGCAAATCTGTCTTGATATTGGTGTTTCATTTTATTCTTACATTTGACTCGATTTGATCCTCTTGTTTATTACTTCTTTTCGAAGTTTTAGAAAGCTAATAGTTGCTAGTTTGTCGAGTGATGGTTCAGCCAAATTATAACTTATTTGCGTTACTTTTCTATTTAATGTCAAAATTATGACATTCACAGAGAATTCATGAAATTTCTGAATTCAACAGAGTGAATAGGATTTGTTTTATCCCATACTTTCTTAAATTTCGGTATAGTCATTATTGTTTTCGCAAGACCTTTCCAGCGAATCCATACATCAGTATCAATCATGTCTCTTTTATTAAGCGCGAATAAGAATTCAAATAAGTCTAGAAATGCCACTATAATATAATATTCGTCTGGACTATCAACTAAAGAAAATCGCTCCACAAAAATAGGACTTTCCTTTGCCATCTTAGTGAATGATTCGGTGTTTTCAAGTTTAAGCCTTACATCCATTATTCTAGAATAAATCTGCTGTTCACTTTGTAGTTTCAAATTTTTTATCCACTGTTCACTTTGCTTTTGCATATTTTTTCTTAAAAGTGAAAAATTTACTATCGCCACAACAAAAAGCCCAGCGACTATTATAAGAGAAATTAAGGGCACATATGCCAAAAATAAATCCATTTATAAGATGATAATAAAATAAAGTATATTATTATTTAACAGAAACTCCATAAATGAAAATATTGACCAATTATTACCAACAATAATGAGTTAATATTTATAAAAAAAATATCTAGTGACATCTTTTAGTTTCTACTATTCCTATTGATCATTCTTTATATGCAGTAACTTCCTAACATCTATATGAAATCTGCAAGAATTACTAAACCACATGAACCTTTGGAAGTGCAACAACTTGACATTCCCAAACCTATAGGGCCACAGGTTCTTGTTAAAGTTCATTCTTCTGGGGTCTGTCATAGCGATATTCATTTGTGGGAGGGAGGATATGAAGGGCTTGATGGACAAACCCTAAAAACAACTGACAGAGGAGTAAAATATCCGTTGACTCCAGGTCATGAAATTGCAGGTACAATAGAAAGTCTAGGAGATCAAGCCGAAGGATTTAGCAAAAATGAAAAAGTTATTGTATACCCTTGGATAGGTGAAGGCTTATGTCCTGCTTGTAGAAGTGGCGAGGAAAACCTTTGTGATAAACCGAGATCATTAGGCGTCTATGTAGATGGAGGGTATTCAGAGTATGTTTTAGTACCAAGTTACAAATATCTAGTAAAAATAAATGATGATTTGGATATGGATGTAGCTGCAACGTTATCGTGTTCTGCGCTAACTGCATATGGAGCAGTAAAGAATGCTAATCTAAAACCAAATGACAATGTTGTGATTGTTGGCACAGGAGGATTAGGCTTGATGGCTATACAGCTAGCAAAAGCAGTTACTGGCGCTAGGATAATTGCGCTGGATATCGACGACGACAAATTAAAAACGGCCAAGGATAGCGGTGCCAATGATATAATTAATTCAAAAAAACAAGATTCTGTAAAGGCAATAATGGAATTAACCAACAATCTTGGTGCTGATGCGGTAATTGATTTTGTCAATGCATCAAAAACCGTAGAGGTTGATATGCAATTTCTTAGAAGAAGAGCAAGATTAGTTTTGGTAGGCCTATTTGGTGGCGAATTAAAATTGGGTCTAGTAAGTATGCCAACAAGAGCATATCGGTTAATTGGATCATATACTGGAACGATAAATGATTTGGTAGAATTAGTTTCATTAGCAAAAAGAGGAGTAATAAAACCGCTAGTTTCAAATCGATTCAAACTTGATCAGACAACACAAGCACTGACGATGTTAAAAGATGGCAAAATTGTAGGTAGAGGTGTAATAAATCCATGATAAATTCTTCAGCATTTTCAGCGATGGAATTTGAGACTATAAATCCTACAACAGAAGATGCTATCAACCAATACAAAATTATGACCAAAGGTCAGATAAACAATAAAGTAAAGAAATCCAAATTGCATTTAAAGAGTGGAAAAAAGATGTAAACAAAGGAATAGATTTTCTCCATGCTTTTGCTAATGAATTACGAAAAGACAAAGAAAGCCTTGCTAGGACAGCCACAAATGAGATGGGTATGCCGATAAAAGAAGCTAGATCCGAAGTTGAAAAATGTGCTTGGGCGATGGAGTATTACACAGATAATGGACAGATCCTTTCTACAGACGAAATTATAAATACGGATGCAAGGAAAACCGTGATAAAATTTCAGCCTGTTGGAGTAATAGGCAGTATAATGCCGTGGAACTTTCCTTACTGGCAAGCATTAAAATTTGCGGCACCTTCACTAATGGTTAGTAATACAATTGTGTTAAAGCCATCTAGTGCTACTATGCAATGTGGAATCAATATGGAAAATGCTTTCGACAATATAGGGATACAGAAGGAGTGTTTCAAACACTAATAGGTGACTCAAGGATTGCAGAGTCACTAATTGATTCGGATATTAACGCTGTAACATTTACAGGGAGCGTTCCAATAGGTGCAAAAGTTGCACAAAGGGCCACATCTCAAGTAAAGAAAACGGTATTAGAGTTGGGAGGAAGTGATCCTTTCATAGTATGTGATGACGCAAATATTGAGAAAGCATCCGACGGTGCTATAAAGGGACGTTTTATAAATTGTGGTCAGAGCTTGCGTAGCTTCAAAGCGTTTTATTGTGGTAAAAGATATCGCTAACGAATTCATTGAAAAATCCGCTCAAAAAACTGAAACGTTTAATGTAGGCGATCCCTTATCGGATAGTACTGATATGGGACCTCTTGTAAATGCTAGTAGCCTAAAGAAAATAGATTCTCAGGTTAAAACCTCAATTAAAGAAGGTGTTGAAGTTCTCACGGGAGGAGAACAGATAGGAAAAAAAGGTTATTTTTACAGACCAACAGTTCTCAAGAATATTAAACCAAAAATGTCTATATCTCAAGAAGAGGCATTTGGCCCCGTTGCTCCGATTATTGTAGCTAGTGATGATGTGGAAGCCATAAGAATTGCAAATGATTCAGACTATGGTCTAGGAGCAAGTATATGGACTCAAGATTTAGACGAGGCAGAAAGACTTTCAAGCATTATCGAGTCAGGTATGGTTTCTGTTAATAATGTTGTAGCTTCAGATTCTAGAGTTCCTTTTGGTGGATTAAAAAAGGTGGTTTTGGAAGGGAGCTGTCAAGGTACGGTATGCTTGAGATTTGTAAATATAAAATCAGTCGGTTTTTATGATCAATTAATTCACAAACATCATGTAGAGTGAGAACGAGAGATGACAAGTAAAAAAATAATAGCAAGTAATTACATGTCTAAGGAGAGACTATTTGACTATGTCTGATAATACCATCGAAAATGTATTGATACTTCAGGGCGGTGGTTCTATTGGTGCTTTTGGCTGTGGTGTCTATAAAGCTCTCGTAAAAAGTAATATCAAATTGGATGTGATTGCAGGTACTTCCATTGGTGGTATAAACGCCGCAATAATAGCTGGAAGTAAAAGGGATGGAAATACGGATCAGCTCTTAGAGGATTTTTGGATGGAACTATCTGAAGGCTTTGCAGATATCGATAAACTTTCTCCATTTTCTGTTTGGAACCAGTATATGAAACCATTGCAAATACCTTCCAAGTTTTACTATTACCCATTTCATTCACCTTTATCTGCAGCCGTAGCAGGAATAAAAGAAACCGATTCTTCGGAAGGAATTGAAGTGGAGGTAAAAGTAAAGCAAATAAAGTCCTTTTACAGTTCTGTAATTTTTGGAAATAGTAAAATGTTTATCCCTAGGTGGGCACCAGAATACGCTTTAAAGGATCCAGAATATTTTACACCGCAAAAATGGACCTTTCTATATGATCATTCACCGATAGCAAAAACCCTAGAAAGATACATCAATTATGACAAATTGAGACCAGGAGGAAATTCTAATGCACGCTTAATTTTGACAGCCGTAAATGTTTTAAACGCACGACCTTTAACATTTGATAGTTATAAAGAGCAAATAACTGCTAAACACATCCTTGCGACATCGGCCTATCCATCATATAACTTTCGTTGGATAGAAGTAAAAGACGGAGTCTTTGCATGGGATGGCAGCCTACTTAGTAACACTCCATTAAGAGAGGTTATAGCAGCTTCACCAGTAAGGGATAAAAGAATAATCATCGTAGAAAATTATCCAAAGAACATAGATAATTTGCCAAAGAATATACCCGAAGTTTATCACAGAGCTAGGGATATTATGTTTTCTGATAAAACAGAACACAATATACAAATGTCAAAGGTAATATCAAGGTATTTGGATTATATTGATGAACTTTATCAAATAGTAGAAAAAAACGTTGATAAATTACAAACAGACGAAAGACAACTCAAGAGAATACGTCAAAAATATAAAATATACAAACAAGAACATGGAGCAGAGATTAAAGAAATTTATCATGTAAAACGTGAAGAACTATATCCTCATATGTCTGAAAACGCAGATTTCTCACCAGAAACAATCAAGAATGCGATTAAGGAAGGAGAAGAAAAAACAAACGAAATTATAAAAAAAGCCCTTTAAATGAAACAAGTTAAAGACAATTAATGTTTTATTTACTTTATCTTTTTATCATAATCATATTTCTCACATCTTCTACAAAAAAAATTATTTAGTTCGTAACCAACTATGGAAATAAAGTTAATAATTCTTCTATCGTCGTGATTGATAGTGTTTCTTATTCAAGCCAAAATTAATTATTTTTATCTCGGTCTAGTCTTTGAAGATGATCTATTGCAACAAACGGAGCGAAAAAATCAGAAAGGAGTTGGGTCTCTCTCCGTACTATCCTTAGATTTCTTAGCTCCAACAAATTTAATGTTTTCTTGTATTACTGTATCAATAACCCGTAAACTCTTCCACCTTGATTTTTTCTTTTGAAATTTTTAATTCGTCCTGTAATAATGACTGCATAGCCTTTAACATGCTTGGAGGACCGCAAATATAGAATATTGAATTGTTTGATAAGGTACTGTCGAGGTATTTTAGAATCATTGCTTTATTTATTCTCCCATACTCTCCTTTCCAACCATTATTGACATTTGATTGATCCTCATCATGTTTGTCTTCACTAACAGTATATATGATCTTTAGATTTTTGTTTAATGTTGTCCAATCATCAAACTCTTTTTTGAAAAGGATGTTATCCGGATCCCTATTTGAATCAAACATTATTATTTTTAAGGGTAGTTGTTTATCTGTAGCATATTTTATCATACTTCTAAATGGAGTAACACCTATTCCACCGGAAAGAAACACAGCCGGCTTTGAATAATCATCATGCAATACAAATTGTCCCTCAGGACCCCTAATCTCGACTTTGGCTCCCTCCTCTAATGCAGAAAGCCTCTTTTTATATGGAGAATCCCTTATCCGGGTTGTGAACATTATGAAGTCCTCCGTTGGAGATGAAGAAATGGTAAAATGTCTAATCGGACCTTTGGGATCACTATTGACACCGCCTATATCAAAAAAGGCGAATTGACCTGCATTATAGTCTGATAGTAGTGTTGTTTTATCATCTTCTACCGAATTATCCTGTTTACTAAACTTGAATGACATTACATCGGTTCCCTCCACTTTAATTTTTTCCAATAATTCTAGCTCAGATCGGGGAGATGATTTACTTTTACCTTGTATCTTAATCAATATGTTGTTACCTTCTATTTTTACTTCATACGCAGGTTCTGGTTCATTTGCTGGTGGGCTTATTACCTCTCCTGTTCTTACATCAAATTTTGAATTATGCCAAGGACATTCTACTTCATATCCATCGAGAGTGCCATCTGCTAGAGGCCCCCCTTCATGTGTGCAAATACTACTGATGGCGTAGTATTTTCCGTCAACATTAGCAATACATACGCTTTCACCGTCAACTTGAACTTCTTTCATTTGTGATGGTGGTATGTCTTTAGTGTCAGCAACTCTAATGAAACCTTCTCCCATTTTCGATCAGTTTTATTATGCATTACAATTTGTATATGAGTTCCTATTTCAATACCTCAAAATTTGAATTCTATACTATTACTATATATTTTAATATTATTCTTACCAAATTCGACGCATTTTATACACAGATATAGCAAACTGTTATAGTAAACTAAAAGAAAGAAACTAATTGTCTGGATGTCACGCTTTACAGAGACAAAATTTACTACATTTATTAATTACGGAACTTTCATAAATATCTCAATTAACAAGTTCTGTTTACTGGTCAAGATTATCACATTTTGGACAAATCTTTTGATTATTAAATGTTATTAGTGTCCGTTTACAATTTTTACACGGCATTATAAAGATTGATAAATGTGATTATGTTCCTGACTTATAATATTGTATCAATTCTAATCCAGACTATCTCCGTTTATAGATGAATTGAATCTCAAATTATATTCAAATTTTATACGGGCCCGGTGGGCTTCAGGATGATATCCGTTTCATAGAGTAGTTCTATTTTTCATAGGTCAACTTATTTTACATTTTTTCAAATGTAGATTGGTGATAGATATAGTGATGCAGTATCTTATCCAAATGTGAATACATATGCTTGGATTCCTTTTCCTTTTATGTCCACTAAAAGCGTATGATTATCACTGCTATACGATTGTTGATCAACTATGTTGTATAATCTTGGCTCATCAATAGTAAATTCACTGTTATTTCCAATGTCAATTCCTTTTGAATTGCCCAATATCAAAGAATTGTTTTCATAAACGGTTACTTGATTTTGATTTTGACTATTGTCGCTACTATTAATGCCAGCTACGATGTTAACCGACTTTGCCGAATAATTCAGTAGTATACGACCGGTATTACTTACCAATTCTACATTATCAGGATTGCTTTTCCACTGTCCTTCTAAATATATTATGTTAGGTTTGACGTTTGAATTTGACGTCGATGAAGATGAAGACGGTAGGAAATAATTTATAGCCTGACCAGAATGAAGACCTTCTGGATTTCCTATTGCTGAACGAGATGATTGATTTCCAAAATATAATTCAGGTGTTTTTATTTTTGAAAAGTCTACAGGTTGTGAGAGAAAACTATTAACGTTACTTTTAGAAGTATTTTTAACTATATTACTATTGTTATTATAAGAATAAATATTATTATCTGCATTTTTAATATCTTTATCGGCATTTCTCTCGTTTAAAAGAGACTGAATTACCTTTTCTGTATGGTCATAGGTACCCTCACCAATCTTATCATACCTTATATATCCTTGAGCATCTACAAGATACATTCTAGGCCAATAGTTGTTCTCGTATGCATTCCAGGTACCATGTACATTATCCTGAAGGACCGGATACTTTATACCGTATCTTTGCACTGCATATTTTACATTATCGGCATTTTTTTCAAAATCAAATTCCGGTGAATGAACACCGACTATGACTAATCCACTATCAGAATATTTTGCATCCCAGTCGATAAGATATGGAAGTGTCCTGAGAACATTAATACAACTGTAAGTCCAAAAGTTGATAAGTACTACTTTCCCTTTCAGAGAAGCGATGGTTATTGGTATACTATCATTCGTGTTAATACTTTCTCCAATTTTATGAAATTCAGGTGCCATTTTGAATTGAAATGTTCTCTCATTATTGACTACCTTATTGTCACTAATATTAGCAATTGTTATAGATTTTTGGAGGTTTTCTCCTTTGTCTTTAATCAAAACTGATTTTTTCAATATCTCACCAAAGGCATAACTTGGGAGAGCAGATGCGATGGTTAAATAACTAACTATCGATATCATCGATATAATTCCAATCATAATGACAGGATGATTCTTATTCATTCGTTAATCTGTTCATATTTAGTTTTTTTGTTGTTATTATAGATATATTATTACTAGTCTGTTCATTTAACGGAATTAAGATAATATGGGCCCGGTGGGCTTCAGGACGATATCAGTCCTCTAAGGTAGGTTCTATTGATTATTGACCGCATCGACTATCCATCCATTTGAATTCAAAAGAAGTTTGTTGTTATTTTAAAGTCCTCTCATTGCTATTTGGCAAATTCATCACGCTGCCTTTATTTGGTTTGTCAGATTGTTCTAAGACTCCATCATTTTGTATGGGTGCTGCAGGGCCTGATGGTGAGGATGGTGGAGGAT
>JBGTFK010000023.1:0-14766 GCA_041747305.1 Candidatus Nitrosocosmicus sp.
ATTCCTACACTTACGTTAAAATTTTCATACATCCCTGGTTTCGTTTTCATTGTAATGAATTTTTCAATATCAGGATGCCAAGATTCCAAAATACCCATATTTGCACCACGCCTTTTTCCACCTTGTTTAACTACGTCTGTAATTGAATCGATAATTTGCATAAAAGAAGTTGGTCCAGATGCAACACCACTAGTAGATGCAACTATATCCCCTTCCGGTCTCAAGTCAGAATAATTTATTCCCACACCTCCTCCAGATTTAAAAATCATTGCTGCATCAGTGGATGATTTCATAATAGAATACATATCATCAGGCATATCAAGAACAAAACAGGCAGATAGTTGCCCCAATCTGGCACCAGCATTCATAAGAGTTGGGGTATTAGGAAGAAACTCATTAGAAACCATCAAATTATAGTATTCCGTTATTTTGTTGCTATAATTGCTCATTTTTCCTTCTGCAATCAATCGTAAAAGCTCTTTAAAGCTTAACTTCATTCTTCCCAGTTTGGCCTCATCAATATATGATCTGATTAATGCTTCAAAATGATATTTATTAAAATAATAACTGCCAATTTTTAACTTGCTATCGAAATCATCTAATTTTTTATAATATGATTCTGCTTCGGATAAAGTCTGAGTATGATTATCATGAAAATCATATACTCGAGAGTCATGAATAATATCCGCTATAGCAACCAATATTGCGACTCGTTCAAATAATTGCTTTGGACCTTCGATAATTTCACCACCATTATCCCTCAATAAATATCTTGAAGACAGAACACGCAGTGAATTGACATCCAGGGTTTTATCCACTTCGTCAAGATCTTTTTTATTTAAGATCTTCATTTTCATTTCCCTTAGTTTTCTTCTTTCATGACGATATAGGATGTAAGCCTTAGCGGTCTCAGCCAAACCTTCTTCAATTAAAATTGATTCAACCATATCTTGAACATCTTCGACGCTCAAAACATGATCTTTATGAATGGACTCCAAGTATCCATTTTTAATAATTTTATTTACCAATTTTGATGCAAGTAATTCAGCCAATTTATGATCGGGTTTACCAGCTGCAACCAATGCTTTGTAAATTGCATTCGATATTTTTGATTGCTCAAAATCCACTATTGTACTATTTCTTTTTTTTATATGTACAATGGTTTTATTTTTTGAATCATGAAGATCAGTTTCAGCCATATAATATTTATATATTATTTATAGATCGTTTATATTAATTTCGATTGCTAATTTTATGAATAAGCGAGTTTCAAATAAGAACTTACATCCAGGCTGAAAGTATACCCCATGTAATAGACTTTCATATTACCATGAAACTAGTATTAAATAATTATGAATAATCTACCAGTATATAAAAAATGACTAGGATTCTAAATGGATGGGCTTTATTTAACATATACTTAATAATGGATTAGCTAAATGTGACAATATTTCGAGATCCACATATAGAACAAACATCGCTACTAGCCACTCGAGACCCACATATAGAACATATGCGATTCTCCTCAAATATATCGAAGTAGGGAATAACATGAATGGATTTTTGTAGCAATTCCACCATTTCCTGAGGAGAAACATCACTAGTGAGTAGTTTTACGTACAAACCTCCAGCCATAAGATTATCCAATTCAATTAGATTTTTAGATAATGAATCTCCATCATCCAGCATTTTTTTGGTAATAACTAGTCCTTGTGAATATGATCTAAAATCGTGAGTCAATTTACCAAATTTCTCTGAATCAAGATCAACAAATCTTGTTGAACTAGAATCATTTATGATGGAAACGCCAAATTTGTCTGTGTTATGCTGGCCGAAATCAAGTAGTACGTCGTTAGCCGTTTTAACCACTTTCTTTACGATATCAAATCCCACGTCTTTAGAAAATCCCAAAATATCATAAATAGATTCATCTAACCCAGTTAAGTTAACGATTATAGAAGTAGAACCCAAGTGTGGAAAGCCCATGGTATGGGATAGAGCAGGTAATATATCTTGCCTAATATTTTCTAATAATATCTCCTTCTTTAGTAATAAAGTACTTACCGAGGGCCTCATTAACAAGGCTAATTTAGTCCTAAAATAGGTTTCATCTTTATTTGACTGATAAGCTAGACGTGGCAGATTTATAGAAAGTGAATGTAGTGCGACGATCGGTAACCCCATATCTTGATGCATCTTATGAATACCTCTACTACTACGAACGGATTTTTGTGAGAGAGATATTCTACCACCTAACTTTATGATCTTTGTAAGTAAGGACAATAAGTCATTAGATAAAGAATTTGCAAATGTTATAAAAAGTCCAAAATTGGGCACAGATACTTGCTCTATATAAGACAAATATCCACTTAGCATTTGGAACAAACGCTCGCTATTTTCATTTCCACTCAAAACCAGTGTTATAAATGGAGATCCTGTATACTGCATTGATACAGAAGATGAAATCAATGAAAGTGAAAAATAATCAGATATTTTATCAATAGTATAACCACCAAAAATTTTATCGATGTTTTCTATGACTATCTCTCTGGAAACCTCTCTTTGAAGTAATGAAACCAAGATAGGCAATGTAATATTTAATTTATGAGCATGCGTAGTCCTAGGTAAAAAAAGAAAATGGCTTTTGAGGTTCAAGTTCTTGTTTACTTCTTCGATATCAACAAAAACCGTATCGGCGCCTATGCCCCAATGACCTAATGCATCTAAATGAACCTCACCACTATAATGCATATCCATAATGTCTTTTTGAAAATTATTTGCAAAATAATCAGAAAAGACTTTTTCAGAAACATCTGTAATCAGGTCGTTTATGCCATTTCTCAATGAATTATCACTATGGAGGAATTTTTTACTTAAGTCAAAAATGGGAACTCCGATTCTAATTAACTTATTCATTTGTTCCTCTAAACCATGCTCTAACAATACATTATTTACACAATCTCTTATTAGTCTAGATGTCAAGTAAGAAGTTGAGAGTTTATATATTTTATTTTCCACCTCTTCAGTAATTTTTGTAGCTTGTTCTAAAGACATATTTGCTTCTCTAACCAGGGATTGAATTATCTTGTGTGGATTGAATTCTTCGATGGTCTGATGGCTGGTTCTAACATACATCTTTCCACTTTCAACTATAGATTTCTCTTCTATCTGTCTAGCCAAGTTTAATACCAATTTACCTAGATTAGTGATGGTATACCTCCTTTCTCCCTTATTCAGACCTACCAAGGATTGTCTCAATAGTTTTCTTAAATGATATGCAAATTTCCCAGATTCTTTCTTTGATTTGAATCCTGCTAGTGATTTTAATTCAGAGTAGGTTAAAGGTCCTTTATTATTAAGAATGCGCAAGATATCAATTCGATTAGGGCTGGCCATTACTGAAAAAATCATTCTTACTCGTTTGGATGTGGATTCCAAAACTCCGCGTTTAGTTTCGGATGGGGGCAGATATGTATACCTCAATTACAAAGAGCAGTCTTATTATTAGTATATAAATAAAACTATCAATCAGGATAAGGATAAGATGCTCAGGTTTGATGAAAACCTAGCTTTCTAATAATACTTGTCCGCTGTTGAGTATATCATCCTTTAAATTAATACTAGGTCTCTTTGAAATTACAGAAACTGGAACTTCCGGTAGTTTTTCTTTTGCTTCGTCTTCCAAACTATTTTGAACATCACTTAAAATGGCCAAGGCATCTTTATCGATCACAGATGCTATTTTACCAGCATCGGTGTTAATATTAGAATTAATTAATACATCGCCAGTTAGTGTATGAATGTCATTCAAAACATCGGTTGCAGACGGAACAGCCTTTGAAAGATCTTTCTGAATATCTTGGAGCATTTCTACTGTCGGGTTAATTGTATCCATGATAGTTGAGAATTCGGTTATTGTAGTGAATCGGATTGCAACTACTTCTAAGGCCGTAGTTGCATTGTGAGTGTTCTTTCTAAGTCTTCTCATAGCAGATAACTCATTTGCTATGATATTTGCACGTGCATTATTTCCTGATTTTATATTTTGAGTTATTTTGGAGCTAAAATTAGCATCTATATTAGAAAATTTTTTATCCATTAGTTTGAGTTGCGAAATTTGTGTATTTATCACAGAGATAGCGCTGTTAACATCATAATAGAACTGGCCACTTTTTTCCATCAAACCATCAGTAATCATAACATTTGTTAAAAACAAATGTTAAACTCTGTAAACAAAAAGGAGGATTAAATTTAGCTAGGGTGCTACAACATTAAACTATGGATATTCTTGCAATATTAAACCATGTTTTTCATGGAAATCAATCACTTTGATTTTAGAACCCAATGGCAAATCAGAAGGAGAAGATATTCCAGGCAGAAACCCGGAAACATTTATGTCACAATCATCTAATTTAAAAATAACCCAAGCATACGAATTGACATCTTCAAATCCTTCTGGCGCGACTGCTTGAATTGTAAATGTTACAACTGTACCCTTACCGGGGTATGATATTTGTTTAAAAGAGCTGGAAAAACATTTGTCGCAATAATATACGGTTTCTAATATAATATTATTGCATTTATTGCACTGATTAAGAAGTATGTTCCCCTTCTTTGCAAATTCGATGAACCGTTCTCGGGAGCTTTGATTCTTTGGCTTTGATTGGGTCAATTACAATATCACCGCCTATTTTATTTTCTTGAATATATGTACAGCTGCGCTAGCCCCGGTAGCACCAAAATTATGAGTCATGGCTATCTCAGCATCTTTAACCGTTCGTTCTCCAGCTTTATTTGTAAATTGCTCAAATACTTCTACAACTTGGCCAACACCAGTTGCTCCTATTGGATGACCTTTAGATTTTAACCCTCCAGAGGGATTAACAGTAATATCACTATTTAATCTGGTACGTCCTTCTCTAACAGCCTGAGCAGCAGATCCCTTTGGAAAGAATCCTAGATCTTCGATGTCTATTAATTCGGCTATGGTAAAACAATCATGTACTTCAACAAAATCGATATCTTTTGGAGACAGATTTGCCATTTTATAAGCTTGACGGGCCGCTTCAACCGTACTTGGAATAGTGGTAATATCTTTTCTAGATTGGACTGAAGCAGGTGATGCGCCCCTACCTGAACCCACTACTTCCATATATGGATTTCCGCTTTTTTTTGCGAATTCCTCATTGCATAATATGACAGCTGAGGCACCATCAGAGAAAGGACAGCAATCATATAACTTTAGTGGAGAGGCGACCACAGGAGATTTTAACACATCTTCTACAGTAATCTTCTTCCTAACATGGGCTTTTGGATTAAGAAAACCATTTTCATGATTTTTAACAGCAACTCTGGCCAGATCCTCCTCTGTCGCTTTATAAGTAGCAAGATAGGCTCTAGCCATAGAACCAAAAAGACCGGGAAATGATGCTCCGTTACCCCCCTCATAAAAAAAATCAGAACAATAAGAAAAGAGTGTCGTGCTTTCAACTGTACTGGTATGAGTTACTTTTTCAACTCCCAGTGCTAAAACACAATCATAAAATCCAGCAGATACATTTGCAAATGCTTCTCTAAACATTACTGAGCCAGAACCACAAGCAGATTCAATGGTAAGGCCAGGTACATCAGGGATCCCAAGGTTACTCATAATTACAGGAGCCATGTGCACTTGTTTATCAGCCACACCAAAGACATTTGAAATATATCCCGCTTTCACGTCTCTTGGAGTTATACCAGCTGATTCAATGGCATCTCTCGAAGCGTTCAAGGCTATTTCAATAATACTCTCATGTAATTTGCCATACTTTGTACTGCCAGCACCAAGTACATAGACCTTTTCACCCATATATCTTAGAAAGGGCTTTAGCATAATAAAAATGTAAAGTGGATGCATAAAATCTCAATATGGTTGATTCTGTTTTGTTTCGTTTCGTTTTGTTTTGATTTGAACTTTACATGAGTGATAATCGGAAATGCCCATTACAGTGACCTTTTTTGGTAACATATTTAGATTTACTTGCAATGAATGCACCTATAGCAATAATACCAAAAATTAATACTAGTTTCCATACATTACAAGTAACTCAAAAAAAAAGAGATAAATGTTTAGGTCAAGTTCAGTAACGCTTTACACAATTAATCCTAATTCAGAAAGTCTCTAACACGGTCAAAGCCAATTATACTATCTATTGTATATGGTACAAATCATTCCTCCTATTCTTTAACAATGGAAGGCTTTTTCTAACCACGTCAATCCTAGATAGATCCAGATCTACAATCTCAAATCCTTCAGTATTACCCATATCCATAACAACAACGCCAAAAGGATCAACAACTAAACTGCGACCACAGAAAATATTGCCAATTTGGTTGGGAGCAATCAGATAAACTCCGTTCTCTATTGCTCTGGCTCTACACATTATTAACCAATGATCTTCTTTCATTGTTCCCTGTACCCAACCAGATGGGGCTATCAACGCATTAGAGCCCTTAATGGCAAGGATTCGGGACAGTTCCGGGAATCTTAAATCATAACAAACCAAAGTTCCAAGTTTACCCAAAGGAGAAATAACAGGAGAAAATAGTTTACTTCCAGCCAATAGCTTGGTAGATTCCTTAAAACCAAGTGCATCATAAAGATGCAGCTTCCTATAATACGAGATTAATTTTCCCTGCTCATTTATTAATACCACTGTATCATAAACACGATAAGAATTCTTGTTAATTTTACCCTCCTTCTTCTTCTCCTCCTTCTTCTGCTTTGTATTGTTTGAAATTAGATTTGTATGCTCATAAATGGAACCAACTATAAAGATATTGTTTTCTTTGGCGCTTTTCTTTAGTTGCTCAACAAAATTGCCATTTAGGGATTCAGAAATCGAAAACAATTCTTTGCTAGATTGTGATGGTGGAGAAAATGACATCTGGAATTCTGGGAAGCATACAATTTTTGCTTTTTTTCTTGCAGATTTCTCAATCTGTTCCAACGAGAAAGCCAGGTTTTCATCTTTGTCTGGTGACGACTTCATTTGGACAATCGAAACCCTTACCATAATCATACAAAAGTGTAATGAAGTTTAATATTAAATTAGTTGTCAGCGAATAGAATTAGCAGACAAATCCACTGAAAGAATTGAAAAATCATGTTACTGTTATCCTTACATTCGTCTCAACAAATAGTATTTAGATATCTCACTCCATAAATTAAAGGTGCACGCTATTACAAATCATTTACTTGGTTAGTTCCAAATTAAAAATACCGGGGTTCAGAGTGAGTTTAACAATGTTTAATAATTTTTGCACTCATAAAGTTTCATGGAAGACTTTGAAAAAGAGATAAAGGAGTTAGCAGGATGGGAGAAAGTAGAAAATAAAATAAGTAAGAACTTTAAATTTAAGGATTTTATTGAAGCTTTTAGTTTTGTTACAAGGATTGCGATAATATCTGAAAAAATGAATCATCATCCAGACATCACAATATCATTTAATAGCGTTCATATCGACCTAACAACTCATGATATAAACAGTATAAGTAAAAATGATATAATATTAGCAAGAAAAATCGAGGAATTAATATGAAATGATAAATTCCCCAATCCAATCCAACAATAATTCATTTAATAAAAGAATCTAAATATAGTCCTAATTATAAAAAAAATAAAGCGATGAGCGTGAGACAAGACTCTAATGTAATTTTACAGCGTGATTCAAGAATAAAATTTATTGGAATATTAAAAAATGGTAACCAAGATATAAGTTTTAGCCAAGACAACAAAATTGATGAGAATGATGTTAAGCTAAGTATAATTCAAACGCCTCATATACTGGAAGCTGGAAAAAGATTTACTGATTTGGGAAATTTGGAGTCCGTAATATTTGAATATGACAAAATGAAATTATATAATTTGCCTCTGGGCGAAGAAACAGTCATTTTCGGGACCAATAACGAGATTAATAATGAAGAGATAATGAAATTGGTTTCCAACAATGCAACAGGTTTTCAAAATGAATCAAGATCTCAACATCTAGGGGAAAAAACTAGAGATTATGACAAGGCTTCAAGAATCGATTCGGGTTCCATTCAAGTCCAAACAGATCCAAGTCAATTTGGAAATCCATGGCAAAATTACATCTCTAATTTAATTGAATTTTGGAAGGAGTTTGCAATAACTTCTATCAGAATGAATGAAAAAATGGTTAAAGAGTTCTGGAAAAGCTTTAGTAATGAATGATTTTGGTCACATTTACGCGGATTTGTTAATCAAAAGTTGAAAGCGAACCATTTTATTTTTATTTTAGAAAATCAACACTTTTCCATTGAGGCAAAATAAAGAAATTTATCAAATAGTTTCCAAAAATAATTGTATTATTGTTCACATTACATTCTAAATGGGGATGAACAAGTGAGAGTAATGGATAGCTGTTACCTATTTTTTCAGACATTTGTATAAGATTCTGTATTTCCGCTCCACGAACCTTTGGTATTTTTGTGCTAGATTTTACTTGGATTAACAAGAAGGTATTATCCCGACTGGCTACTATGTCAGCTGGTCCTCTACTACCCCTTGAAAAAAATACGGCCCAACCGTAGTTAGTAAGACACGATCCCGAGGCATATTCTGCTTCGCGTCCAAACCTACTATAAGACAAAACTAGAATCTTTTAGCAGTTAAATTATAATAACTTTTTCAATCAATAAAACAATAAAATATCATACTACAAGTACACAAGTAGTGTAGATATATTTTTAATTAAAAAGAATATAAAAAAATTATTGAAAAGAGGATTGTATATTGGGAGATTTCAACCATTCCATAAAGGGCATTTATATTCGCTCAGATGGTGCAGCGATAAGGTAGATGAGCTGATAGTTGCTGTGGGAAGCTCAGACAAAAGTTTTGAATTTAGAAATCCTTTCACTGCTGGAGAAAGGATAGAAATAATTAGAGGAAATATAACCACTGAGATAAAAGAAAAACGGGATAAAATTATTCTTATCCCAGTTCCAGATGTAGGAGTACACTTATTGTGGACATATAATATGGATTTATTGGTTCCCAGATATAATACTGTATTTACAAACGATCCCTTTACTAGTATGCTATACAAGGATAGGGGAATTGAAATAATACATCCAGACTTAATTAGCAGAGAATATCTGTCTGCCACAGAAGTAAGGCATAGGATTGTAAGTGACAGGAACTGGGAAGAGCTGGTACCCACTCCCACCATAAAACTGATCAATGAAATTGATGGGGTAGACAGGGTAAAGAATTTATACAATTTAACAAAATCACATGCCACCACAGAATATCATCATTGAGTCAAACTGGTCAGAGTTTTGAGGAAATAGTTGTAAATGTTATCAGTAGATGGTTCAACCGGCGAGGGAGGTGGACAGATTCTTAGAAGTGCAATAACTATTTCAACAATAATTGGAAAGCCAATAAAAGTGACAAACATAAGATCAAATAGAAAGGATCCTGGTTTGAAGCATCAACATGTCTTAACAATTCAGCTTCTTTCAAGAATATTTAACATACATACCGAAAATGTAAGTTTGGGTTCGGAATGGATCAGGTTTGAAGCATCTAAAGACAATAGATTCAATGAGTACGATAAACCCACAAATGAAGCCATAATTGCAGACATTGGAACTGCAGGCAGTATACCACTGCTATTACAGACATTAATTCCAACAATAGCAATTTCTCAAAAAGACCTGGTAATTAGATTGTCAGGTGGAACTGATGTGAAATATAGTCCAACCATAGATTATATAAAATATGTATTAAGAGATGCATACTCTAGAATTGGAATCATATTTGACATAAATGTCCTAAAAAGAGGATTCTATCCCAGAGGACAGGGGCTTGTTGAAATCAACATAAGAAAAGCCACGGATCTTCATCCAATAGAGTTTTGTAATTTCAAAGAAGTTGAACCAAACATAATAAGCATGGCAGCAAGGTTGCCAAAACACATTCCAGAGAGACAAATTGGGAGTGCAATAGCAACTTTGGAGAAAAAAGGCATAAGATACTCTAAACACAAATCAATCTTAGAAAATTCAGAGAGTCCAGGATCTTCGATTCTAGTATACAGCACTTCAGAATCAGGTATATATTTGGGGGCTGATTCTATTGGCGAAAAAGGCGTCAAAGCAGAAATAATAGGAAACAGAGCCGCAAAGAAATTCATAGACGATTATGAATTTCGGGCATGCATTGATCAACATTTAGCAGATATGCTAGTCCTGCCATTAAGCTTTGTTCGTGGAAAATCCAGGTACAAAATATCAAGAATAACGACACACCTATTAACAAATTTGGAAGTGATCAGAATGCTCAATTCCATGGAGTATCATTTTGACAAAATCTCTGAAAACGAATTCATACTAGCGATTGAAGG
Source organism: Candidatus Nitrosocosmicus sp. (assembly GCA_041747305.1). GTDB lineage: Archaea > Thermoproteota > Nitrososphaeria > Nitrososphaerales > Nitrososphaeraceae > Nitrosocosmicus. The sequence goes on from JBGTFK010000023.1 coordinate 10,414, forward strand.
TAATCCAGTTATTTGAAAAATTTTTTTGTTTCTCCCAGAGTTAACATATCAACTGGCTTTATTTTAATTACCATTGGCAAATTTGAAACAGCCTTTCCGATTGCCAAACAATTTCTATGTGAAAGTGTCTTAACTAAGGACTTGATAGTTGAGGAGTCTACTAACGACACCTTTGAAATTTTTTCTAGATCAGAATCGTTTGTAAAATTAAATAAAAAAATATTATCAACCTGTCTATATATAGTATCATTTATAGCATCTGGCTGATTTGTAATAAAGGTAGAATAAATTCCAAAATGCCTCATTCTGGTTATTAGATCTTCCCAGTATGTATCACGAATATATAGTTGAGCTTCTTCAGCAAATATAAAAATTGGTGGGATTAGGGATTTTTCTAATAATTCAATTAATTTATTCATCACTAACTCAACAATCATTCGTCTTACTACAGGAGAAATCCTGCTCATATTAACTATCATAGCAGCTCCTTTTGGTTTTGTTTTTATTATATCTTCAAATTGAAACCCTCTTTCGTTAACACTATTAGTCGAAAACAGTCGAGAGGAATTAATCATGTGGAATCGGGACAATAATGCATCCCTCACCAATTCATTAATAGTCCAAGTTCCAAAAGCTTTACCCAGCTCAAATAAACTAAGTATCTTTTTGTTTTCTAGCGAATCCCATATTCTAAAAAATTCTCTTAATGAAGCGGAAGGCATATCTAATGCATTTTTTAACATATTAGAAATAGAAGGTTTTCCAAAATATGTTAAATTGAATTTCAATTCTTTTCCAGGATTTAACAACAGAAGCTTATCACTAATAGATGAAGGCGTCCCATCAACATTATAGGACAGCCCACTATACTCATTATTTAAATCAAATACAATTACATAGGCCCCATATTGTATGAGAGAGTTGATCAATATTTTTGAAAGATGAGATTTACCGGTTTCTTTCTTGCCCGTGATTATATTTAACTTACCATCTAGATCTTCAGCAAAAATTTCAAAGTTTTGATTATCAGATCCACATCTACCTAAGGAAATTGGATATTGCATGTTTTTCTTTAATAAAGCCTTTATCTCGTTTAAACCTATTTTGACAATTTTGGAGTTTACTCTCGATGGTACCCAATCTACATCGGTTGATATTTGATTATCGTTGTCGATAGAAGCCCTTATTTTGGTCTTAAAGATCCTGACATCCCGTATTGTTTGGGATAGATTGGTAATCTCCAAGGGATCAAAAATATTTTCATTACTAAATTTAGAAATCACCTCATCCTTTATTATCTCTTCTACAAGGGACGATGATGAAAAATACTCTTCATCATAGAATTGAACAAGTAGTTTCTTATTGTTGTTAAAATCTTCAATAACAAAGTAGTCACCCTTATTTGCAAAATCATTTGTTACCGCTAGTAAGAGAATTTCATCGCCAGTTTTTGATAGAATTTTCATCTCCAAGCGGTCCCTAAAACGGATGATCTAGCATTCTCATGAGAAATTTCTCTAACAGAATAGTTAGACTTTATGAAACTCTTCATACTTGCCAAATCCGTATTTGAAAAAACAGAAACATGATGTGAAAGTTGGAGAGTGCTTGGATAACCAAAATGAATTAATTCGTTATATAGTAATGTTCCTAAAGTACCACTCACATCATTGTTATATGATACTACATCAGCCCGTAGTATGTTTGAGTATTGATTGTTAGACAACTTTACTAGAAGATGTTCCCCATATATCCTAGATATCAAGCTTTGAATAACCAGGTTTATGTCGACATAGGAAGAAACTTTCGATCTTATCAAAGGATATGACAAATACTTTAGTATCTTTATTTTGGAGTTTTTGCTTATTCCAATTAGTGAATTTTTATTGATAACAGAATTTTCTATGATTTTTGAAATATCATAAAAATGATTCTCAAATATTGAAGATTTCAATGAGCCATCAATGAGTATTATAGAATTTGTAACTAATTTTGATAACCAAAACTGAATATACCTTTCTATGTTTACTCTTAAAAATTTTTTTGCATAATCATCATTAAAGAGTATTAGTTTGGATACATTGTGCTCAAGTCGGAGATTCTTAAGAGCTTCATCATTAAGATAAAAAATTAACGGGCCAATTTTAAGATGAGCAGCAGGTTTGCCCTTAAAAGATATACAAATAGATCCCTTTACGGTATATAATCCACCATCCTCGACTTCTGCAATCTTAATACAGCTAGAATCAATACCAAAAACCAACTTTTCCTTTTCCACTAATTCGATTCCATTTATTTTCATGTTAGCGTACCTTTCGGAATGAATTCCCCAATTTTGTATGGGTACACCCTCGTCATCGTCTACAAAAACCAGCTTTTTGTTTTCAATTAAATTTCTATAGTCTTTACAAAAATAGGAATTACTAAAGTTGTTAATTAAAGATTTTTTCATATCCTCTATATTTGATTCCAGATCATGAAGATTTAATTGATTGTGCATGTTGTTCAACAACAACAAGATGTTAATAAATGTTGTTCATGATGTGCATGTTGTGCAACAACAACTTTATCAGACAGGAAGTATATACAAATATCAAAGATGAGTGAAGCGGTATCGAAATTATCTTTAGAGACAAAGATAAAATTGAAATATAAAGAATGGGAAGTCGAAATTACATGTGTAGAAGATAAAGTTAAGAATGTAGTGGAGAACGTCCTTACCGGAATAGATATCGCCTCACTCTCAGGTACAAATACCAATAGTGAAATTGAAAAACTAAAGACTGAAATTGATTTATTAAAATCTAAAATTGACGGAGACAGTAATTTTCAAAATTTGAATCAAAAAAGAAACAATGTTTCATTAAAGGAACTTGCAAAGAATGGAAATACGTGTAGAAGTTTGATGGAAAAGATCTTTTATGAGAAATTTTTTGAAAGTGAAAGATTACTTATAGAGGTTCACCAGGAGTTATCAAGAATTGGATATAATTACGATAAAACAGCAGTATCACATTCTTTAAGCGATATGGTAAGAGAAGGGATATTAACTCGTGTAGGAACTCTAAGAAACTATAGATATATTCAGAAAAAACCATTGTTTGAAAAGTAACTATTTTAGAGTAATTTTTTTGTCATAATATCATTTAACCATTTAATTCCGATAGTGGTAATCCCATATACTACGGATTCTGCTTGATTTTCCTTATTTACCTTATTTACACTTTTTACAACATATCCAACTTTAACTAATTCAGACAATCTTGAACTAATAGATTTTGGATTTAAGTTTGTTGTAGATTGGATTTCGGATATAGGAGACGATTTTTCAGAAATCTTGTCCAATTCGAATGCTATTTTTGACCCTAACAAAAATAACATGACTATTTCCTTATCAGAAAATTTTTTATTATGAATTTCTCCCAGGTTGGGCAATATTTTGGGCCCCTCTGGCGTAATTTTGATTATAGATGAATACATCTCGATCAATTCGGACACAGAGTAATTTAAGGAAATTTTCTGAGCTAAGCGTATCTCTGGAATATTTTTGGTAAGAAAAGAAATAGTAGACAAAAGGACATTCTCAGGCTCCCCACTAAATTGCACTTTTATATCGTTATATTGAATTGAGATATTTACAATATTATTTTTGTTCGGATCATCGTAAACCATGTAAATATATTCAATAAACTGATAAAATGTTATAAACTTATGAATGTATATCTATTACCCTTGTTACGAACTTTTATCAAAGTAGTTTAGTAAGTAGATGAAAAGTACATTAATGGATGAAATGTCAAAAGTCTTAGGTCAAATTACTAGAAATGTCTAAGGATAATGATAATAAAAATAATTTCATTAAAACAGGATTTACCAAATTATTAAAACCATTTGAGGATTCAATGAACGAAGTAGAAAAAATTTCGAAAGCCTTCGGATTAGCATTGAGGATTTACAGTAGCATGACGAGAAAATATCAGTATGATAGAATTGAACCTCAAATAAATCATTCACTAAGAGTAGCATTAATTCTAAACGAAGAGATGAACCCAGATAGTTCGGATCTGGTTTGTTCTGCACTACTTCATGATATTTTTAATAAACAAGAAGTATCCAAAGAGACGAAAGATTACATAAAAAAAGAAATAAGCGAAAAAACATTTACAACAGTATCATTTTTTAGCAAAAATTCCAATCTAGAATCTAATAAAAATGAATTATTAAAAATAGAAAAACAGTTTGACAAAATAAAGCAATCAGACAGCATGATAAAAAATATCATACTAGCTGAACGACTAGATGAACTTCGATCTTTGAAAAATTCGAGAAGGAAGGACAAAATAGCAAGAATTA
>JBGTFK010000024.1:0-1684 GCA_041747305.1 Candidatus Nitrosocosmicus sp.
GTACCATTGATATACTTGAACAGGACAAGCCTCGATACATGCTCCGTCAGAAATACATGAATCCCAGTCTACCGCTACAAATGTTCCATGGACGCCCAAGGGGACATATTCTTCTCCTCTTGTTTTGTATGCATCTTGAACATCCTTGTTGGTGGAGGATTCTGCATCTGCTCTTCCTGGTCCCCAAACCAAATGGGTATAATCTCCATCCGAAGTTGAATGTTTTCCTACTACTTTGTGATTCTTTGGAAACTCTGGATCTATTGTCATATCTTTATATTGTTAACAAAGTTGATATAAGTTAACCAGTACACATTATTAAACGAATAAATATCTGTTAAATTATCGTCAGATATTTTGGTTTAACAGTAGTGTTTATTCAAAAATTTTAGTTTTCATTTTAGACATTAGTACTTTAGTGAAATACTATGTTAGTATTTTTATGATAGAATAAGACGTTATAATAATTAAATGAATTGTTATTAAATTCTTTAATCTATAGAAGAGAGGCGCGGCTCCCTTGAACATGTTTAGCTTCCTATTATGATTATCAACAACTAGGTTCAACCAGTTCGGTGCATACTTTCATTGTTCTTCAAGTTTCAAGGAATATAATTATAATTATCAGTTTATTTGATAGTACTTTGATTCATTGTACGGCTTTCTCGATATGGCATTTCGCCTTTTTTTGACAAGAAAGGAGTGAAAATTATGTCTTGGCTTCAGGAATCCAAATCAATCGGAAACCATGATGTCCATAGCTTTTCACATTTATTGAGAATATTGTTAATAACCTAACTAAGAATAATAAGAAATTAAGAACTACTTTTCGTTGATTCCATCTCACATCGTCACTAAATATCGGTAGCGGATTCGATGGTATGTGAAATAAATTTGACCCATCTTTATCACTCAATAATAGTAAAACAGATAACTGTTTTGGTGGGATTAAGTTCCATATGGAATAAGAGTTCGGGTATAAATAATGAGTTTCATGATTAAAATCCGAAATAAAGATTCGGTAATGTTCGCATCCATGAAATATAACGAACCTGAAATTATTATTATCTTTTAGTATCCAAATATTATAGTGAAATTCTAATTAATTGATTGGCGTTCTTACTTATTTCATTTTATCGCACTTTGTGTAGAATGAGCTAAATTTCGTCCATTGATTCCTAGCCTCCGAAATTATTAAGGATGGTGTATGACAATAAATGCATTACAGGATGGTAACTTGCGATTCAATTTCGTAAAGATTATCTGAGGATCGGATGCTTCGAAAATATTTTATTTTTTATAATAACCCAGAATTTGATTTTTAATCCACTCCGATCTATGATTTATCATAATTACTACTTATTATTAGGTTTCATCAGCACCCAATATGAGTTTCAAAATTGTCTCTCAACTTTTCAAATTTTCAAAATCTTTATAGGATTCTGTCATGTCAATATTCATTTCACATGCCTATTATCTTCTAGTATTTATAATTGATGCAGGAACAGAAACATATTGGATAGGCGCTGACAAGGTAACATACGGCTCTGTAAAGTTAAGCCCTGATATTTCTATTATAACTATCTACAAATAGGTCCAACCAATTCTTGACATGCTTTAAATTACAATTCTCTTTTCGACAAGGAAAGTAATCGTCAAAACTTTCTGTTCTGTCCTTAATGTA
>JBGTFK010000025.1:0-7982 GCA_041747305.1 Candidatus Nitrosocosmicus sp.
TGTCGAGAGAACAAATTCATGGCATAACAGGTTCAGAAAATTATATACAAGGTATGAAAAGAAGGTGGGGAACTACCTTGGGTTGGTACAGTTCTCTTGTTGTATGATTATCTATAGAAAGATAATTTTGGGATAGGCTCTAAATTCTTCGCAGTATCTTTTGCAAAAAAGAAAAAGGTTTTGGAATTCTCTTCAATCAACAAAAATTCTATTTGAATCGAACAACAATATCAAGATGTAGTATGATTGTTCGCTATTGAGGTGCCATTTTGATCAATCATTGATGCAACCATCTTCTGAGCACCATCAAGATGCATTTTTGCACCTTCTGTATTGTTATTATTTAACTCATTCATTACCTTATCCAAATGCATTTGCAATTCCTGTGTTTTCTGTGAGTCTCCATGTGCTATTTTATCTATATTGCCAACACCGATTATTATTCCCATAACTAATAGGAAAGGAATAGTCATAACTGAATTGAGATTCTTCATAGTGGTAAAGATATTTTCTTCCTATATATTGGTTTTGTAATTTCTTTATTTGGAGAATATCATTTTCAGATTCTTATAGTGTTTCATTTTATTGGTAGCTGTACTCTTTGGAAATAATTATTTTTACCGACTTTGGTATTTATGTCAATCCTTTAGCAGTATTAAGATTTGCCATGATCAATTAAAATAAAGACAAGTACTCTTTTTAGAATTTCCACAAAAAATAGTTACTAGTAATTTGCAAGGTATTAACTATGAAACGATATGAATACTTGCGTCGCTGGCCCAACACCATTAGGCTATAACAGACCAAAATTAATAAATGTGTAGTCTGTGGTCCTATTTATCACCCATCAAAATTATGCATATTATCAATGTTGAAAATCTAGATCAAAAATAAATAGGATTTTCTCTATTAATATTTGCACTCAGACTCCTAGAATGGCGTAATTCACAATCCCGGAAAGCCTATCTATTCACAGGTTCAAGAAAGGAGTATCAAAGGCTACAATCATGTGATAAGTATCTTACGAATGCGAGAACGGTAAGTATTGGTACATATACCACAGGACTACCATGATAATGACGATAATGAGACCGGTACTGTCTTACAGTTTGATACAAAAGCATTAGAAAGTTCCCCCAAGTGAACTTCTAATTGATGCCCTTAATACTTTTCATTCTGTATTTTTCTCTTCCATTAGATTCTACTAATAACTTTAATTTGGAATTCAAAACTAAATATGAATATTGGTGATGAATAGGAACGTACAAAGTATTCTAAATTCTGTGGGCTTCGAATCCATGAGGTACATGGGAACTGTTAATTTAATAAATTTTTACTCAGAAGAATTCAAGTTTAGTTAACAGAATCATATTATTATAATGTCAGAAGGGCATTCGATAAAGCCGGAAAGAATATGAATATGTGCTATCGTCGCAAAGTCTTTGTCACCTGCTTGAGAAATAAAGATATAGAGCCAGACTATTGACTTGTTGTAAGCAAGGATAAGCGGTTCCGTATTTGTGAATCATTACTGTAGACCCGACATAAACGAAATTATTGCAAAGAGTATAAGGCCTGTATTGCGTAAACTGATGAAGGAGTTGACTAATTAAGTACATATTTATTCCCACTACATAGTAATTTTCTAGTTTAATCGGTATGAGTTGTAATGGTATATGCGTTAGATATAAAGCAAAAAGAAATCATGAGGTGCCATCTAGGTATAAGGAAGGTCAGAAAAGATGTAGCACTTGTGAGATATTTATAAAATGGGACAACAATGCCTATTGTCCCTGTTGTAATTTTAAATTAAGAACTAGGTCATTTCGTGGTTGGGAAATGAGGGAAAGGTATAGAGAAGAGACCATTAAGCGGTATTAATCATTCACCATTTTAGACCAAACTTTTTCGAAATCATCACAAAAAGAATAAGGCCTGTACTGGGTGAGTTGGGAAAAGAACTAACAAAATTATGAAGTAATATGTCTTGCAAATATATCTAGCCGTTAATTTTCAAGGTGTTAAGGTAAGATAAGAAAGTTAAATTTATTGGAATAGGAAACCAAATATGAGAATCCGCCATCATCAATAAAATCTAGAATACCAAAGGAATATACATAGTTTTTGTTTCGACTCTTTATTTATTGAATTTCCCTTATAATGTTCCTTTCAGTGTCAATTACATCGCAGACTTATTGTTCATAGTCATTGATGTTTATTATAAGAATATGAATGAGTATCTTTTAGTAAAAAAATTGGATGGGATTTGTTTACATGTCAGGTAGTCATGGGTTTATACTGAAATTTTCTATAGTTGCATTGTAAAACTCTGGATTGTAAACTGATTAAATTTAATATAAATTATATGTGTTATCTAAGATATAAGGAAAAGCAACTAGTAAATTACGGAAGCGAAAAATTAACTTGAGATTAATCTATGGAGGATAAGCCTAGAGGAATTTGAAATGTTTTGTATTTGGGTCACAAGTTAAATCTCTTTACCATCAATTGAGAAATTTCAAAATCATTCTCAAACTCTAGGGTATCTAGATAATATAAATAATACTTTCTGTCAATCGTGTCTGTATGACAGAAGTAAAAAAAATTCCAGATGGATATCGTTCCGTCACACCCGCTTTGATTGTAAAAGATGGGTTAAAGGCTATCGAGTATTATAAAAAGGTGTTTGGAGCTACCCAACGAGCCTGTATGATGATGCCTGATGGAAAGAAGGTTGCTCACGCCGAACTTGAAATAGGGGATTCAGTGATTATGCTTGGAGACGAGTTTCCAGAAATGAAGTTTCTTTCGCCGACGACAATCGGGGGAAGCCCCATTTCATTGATTTTGTATGTTGAGGACGTTGATAAAACGTTTAATCTTGCAGTTTCTGAAGGAGCAAAAGTGTTAGATCCAATCGCAGATCAATTTTGGGGCGATAGACTCGGAAGTATTGAGGATCCTTTTGGACATCGATGGTCAATAATGACGCATATAAAGGATCTTACTCCAGAAGAAATGAATAAAGCAGCAGAAGAGGCTTTTGCGAAGATGTCGAAGTAACCTAATTTATTTATTATTTTATTAAACTAATTATCAGAAATAATTGTTTTTATAACCAAATTAATCAAAGCAATAATCTGACCTTAGTAATATCACAATTATTTGAAAAATAGTGTCCAATATTACTTCAAAACTTGCGATGATAGTTCAAAATTGAGATCTTGGAATATATTGGAATGGTTAACATTCTTCATTGGTGTGTTAACCAAATCCTATAACTTCTACTCTTTAGATAACAGATTAACTAGATATCTAGTAAAAGACAATAACTGGGAACGTACATAGTAAAGCAAATTCTGTGGGCTTCGAATCCATGAGGTATATGGGAACTGTTAATTAAATAAATTTTTATTAAAAAGGACCTATTTTAGTAGGTTATAATAAAACGTAAAGATTACAACGGGCCCGTGGGGATTAAGTTCCTTGTAGTAGTAGAGTTCTATTGATTTTGTTAAGCATCCAGTTTAACAATGATAAGGCAAAACTTCAAAATTATTAAGAATGGTAATCCTAAGTGTGGCTATAAAATATCAAAATTAGAAGAAATTTTTAGAAATGAAAACTAAAAAGTATTTTCCAATACCCATGTTATTCTTCAAATCTGCCATAAAGAACCGAGTACAGTACGATGACTACAACTGAGATTATTGCAACCACTACGGCACCTATGGTAGAGAACGGAAGCAGTAACAATGCGATAACTCCACACAACATATAGAATCCAACTAACATGCAAGTGTATGCACACCTAGCCAATGGTGAAACTTCACTAATTCTACCGCTTGCAACAGGTATCATTCCTATACTCGACACAATAAAGAAAGTACCAGAGGCAGCAAATCCTGCAATAACCAATTCTGATAATTCCATAAAATTTGGTATATTATCTATTATTGGAAAATGAAACTTGTTAGCGATATCCATCTCTATCAAAAAAGCCATTATAGTAAATGATATACCCCCTAAGAATGCTGAAACTGTTAGGCCATACTGATGTTGTGTACCCTCACTCATGACAATAGTATTAATTAATCAATAAAAAGGATTTTTACTTGCTATGCTCTTCCTTTTGATGTTTTTTTAGCATAGGTTTTGTGGTCAAAACTTTCCCGCAAATTTTACACTTGAATCTTGTTTCAAATAGATTGAACTGCATCTAACCTATTATTCCTAACAAATTATTAAAAGATTCAACTTTTTATTGTTATTATAGCATGAGCAGTAACTGTCACCTGACGATTATATTTTCTTTGGGCTACAGTGCTTTGGTGTTCCTGAGGTATATAAAGATGCTTAAATGCATCTGAAACATGCCGTTTGCGATAGTGGAGATATCAGCATTATAAATACTAACAGATTATCATTTTTGGCAATTCTTTTCCCTTCTGGATAAAAAGTATAGATAATGAATTGACGCATTCCCGTGTATTTTTATCTGTCAAACGTTCTCCCAGAAATTCATGTCCTAGATGCGCACCACAATTTTCACATTCTATTTCTGTTCTTATTCCATCAGGATCAGGTATACGTTTTATTGCATTTTGGAAGCTTTCATCAAAGCTTGGCCATCCACATCCTGCATCAAACTTGTTTTTGGATGAAAAGAGAGGGGTATTGCATCTTCGACAGATAAACGTTCCATCTTCATAAAAATTGTCATACTTACCAATGAAGGGGGGTTCCGTATCTTTATTTACAATTACTCTCTCTTCCTCTGGTGTTAACTTATTGTAACTCATATTTCTTAGCTTTCTCAGTCGAGGAATTAAGTCTTGCACATATTGTCATGTATTCTCTTTGTAGAGGCAAAGAAGAAGGCCTAGATGAAGAGGACATTAACGATTCATTAAGCGACAGTAATGAACAAGATGCTGAAAAAGAAAATACAGATACCTAACGGGGAATAAATAATTTTTATAGATTTCCAATAGATTCTCTTAATCTGCTTTGCAGTTAGTTTCAATTTCATTGTCCGTTATATCTAAAAATGATATTGAAAAATAATCTTATAATAAGGAATAGAAAGAGTCAAATCTAAACAATTGTCATTACATGAACAGCAGCAAGTTTGTTATTTATTTTATATTTATTTAATTCTATTTTCTCCATTGACGATTAAAAAAGATACCATACTTTATTCGATAAAGGATATTTAACTTCCTTATGACGAAATTCGAGACGATTTTTCTAATGTTAAATCCACAGGTCCAGCTTTTGCATATCAATATTTGTTAAGTTAGTCTAGAAGTAGAAAACTATCAATGAAGTTAACATACTAGATTTAGGAGAACTTTCGGATGCTGCTACTGTTGCTCCTGCTGATCCATAACCTAGATGAAAAGTTTGTTTCCAGCATATTTCTCAACATCTGATAAAATCTTTGGCAACAAACTTGGAACACTTTAGAAAACTGATAAAAACTAGCTGATTTTTTATACCATCTTTTTAATTCAAATTAGACCAATTTGCTGATGCATATACAAAGACCTAATAATTATTTAATCAACATCACCTATCCACCATTAGCATTAGTTACATTCCAGTAAAATGAATGAATTATCATAATGGATAGAACTCAAAAAGATATGGTTTTGGAAAAATAAAAGATTTTTGCTTTAGTAGTCATCGAAAGAAGTTATCCATTTACTGTGGTTTCTTTGCGTACTGCCCCATCCCAGTAAAGTCAAACGAAACACATGGTTCATCTCCAACTACCCATGCATCATGCCCTGGCGGTATAACGGCTGTATCTCCGGGTCCTCCTTCAAATTCCGTTCCATCATCCATTCTAACTTTCATTCTTCCAGAGATTATAACTAAAGTATGCGGAGCCTTACAACTATCTGTTTTAACTAGCGGTTTTACACACTTTCCCCAACTCCATCCCGGCTCGAATGTGGCTCTACCAATTATAACATTGCCCAGGTTTACAATCTCCACCTTTCCTTTTTCAAAAGTTCTTACTTCATCAGGAGATTCAAAACTTTTTGTTGATATTTTTGCTGTTGATGACATTTTATTATCAAAAGTAGGTTTGTGATACTTTGATTATAAGCATTATTCCCTATCTATTCCATATCTGTTCTTTCTCTTTAAATCTACTCCAATTATTTTGTCCTACAAATAGATTAAACCTTATTACAACAGACTAAATATTCGGGACATTGATTTTCTTTGAGGTATGAAGGGGTTTGACTAGAGTATTAGTTACTACAATAGGTATCTAGTTCGGTGGGCTTCGAATCCATGAGGTACATGGGGTCAGTAATTAAATAAATATTTGTATGAAATAAGGGGTATTATCGATAGGTGTATTATGAGCCGATATCTTCTCTCACTTTTACATTAGATCTGCACATGTCATATTATCTCTATTTAAATTGTAATCGGTGACAATTTTAAAAATATATAGAAAATGGTTGAATACATTATATGAAGAAAAAAAGGATGATGAACCCAATAAATTTTATTCTAACTCCAATGGGAATATAGATCTAATAAAAAGAAATTAGAAGGAACTTAATGGGTTAGACTCGATTGGTATTTCATAGATTGTTAATAAAAATATTAGTAATCGAGCAAGAACAAAATATTTTTGATACATCTAAGGTCATGATAGACAACAACGTAGACTCAGTTGTCATTATTGATAATAGCATAAACAGCAAAAATTACCCTTTTATATACAATAAGGAATAAAAAAAGTTCTATTTATTGAAATTCTCATTTGAAATCCTTTTTGATAATTTTATAGTTGCAAGATAGTTAGAAGAATATTACTTGATTATTTCTCAAGGACTACAGTATTTAATTATTATAAAGATATTGACATAGTATGTCGTCAAAACAAAATGAACATACAACTCAGTGTGAGCATATAAAACGTGTTGATTTGGATAAAAAGGGAAATACAAAGGGATGTGAAGAATGTGAGAAGATCGGTTCAGACTGGGTTCATTTAAGATTGTGTCTTACATGCGGTCATGTAGGTTGTTGTGATAATTCTAAAAATAAACATGGAACTAAACATTTTCAAAGCACTAAACATCCTGTTATAAAGTCATACGAACCCCAAGAAAACTGGAAATGGTGTTTTGTCGATCAAGTCATGATTGAGTAGGAGTAGTAAAGTATTATTGATGCTTGGTAATCAATGGCCTTCGTTGCCTTTTGACGAATGGAAAGATACTTGTCAAACTCTTCATATGTGGACGCAGATTGTCGGTAAAATTCGTCTTGCTCTAACACCTCTGGAAAACCACTGGTGGAATTCTACCCTTTACATAACTCCAACAGGACTTACTACCTCAACTATTTATTATAAAGACCGATTACTTAAAATCGACTTTGATTTTGACTCTCACGTGTTATTAATTACTATATCTAGCAATCAACGAAAAGAAATTCCTTTAATATCAATTCCTGTAGCAGAGTTCTATAAGGAGGTAATGACTGCATTAAATGATCTTAAAATAAATGTAAACATATGGACAACTCCTGTAGAAGTAGAGGAAAGAATTCCGTTTGAAAAGGACTATAAGCATCATACGTGCCTTGTTGCATGATTCATCCATTTCCTAATATATTTAGCTAAGGTGTTCCTACTAACCTTGTGAAGTGGTCAAATTACAACGAGCATCTTGTAAGACGTGGTGAAATACTACTTGGTTTTGATGTTATAGACAACTGGAATAAAGAATTAGCAGATATGAATAGAGGTAAACTAGGAGAGCCATTTCACTACCCTGATACATTTGTTTTGATGTTAGGATACGCCAAAACATACTTTCATCTACCATACAGACAAACAGAAGGAATCGTCAAGGGTCATGCAAAAAACAAGATTCCATCCATTCCTGATTTTAGTACAATAAATAGAAGGATAAACAGACTGGATGTAAAGATCAAAAATGATGGTG
>JBGTFK010000026.1:0-14283 GCA_041747305.1 Candidatus Nitrosocosmicus sp.
ATACTTGTTTATTACAACTGCAAGATGCAAATGGATAGTCCTAGAAGAGCAATCAAGTACCTAATAGGCTATTAATCTAATTCGGTTTGTGATTGTAATAGGATAAAATTATCAAGATGAATTATGACCCAGTCTCAGATAGTTATAATAGAAATATCAGGGCTTAACTTTACAGAGCCCTTTAAGACCACACATCTTATAAATATTATAGACATTAATTTAAAAATGATAACACAAGATTGTTCATAATATTTTTTCTATACAGGAAATACAGTAGACCCGTCAGCCGGTATCACTTTTCTTATCAACAATTTCCTCTAACCACATGATTGAGGTTTTGCTATTACCATCTTATACATGCAAGTATTCATTGCTGATAATTTTAGATTGTTTTTATGAAGAGAAGGGCTTTAAGACTTCATATCGACTATTATAGAATCAATGTTTCACGTAGAGACTTCAACAAAGTTATCCTTTTCATCAAATTGTATAGTGTCATATTTTATTCAAAGTAATTATCAATCCAATACGACGTACCTTTTGCGACTGTACAGATAATCCCATTAACCAATTTGTCTGAAATAAGATTAGATTAAAGAGGACAATAGACCGAAAAAAAGAGAAGAAAAAGTTCAAACTATTTGAAAGACGCAAAATTAAATCTATATCAAAGGTTACTTCCTATATCATGATGAAGCGATAAAATGGATATTGTCACGTCATTTTCAGAATATTTGAATACCGCATTGAGTTTTGAACCTGCGTTAATATTATCTATCATCATAAGGGCTTTGGTTGTATCTGGAATTCTTCTTTTTGTAATAAAATGGATCGGAAGTAAAGGAATCAGTCAATTAACCGCGTATCAATTAATCATAATATTGAGCCTTGGAAACATAGTGGCGGAACCTATGATAAATAAGGACGCACCTATATTATCTATGGTTACGGTCGTGGTTATCATCATCATAGTATTCAAGCTGTTAGATTATGTAAGCGCCAAAAACAAAAGGATGGAGAAAATAATAAATCCAGAAGTCATAGAATTGGTCAAGGATGGGCAGATCGATGAGGAGGGAATGATAAAAGCTAGAATAGGTATGAAAGAGTATCAATCCTTTATGCGATTGGCTGGAATAAGAGACATAGACGAGATAGATATATCAAATTTAGAGATAAATGGTAATATAAGTTTCATTAAAAAAGAACGACATGGTTGAAACGCAACCAAGGTCATATTTGATAGATTGATAATTAGACCTTTTCATTATAATGACAGCACAACAAGATTATTTGAATAAAGTATGAATATATTGTTATATTATGGTATCAATAATTTCAGAAAGAATTTGTGTGATGTAATTCATTTTAGGAGATACTCTTTTACCTTGACCCGGTCTTCATGTTAATACTATGACAGCATTTTTTTAATACTCCTCTTATGAAAAACAGGGAAAGAAAGGTCATGTAAATTGTTGGCATTTACATACAAGACACCTGTGGTCATAAAATTTTGGACCATTAGGTTCATTCCGGTGTTCTTTCCTTGAATGTGTACAATTTTTACATATTAATAATTGAAAACTAGCATCGTTCATTGCTTATTATTCGCCTTACAAATATATTAATGGTTGGAAAATTACTAGACAATAGTAATTTCTGGCTATTGATAAAGGCATCTAGATTCACTAGAATTTCATAACATCCTCTCAAAATGCATCGCTGTTTTACACCACAAAGGTGACAAGTTATGATCCTAACGTATGCCATAGGGTATAGGCTATTATGTAGACTATATCATAAAATTCAGTCTTCGAGAGCAGAATAGGAATTCCGATGTATCGATCAACACACAATAATTGAATGATTTTTGGACTCGGGATTGATTGCAATTCCGTCGTGAAACTGTATTTACAAGCCCGTTTATTTCCTGTACTGGAATAAATCTATAACTTTATTAATAATATCATCAACGGGGTAAATTATAGATCTATTAGCCCAATAATATATCGACTCCAGAAAATGCGCAAGGTCCAAGAGAGATTTGGTCTTAACATTACAATTTGGTGAAAAATTCTATCGCCAAGTGATTGTAGAAGATCTCCACATTAGATCATCTTTTAAAATTGCAGTTTCCTTTTAGAAACTAGAACCTAATATAATCTTATATAAGATGAATCCAAATAGTAATTGATGTCATATAGCAAGAATGATGATGAAGCAACAATTGCAAACGTGCCAAAGCGTACTAAAGGTAATAATCACATGTACTTCCAAAATGAAAATACTCAAAAGAAGAATAATACTGATTGAAATTAACAAAGATAAGGTCGTACCATATCTGATGAATAAAAGAAAGCATGAGAATATAACAATAGTGTTTTAGATCTATAAAGATGGATAAAAGATCTTTTCATCAAACCTACTAAGAACAGAAGTCAATATTTAAACCAATGAAACAAAAGTATGATCGAAAACAAAGGATTAATGATAATAAGTACAATAACGAAGAATTTTCAATAATCTGGTAGAATGATTTATAATAAGCAACGGCAATAAGATTAAGGCAGAAAATAATCTACATTATTGCGAACTGAATCATATTATGAGCCTTTCTGAGATGTGGTTGCGAATTCATTTGCAAGTGCAATAATTAGCGTATTACATAGATAAGAGCCAGGTGGTATATCACTTTAAGTGAAATTTTAATTTATGTGAGTACAACTCATGCATGATTACGATTAATCAGACCTCTTTACTGATCCAAAGTAAAATTTGATTTGTTATCAATGGTTTATACGTTCTTATACGAGGAAATGTAAATATAAGTATGAGAAAACTTATTGAAGTCATTAATAAGAGAAATCAGCTTAATAACCCTAAGAATGGCAACACCAGGATAAGAAATAATACGGAAGGGGTTAGATACATTGAGACATTTCATAACGGCAGTTGGAGATATTCGCGTACTTATTAGATAACTTGATCTAAACTATAAAACAAGCTCGTGTTAATGGATTTGCCTACTATTGTCGTAAATCCATTCCCGCTGGAAAACCTTCAAAGTGCATCGAATTCATGACATATTATTAGTCTATTTCAATAGGCGCTAAATGCATAGCCAGTTCATTGCCTCGTTTAATAATCATAAATATATATAGTGACAATTGACTGCGCTATTCCATCTGTATAAAAATAATATGTGGAAGTATCAAAAGATTTTATAGATCTACCTTTGTTGAAATGCATAATTACCAGCATGAATAAATTATCTAAATCATATCAAGATAAAAGATCCTTAATCGGTGAATATACTATCCATAGATATCAGCAACATTTTGTGCCCTTACAAGTTTTGGAAACAGTAGGCATTCTGCTATGAAGGACATAAGTTACGATTTATCTTTTATAGCAACTGAATAGATATTTTCCCTTCAATAAGTATAAGAGTATAATTTTCAAGGAGTATAAAAACGACATTAATAACCCAATTAGAATTAACTTTTAAACATTTAAGAGTTAGTGCTTGAATAGTAACTAATCTTGTCAGATTCCATTTTGATTTCTACTATTGAATTTCTGGAATTATGTAAGGATAATAACAAGTTCGACGTATTGAGAACGTATAGGATGAAGGAATAAAGATGCCAATGCTTATGTTAAAATGTAAAACTTGTGGTATTATTTTTAGTGGAGTATATGCAGATAACATGAATGAATTTAGAAACGAGTCTGCGAAGAATCCAAATTCATCATTCAAATGCTCTAAAGGGCATTTTAATAATTATGTGCTTGAGGACTATGTGGACCTGTCATAAATTCAGGATATTCAACTGATCTATCTTATTGATGTTTTTTTTTGTCTCGGCCATAATATCAACTAACAAGGAAAGATGACTAACTAAAATACTGTGTTAGCAATCTTAGTCTGGCAATAACTATAGTTAAACCAGTTCCAATTTGCGATGAACCTCATTTTTATGCTTTTTAAAAAGGATATATGCATATAATTATTAAGGCCTCAAAATTCGGATTTCAACAACAAATTCAAATATCCCTCCAACATTATTTGACATTCAACAATACTATTTGATCGTCTAACAATTGTGAAATCATTTTCACAAATTACCATTGTAAAATTAGCCTTGGTAATTCTATTTCAGTCGTTTGTTTTATTTCTCGCAATACTATTAATTAATCCAAAATATCTTTTCTCAGTATGTACCTAAGAGTAGAAATATTATGAAGAACAGTATTCATGTTTCCTTAAGCCAATAAGTACAAAAATACTTTTTAGGTCTTAATCACCGGATTTTGCTTTATATTTCTTATTATTTAATGCTAGCTCATTCACTAATGCATCTACTTGTGCATCAGTATGAGAGATATCGAGTCCTCTTTGTTTGATTTCATTTATAACATCTCCAATCACAATATTATCTATTTGGATATAACGTTCTAAGATTCTTAAAACCAAGAATGTAGGATGAGGGGCATTCTTAAATAACGGAGAAAATTTGCTATAATGATAGTGAAGCGCATCTATTTCAGCGATTGATAGATTATCACATTGTGCTACGTCAGATACCTTTTTCTTTGCTTTTTTTAATATTTCTATTTTAGCTGATGGTTTTTCTTGTTTAACTTGTTTATTCGGCATTTTATTATTGACGCTCGATGTTATAAGTTATTTTCTTCATTCTATTATTTTCTTAAAGCATCTATTGAATATAAGTTTGTTTTTTACTTGATTTGTAACTTAATCATTAATTCATTCGCATATTAAATGAATCCAACTATTGGAAAGATATCGTCGTCAAATCTACTTGTACTTATTTTCTAAAATTTTCTAAATTCACGACTAGAGAAGAAAATCCAGGGCAATTCACCTAAATCATTTTTAAATATTTCACAGGAGCGAATAAAACGTACTACGCCTGACGAAATATTTATCGTATTAATAAGAATTGAAATTGGTAATGATGTCCCTTTATGATGGTAGGATTATTCTTTCTCGCGTATTGATAGCTGCCAGTAGTGTATTCCTTCCTTCAAACAGACGTTTTCAAACTAAGTTCATTTTTATTTACCATCTTCTTTTCGGCGATTGCTTCATGTAAATAAGCCAAAGATATCATTATACCACTAAAATTTCCAGTACCTTTCATAGGTTAGATATATACTTTGTTCCTATAAAGTATATCAATATGGATTCCGCACTTGATGCCTTGCAATCGTTCATATAAATTGAAATATAGTTTTTTGGGGCATTACATACGATAGGTCACCAACATACAAGGATCGATAAGCCTTTCATTGCAGAAATTAGTCCAATTTACTAACCAGAAACCAAAGTTTACTGGCAAGTCAAATCCAATCCACTTCACCCCCTTAGACATTCTAATAGATAGGGCAAATTGAAATTTTTTTAATCCCATTCAATCATGCCACAATATTGATGAACCAAAAATCCAAACGATAGTCTTGATGTCGGAAGTAGATTTTGTGATCAAACTATGTAATGCATATGATATAATGTACGCTATCATAAAGAAAACAAAATTGGTGGTCCTGGAGGATAAAATGTCTTTAACCCAATCATTGACATGAGAAAATTAGGATCTTATGTACCGAAAAGGTGATGTCTATATATTCAAAAAATCATGTAATAATAGATGAATAACAATAAATCTAATATTTTGGTTCCGTTTGATGCCACTGAGCTGTCAGTAAAGGCCCTAGAAAAAGCCAGTGATCTTGCAGCAAACCAGAGTTCTACGATAATTGTTTTGTATGTTATTGATGATACAAGCTTCTATCCTAAAGAAATTGCAAAGTATATTTCAAATATGGATGATCTTGACAAAACTAGGCATTATTTTGAAAAGACAATTAGAGATGGAGCCAAGATAATGATTGGAAAGGAGGTAGAAAGATTAATCCATGAAGGTATTGCAGCCAAGTCAATAATTCGTGTTGGTCATCCTGCTGATGAGATCCTTACCGTATCTAAGGAAGAGAATTCAAGCATGATAGTAATGGGTAGTAGTGGATCATTAAAGAAAAGACATGATAGAAAAGGTATAGGGAGTATTTCTAGATGGATTTCAGAAGTAGCAACGTGTCCAGTAGTTTTGGTAAGATAACCAAAATATAGTAAATAGCGGTAAATAATGTGTAAATATCGATGAATTTGTAGTGTTATTACATTTGCTTATATGTCTTGGTTGTAATATACAATCTATTATTATGATGTCTTATAGGTTAGATAAATATGATAAGTTTTCATTAAAAATTCTAATGGTTTCCACCGAATATCCACCCATTCCCGGAGGCGTCGGGAGGTATGCAAAGAATCTCACAGAGGGATTAAAAAGATCAGGTATGAAAGTTTCTGTTTTATGCAACGAGAAGGGAAAAGGAGATTATCTCGGTATTGATCCTGAAAACGACAATAATTCAAAAATAATACTAGATGTAATTGATGAGCATGGCCCTGATCTTGTGCACGTCCAATTAGAACATGGACTTTATGGACTAAAAATGGACGCCATCAATCCAAGTAGCCTAAGTACCAACATAGACAAATTTTATAAAGAATGTGAAACACCCATAATTACTACATTTCATTCGGCATATCCGCTACGACAATGGATTGGGCTATCAAAACACCCCAATCTTTTGGATAAAAATATGATTACTTTTCCGATTAATTTGAGCAAGCAAATAATAGCGTATTGGAAACGCTTCATAAACTACCGATCTTTTAATACAGCAAACAAGCAAAAAATGCAAATGAGTCAGGCCAGTATTGTTTTTTCAAATTATTTGGCCAAATTAATAACCGAAAATGATGAAAAATCATTGAAAAATTTTACTGTTATATATCATGGTGCAGAACCAAATTTGAATATGCCTTTAAAGAAAAAGGAAGCAAGAGAGGCATACTCCTTACCGCTAAACCGTAAAATAGCTCTATTCTTTGGATTCATGACGCATACAAAAGGCTGGGACATATTGAATAATATGGATATTCCAGATGATTGGGCGATGGTAATTAATCAGTCGGAAAATTTATTCAATACGATAAAACCGTCTTCAATTGATGGTCATGATAATCAGAAAAGAGGTCTTCACACAGAAAGGAAAGATACACGATGTAGTAAAATAATTAATTTGAATCGAGGGTTCTTGACAGATAAAGAACTTTCAATTCTTTTTTATGCATGTGATATAATCATCCTTCCCTATACAGTAACTTCAGGTTCAGGGGTAATGTTTGATGCACTAGCTCACGGGTTACCATTCATAGCTACTGATTTAGGTTTCTTCAGAGAATTTGCAAATAAAGGACTTGGAATAGTAGTAAAAAGAAAACCAAATGAATTTACTAACGCAATAAAGAAACTAGGAGCGAATTATGCTCAATATACTAAAAGAATTGAGGAATTCAATAAGGAATTAACGTGGGATAATGTTGCGTTGCAGCATTATGCACTTTATACCACTGCTTTAGGTGAGAACAGGAGAATCAAAAACAATCTATTCCCTTATGTCAGCCCATAATAGAAATTTAATAGTTTTATGGTTTTATTATGACCGATACTTAGGTTACATGCTTAATGGATTCTTACATTAAGAAGCGATTATTTTGTATAAATCTCCGATAAGAACAGGAAAAGACATGATATGAATTTGTTCTCACTGCATACAATAGCATTTAATAGTTAAGGTAAAAGGTAATGATTTTGAAAATTTTTTAAATTACATTTTATGGAATAAAAAATAATATAAGATATGATGATAGTCAGCGAAATTGTCGCTCCATTTTGTTAAATCGTACTATATAAACATTTTCCCAAATCCTACACTACTTCATAGGAGTTAACGACCCATGATAGTTAACTATTTTGAAAAATATAATCTACAAGATCGCTTATCTTGGCAGTGGCAACGCAGCATACCTTGTCCGCACCACCATAATAAACAAAAAGTTCTCCATTGAAAATGCAAGCACCTGTAGGAAAGACCACATTGTTTACATCACCATATTTCTCATATTGTGTAGTAGGTACTAGAATAGGTTCTTTGCTTCTACAAATTATTTTATACGGATCTTCTAAATCCAGAAGAGCAGCACCAGCACTATAGGTTCGGTCTGCGCTCACACCATGGTATATCACTAACCATCCATATTTTGTTCTAACAGGCGGACAACCAGCACCGATCTTCAATTCTTCCCATTTTTGTTCCGGCTTCATGAGCAAAGTATGCGTTTCAAAACTTGTCAATGTAGTCCCTTCTCCAATCCATATACTAGGTTTATCAATTCCGTATGCGTCACCTACCCAAGAACTTGGCCTATGCAAGCAGAAATACGTCATCTCTTCACTATTAATGGTATTTTTAGAGGATAATTTGGTTGGAAAAAGTACCACATCTTTGTTATCCATCCCTTCATTTGTAATGATGCCCAGTCTTTCAAATTTGGAATAATCTCTAGTAGTTGCTAATGCGGTTGATACCATTGGACCTTTTTTTGGACGATCAGGCAATACGACATAAGTAATGTAAACTTGACTGTCAATTTTGGACAATCGGGGATCTTCGATACCGTATTTTTCGTAGTCCAATGTTGGATTGAACGCTATTCCATCACGCCTACTAAAGAGGTAACCGTCATCACTATATGCATATCCTATTCTTGAGAGGTAGTGCTCATATTCACCGATCGCACGATAAAGCATGTGAATTTTTTTTCCATCGTTTAATATGGCACAGTTAAAAACAGCTTCGGACTCCCACCAATTATTCTTATTGGGAATAAGTATAGGATTATCTGAATATCTTTTTAGGATTTCGGGTTTTTCGGACTTCAATTGGATAGCTCGTTAACATAGAATTTGTCATTTAGGATGATGTCGCTCAGAATTGGTATAAGCATTGAATACGGTTGTTTCCGAGGTATTTAAATAGCACATTAAAAGTAATGCTTTACGGGATGTTGGTCTGAATTGTGCTCTTCATGTTGATATATAGATGATCTGCGATTTTAATAATAAGCTAGCCAATTACCATTCTAGTCTCATATAGAAAAATGAAGGAAATGGCAATAATAATGAGTAATATGAATTAGAAATCATAGAAATGTAATCGTTCAAGTAGAAGTGGATACTCGTGTCATTAAGTGAGAAAACGGATATGAACCAAAAAATAGCTTTATGTGAATTGCTGGCACTTACAAAATAAACAGCGATGATCATAAAATCTTGGGCCACTGGGTTGTTGTCTATGCTCATTTTTTGAATGGGTACAATTCTTACACATTAACAATTGAATGTTATCCATGTTACTCACAACTTAAGATATACATGATACAATATTAAGGATTATCAAAAAAATACTAAATGGCATATATAATCAGACAAAAACCAGACAGAAAGTAATTGCAATAGAACCTAACAAAGCTTTTCTTTTATTATCCTACTCTCATGTCTCATCAATTAGCAAGATTGGGTGATCGCTGCTAATGGTAATATATTATAAGTAGGGGTTAAAACGCCCAAAATCCTTTCGATTGGACTTTTGGGCATATTTAGTAGAACCTTTAGCCTTTGTTTTAAATAGTTTCAATTGGACATATTTTACCAATTCAAATTTTGATATATTCATCATATTTATACAAGGTATAAATCACAAAAACACAGAAAACGAGAATCTGTCAGAGTTGATGAGAGATTCAAGACATGCTTAGAAGTCAATGCTCATGTATCTTTGCTACGAGCCAGGGTAGATCATATTGATATCGTTACCAGAATATGAATAAAGACCTCTTACATTAATACAATTCTACAAGATGGTAAAAAATTTATTTATTAGAGATAAAACTATATAAAAATTATGATATTATGAGATAGTGAAGGAAATCTAGTTTGCACGTATCTCGGGAGTTTCATAAAATCTCCTGCCAAATTCCTTGGAGATTTCTTCTTCTTTTATAATCTCTCCTCTCCGTCCAGGAGTTCGCATCATTTGCTGTCTAACACTTCTTCTTTCGTCGTCTAACTCATTAAATCCTCTTTCTATATCATATATTTGCTGCTTCTTAGTTCTTAATTCTTGAGAGTATCTTTGGCGAAAAGATGTTTCTACATCTTCAGTTGATTGTACTTCAGCAAGGATAACCATACTTTCATTTTTAATTTGATTGATTATATTGTTTTTATGCAGAGAATCTAATGACATAAGGGGAAGGTGATTATTATTATAACTTTTTTCTATTACCATATTACTATATGCATGCCATATCTCTTAAAGGTATCATGATGAATATCGTTTTTTGGATCATGTTAGTCATCGTTTCAGCATCTATTAAAAATGATTCCTTCACATGATCCATTAATTCAATAGTAAACAGCATAATCTGGAACCAGAATAACAAATATAACAACTATTGACACTATTCATTATTTTGCCTTAATCTTTAAGGCTATGTAGTTGTTTACCGCACCTGATAACATACATAGCATTGTTAAGACCGTATAAAAGAAATTTCGTTTTCATGGACTTGGCTCAATTAATGGAACAATGGACTCAGGTTTATTTGGGAAATGCTTTAGAAAACACCGATATAAAGCTCCAGAGAGAGCAAGAGTAAGATAGAAACAAAAAGGGTAGTAGCAGGTCATAGTTTATTACAATTTTAGAACATTTATTGAAATCCGAATTGCCCAATGGGATATTACAGAAATGGAATGTGGAAATAATATAGATATTATATGTTATCAATGATCGGTACATTGGATGAAATCCTGAATTTGAACTAATCCTACTAGTATGAGTAGAAGTAATGAGGAGAAATGACAAATTATGACATGAAGATAGTTCTATGTCTTTTTTGATCAAATTGTCCAAATAATCCTTTTATAAAATTCTAATCGAATTAGACACTATTAATAGAGAGAGGTTAATCTTTTCCAAAAGTATGCAGATCCGCTGAAGGATACTTTCAAACTACGCGTATTATTAATATACTTTGGAATCTATACCATTTATGATTACTATTGGTAGATCTTGTATACGGTATGGGGATAACCGATATAATAAAAGACGCTCCTACAATTTTTAGCATCCTAAATAAATATATGTCTATTAAGTTTTTTAAATCTAAACCATTTATCTATGGCTCTGCAGACATTATCAACGTCTGTAATTTACATTGTTCCCATTGTTACTGGTGGAAAACTAGAAGAAATGAACTAGACGAGTTGACTCCCGGGGACTGGAAAGAAATAATAAAGCAGACCTTTAAAAAACATCGGGTTTATGTAGTTACACTCGTGGGAGGCGAGCCGATGATGCGTCAGGATATTATAAAGGTTTTTTGTGATGAGATGCCTAGAAGAATATGTGTAGTAACAAACGGTACTTATCCTTTAGTTAGATTTGACAATCTTTACTTTTACTGGGTATCGCTTGATGGTACAGAACAAATACATGATAGCATTAGAGGAAAAGGTGCTTATTCAAAAACCAAAAAGAACATTTTAGACTATATCTCCGGGCCCCCTCGCAACGGAAAACCAGCTTGGAAAGACATTTGGATCACAATGACTATAAATTCCCTGAATTATACCACCATAGAAGATCTGATTAATGAATGGAAAGATACGATAAATAAAATAGGGTTTCAATTTCATACCCCCTTTGCAGATAACGATCCACTTTGGTTACCATTCGGTGATACAAGAACTGATATAATTAATAATATTCAAAGATTAAGAACTAAATATCCAGATTTTATCATGAACACAGAAAAACAACTGGAATTGATGAAAGGCAACTGGGGAGGGATTAAAACTACTCCCGTGGACTGTCCTTCGTGGGCAATATTATCATTGGATCACAAAGGAATGTCAAAACAGCCTTGTTGTATTGGAAGCTCCGACAGTAAAGCAATCAAACCAATATGTGAAAAATGTGGACTGGGATGTTATTCGATACTAGTTGCTCAAGGATTGAAAAATAAACGATAATGATTTGCTTTTTGGCGAAGTTGTTCGTAAAGAATTGATGGACATCTAAGAACAATATTCATAGATGTTAACCTCTATTAGACATAATTATTAGGTATCTTAAGACAGCTTCATTACTTATACGTGCATAAATGTATCCAATCAAAAAAAAGCGCAATACATTGCTTAAACTTCAGAAAATGTCAATCTGCGGCAAAAGCAAATAAATTCAAATAAGCTTAAACCACATATACACAGAGGTCTTACTTTTGGAAGGAAAATACCACAGGTTATCTATTTTTATTATGGTATCAGCATCAAGACAAACGATGTTGAATAAAATCTATATTACCATTCTCTGATTTCTAAATTATGACTTTTCTAAATAGTATATTATCAATGGGTGGATTAATTTTTATAATTTTAACTATTCCTTACAGTTCTGGTCTGGTAAATTTTTCATTAGCATAAAAGGATAATTTTCATTTTGGTAATCAAGACATGGTGATTGCTGGAGGTCAAGTAGGTCAAGGTAATGCGAAAAGTATTGACGGTGTAGGTTGTCCAACAGGTCCTAATCAGGTAAGCAGTTCCTCAGATACTATAAATAATGCAGTGGTTTCTGGTTCATCATCTTCAACTGACTCATCATCATTAGCTGGAAAAACCTACATAATTCATGGACCGACCGATAAAACTGATGGTAATCCTTTCCTTTACCGCATCGTGTCATAACAGTGACTTGATCTTAGGAGGATGGCCCATCTACGATATTATTAATGGAAATGTAATTTCTTACTCTGCAACTCCAGATTCTCTTAGCACATTTACAACCACAATTACTACTAGTTCAAATTTGGATTTAGCATCAACTTTACAGGCATACATAATATGCTACGACAATCCGTAATATTTTTGGCATTGACAATACCAATTTCCAACACATTAGATTAAATCAATACACTTATCTTTCTTCTCGCACCTGTCCATGATAATAAGACTAATTTTAGATAACATCATTAAAGAATACAAGATTTTTGTGGTGCATGTCGGAGTAGCGATGGACATCAAATGTATTCACTCGTAGGTCATCACGGTCATTGTTGTTGCTGGTCAAAACAAATCTAATAGTTTCCCGAAATAGAAATTAGCAATGTCGATACATCTGACAAGGAAGTGCGAAAATATTAGATTAAATGTAACGACGTAAGAAGAGAATTAAAAGATTAACAAAATCAATGGAATACTAAGAAGACGAGACAAACCGGATTCAGCTCAATAAATGATCGTAATGATATCTTTATTATAATACGATTTGACTAATTCAACATACTATGGAAAAGAGTCAAAAGATCATAATAGTTTTATCTATCCCAATAATCATCGTAACTACAGTGATAGTAGGATTATATGCCCCATTCGCTTTTGAAGAACAATGTAAACAAAAAACCAGTGAAATAATAAATAATTTATATACACTGGAAGGAAATAAAGAAAATTTTCTTGAATCTTACGAAAACGGGATTTTATCAAATCGATCTCAAGTGGAATTACAAAAATTAGATATGGTACTCAGGAATTGTCCTGAGTTAAAATCCATATCCACAAACGAATCAGAATATGATATTTTTTTCTACGGAAATAACTTTCTTCATTATTGATATTCAAAGTTACAAAAAAGATTTGAACTAAAGTGCAAGTCCGATATTGACAAGATTTACCAATCTGATGACCAGATTCGATTGAATTTTGGATAGATTCTCATTTTCCCTAACACATCGAGTCTTTGGACTAAATTTATCCTAAAGTGCATGGTTAATAGACATAAACTGCATATGAACAGGTACAACGATGTAGAAATGACTGAATTTCTTACCAATGGGTTTAAAATTATTAGTAGAAAGGCCTCAGTCGCCTATGTTTTATGAAAATCATGTTCTTCATGGGGCACCAGACGTCATAATTAATAAAATATTCAAAATCCTGTCTTTTCGATATTACTACAGTTCTCAAAAGTCCTTGTTTGGTGTTTTATTTTCTGATAGGATGGAAAATGGTCAAAGTATTTTATGATATTCGCTTACCCTCTAATATTATATAATTGCTTGATATTGCCAATAGACACCACTATCTATAAATATCTGAGACGCTTATACATTCCTATGAATAAAACAATTAAAGAAGTGGCAAAAATGATGGACAATAAGATAAATTGGAATTCTTCCTCAATACAATCGAAAAGGTTAACCAAAGAACAGGTACAAATAGT
>JBGTFK010000027.1:0-3091 GCA_041747305.1 Candidatus Nitrosocosmicus sp.
ATACTTGTTTATTACAACTGCAAGATGCAAATGGATAGTCCTAGAAGAGCAATCAAGTACCTAATAGGCTATTAATCTAATTCGGTTTGTGATTGTAATAGGATAAAATTATCAAGATGAATTATGACCCAGTCTCAGATAACTATAGTTTGTAAATTAAAAATAAAAGTGTGATCATATCTGTTCTTTTTTGGTGATAGTCTCAAATTTACTTCGTGATATTAATTCTAGTATATCGAAAGAGCCTAGAAATTCTATTGGTATTCTATTTTTTATTATCATTCGGTCATAATTGGAATTATTGGTTAGCTCTGGTAACATTGTGGTAAACCATAAATAAATAAAATAAAAATGATCTTTGTTGTCGAACTTTACCTTCTTTTGTTTTTTTGTGTATGTCTTAAAGCCACTTGTCATAAAGTCCTATTATTGTCATCTGAACTTCTTTCGGACTCGTAGGGATCTTTTTGTATGCTGGAAATACTATTAGATTGATTAGAATACTCTTTAACTCCAAGATTGTCTGGTGTTAAATTACTAAACAAATAGTTGATGTCTTCAGACATGTTTTGAAGGACGAGACCATTAGAACCGAAGGAATTCAGCGAGATCAATATTGGCAATATCATCAAGATTACTGCATATTGTATCATCAAAATAAGATTTCATCAAAGACTAAAATACATAGTCAAATATTTGCTAGATAAATTATTGTGAAAAAATCTTACAAAAAGGTTAAGTCAGGGTCCAAGAAATGGTAGAATTCATAAAGAAAAAATGTCAATGGAATCCCACGTAAGCAATATTACCACCAGATTTAATGTTTGTCTTTCCATCTCGGACAAAGAGATTATGTCAAAAAATATTTGATCTATCAAAATAATTAGAATCAAATCTAAATCTAAATTAAATTCTAATCAAATTTGAATGCTTGATTTCATTGATGTTTTTGTCTAATTAGTATTACCTGGACCACTTGTAATTGTGTAGTGGTTGTGGTGATTGAATTACAGCCATAAAAATACTATCTAACAAAAGCCAAATTTAATCAATTTAAATAGCGAGAAATCCAAAAGTCACTTTGATTTAGGTATTCCCAATGTTTTGTGTTATAGAGGAAAACTTGACCATATAGTTCTGCGATGTTCGATTCTGTTTTGTAGGAAATCTTGCCTTTGCTAAACAATTCACTAACCTTAAAGAAATAATACTCTAGTTCGTGAGGACTAATTATAAGAGCGTGTCCACGTTTATGACCTGCCTCAAATCTGTGTGGAGTTCCTTTTGGAACAAAATCAGGAAAGTTAGATTATATATTAATGTCTCCCGAATTGACCAAAAAAGCTAAGCTTGGTGGAATTGAGAGAAGAGGTGTTTGGGTGGGGTAAAAACGGTGATCTTTTTCCCCATTTTCCTGAAATAAAAACAGCCCAAGATGCAGCCTCAGATCACGCTGCATTATGGGTTGATCTTGATCTTTGATGTCAAAGATCGACTTTATCTTTATTAATTTTCTAATGCATTAAGAATTTTCCTTTAAATCTTTGAATAACTGGACGGGTATTGTTTTTATCTTTATCTTTAATTTTAATTTTATTTTGTAACGGAATCCTGTTATTAGAGGTGTAACACCATGATACCATAGTATTCAAGTTATCTTCATATTCAATATGATAATTAAAACTTCAAGATAATTCTGTTGCTATTGATAGATATACAATATGATTTTTTTAAATTAGTAATTCTCAAGATTTTCTTGGTTTCTTTTTATGAACTTTCAAGATATATTTGTAAATATTTTTTGTACTTGTTTCTTTACGTCTTTTGGCATATTAGGGTCTTCAATTATCATATGAAGATCCGTCCTAGTAATACATAGTCCATTTTTATTTATTTTGTAAAACCATTTGATATCTTCAGGGCTTAGTATATCTGTTTGCTTATCGCATCCTCGCATTCCACAAATGGTTAGTTCATCTTTACTGAAGCAAATGTGTGCGGATGGGCATTCAAAGATCATATAATGGTTATATTCGACTTGTATGTAAAAATATTTGATTTATGCCGGCTCAATCTTGTCGTCTTACTATATCTACACTTCACTATTTGATGTAGCTCATCTAATACTCTCATTTAACATTTCATAATCATAGTACATCATACTAAAGCAGAAAATATTAGTAGTGTTATATTAACAAATTCAAATATTTAAGATTCGCATTGTAGTATGTAAGTCAAATATTGTCTGCATGAAGAAGCAAGTCGATTGTAGCAAGAATTAGTTCGAGACGAGAAACAATGAGGGTAATAGTCAATATTTGTTATTCATTCATTCACCATTTTTTGTCGCTGCCATTTGTTTAGATTTGATATAAAGGAGTTTTAGTTATGATGATAATGTCTTAAGATTGCAGGTGAAACATGACCTCTGAGTAAACATGCGTACATGTTAAACTTTCTTATACTTTACTAAATATAGTCACATTAAAAGGTCGAATCTGCTGTAAACATAAAGGTAGTACAAGTATTTGGTTGCAGGAATTTTTCAGGCAGTTCTTGAATTATTCGGTTGGTAGCTTTCCATCCCGTACAATGGCAAGGAATTAAATATCTTGGATCTATCTTTTTCAATTCTGTTATTGTTGGTTTGATTGCATCCTCCTCCGGTAAGATGAAAACCACCGATCACTGAATATATCTTGTTAATTCCCGTAAGCAATTTGGCATATCTAATTGTGTTAATAATACCCGCATGTGTACAACCACTAATAACTACCAAACCTTTGTTCTTGATATTCGCGACAATAGCTTGATCATCATTTACCAAGGGATCGGGAATAAGGTTATTCGTATTTAGGTCTTCATTGTACTGCAATGGAAATCCCTTTTCGTAAGTTGTCGTTCGTGGGATCCGGCCAGTAACCAGTAATTTAGGTATCGAATTGTCGACAGGGCTATCGTTCAACCTGTATTGGTATTCTTCTATGCTGTCTAGAAATTAGACTGGGATCTTTCTTTGTCATTATAATTGCCCCTTGCCTTTGTAATTCCTCTTTATCGAGAAAAGGCAATCGTGCATTATCCTTGCCAT
>JBGTFK010000028.1:0-10323 GCA_041747305.1 Candidatus Nitrosocosmicus sp.
ATACTTGTTTATTACAACTGCAAGATGCAAATGGATAGTCCTAGAAGAGCAATCAAGTACCTAACAGGCTATTAATCTAATTCGGTTTGTGATTGTAATAGGATAAAATTATCAAGATGAATTATGACCCAGTCTCAATTAGTTCTAGTTTAATAAAGTATACGTGGCGCCCAAGTCTGGCATGAAACCCTACCGGAATAATAGGAGTAGTGATTTCTTTCGCCCTTAACTAATGTACTTTTTATATCATGAATCTCGTATGCATACTCTGCTTTTACTTCTAAGACAAAGTTTTTTAAAAATATTGATTGTTCGTAGAGGATTTCATAGACCTCGAGTTTATAGAATCAAAATTGCTTCATGTTTAAATAAACTTAAGAGATTAATTACAGTATTGCAATAATTCCTGAATACTTTTTCTTCGCTTCAAATGAGTAATCAAATTTGCCACAAATTGATTAGGACTATACCAGTACAAGCATCTAAATCAAACCATGTAATTTGAGGAATTCTCAGCCTTTAGGTTAGATACTTGTATCAATTTTTTTTTAAATCAGTGTATCTTACAACTTGTATGGAAAGATGTGCGGGGCTTGGAAAAATATTTGTTTATAAAGAAAAATCAATTGTCTTTTATTCCACAATATTCGCTAATGCAATTTTATGTATACAAATTGTATGGAAAAAAATAATACTTTGTTATATGAACTGAATTGATTACTGTTGAAATCACTGAACAATTTAGCCCCATATTTGTTTTAGTATAACGAACCGTGAGATTATAATTGTCAACAAGATTAATTCCAATATTTTCAAATGATTCGCTGTTATATTCAATTTATTGTATTTCGCAAATTCAAGTTATTATGTATTTTATTGTCAAAATTCCAAACAAAATGCTGTACCTCCGGATAAAATATGTATTAAGAAAAAAATTATTAAATTTTATAAAAGGAGTAACATCTAATAGAGGTTCAACTTGTTATTCTAATTATAGCACCAAAATGAGGAGATAAAAAATTGAATACGGAATTTTGCAACAATAAAGAACAATCTATTTATCTTAAAGTGTCAATTGTGGAGCCAATTCTGATGTCCTGTATTGACGGTGCGTTATTTTCTGATTTAAGCCTTAATTTACAAAGAGCAGTTACCGAAAAGAGGTTAAAGGAATACCTGCTTCATTTGATCAATGGTTTGTTTATTACATATCATGGTAAGAAAAGGATTTATTTAATTTGCGATAATGGAATTGATCTGCTTGGGTTGATCTATATCCAAAATGAAAGAAATATAGTTGATTATTTGGATCTTTCAATAAAGGTTGAATAACAAAGTGCTGTCACTGTTAGACTCAAATTTCAAATTATTGTCTTTAAGTATTCTTATATTTTCACTAATTGGATACGAGATTAGTATTAACTTAATTAATCCAGCATACGGAGCATATGCCAAAGCTCCGATATCTCCCACCGGTCCAACCGTAAGTGATGAAACATTAACAGTTGAAAAAGTGACGGATGGTTTAGATTTTCCTACTAGTATGGCATTTATTGGAAATAATGATATTTTGGTTACAGAGAAAAACACTGGTAAAGTTGTGCGGATAGTAGATGGTGCTCTCATGCCTCAGCCTCCATTAGACATACCTGTAGCAACAAGTATAGAACGTGGATTATTGGGAATCGCCACATCAAATTCAACCGATGGGAAGACATATGTATTTCTCTACTATACCGAATCTGGAAATGGGCAAGATAGCAGTGATGTTGACAGCCTTGTTGATCCATTAGGAAATAGATTATATCGTTACGAGCTGGTTGATGGTCAGCTTATGAATCCTGTCTTATTACTGGATTTAACTGCTACTCCACCAAATGATAGAGGTGAGCATAACGGTGGTAAAATCCTAATTGGTCCGGATAATAATATATATTTAATAGTTGGAGAGGTTGGAGGTCACTTGACTCAGGCAGTAAATATCGCAGATGGTCCGCCTCCAAATGGCCTTGGGGGTATTCTCAGAATTACTCAAGATGGCGGTATAGTGGATCCTGAAAATCCTATATTTGGCGAAGGTTTGCCCTTGAACGTCTACTATGCAATGGGTATTCGCAACAGCTTTGGAATGGATTTTGATCCACTGACAGGGAACCTATGGGATACAGAGAATGGACCTACGGGAGGTGATGAAATCAATCTGGTATTTCCAGGTTTCAATAGTGGTTGGTGGCAAATTCAGGGGTTTGTAGATGATGATTTATTGGAACGCGAAACTTCAGAGGATGATTTGGTATATTTTGGATCTAGTCAATACGCTGACCCGAAATTTGTGTGGACTGTACCAATCGGTGTAACTGCTCTCAAATTCTTAAATTCTGACAAATTAGGCGATCAGTATGCTAATAATATGTTAGTAGGAGACATAAACAACGGTTTGCTTTACAGGTTGACTCTCAACGAAGCACGAGACGGTATTTTCATAAACGATACATATTCTGGTAATATAGAATTGTTGCAAGATAATAAAATAGATGATCCCAAGGAGAACTTGCCTTTGGTTTTTGGTCAGGGTTTTGGAGGTATTACTGATATCCAAGTCGGTCCTGATGGCTATCTCTATGTATTAAGTTATACTGGCTCCTTGTACAGAATACTTCCGGCATCAGAAAGTACAGTGCCAAATAATCAACCAAATTCTACGAGCTTACAAAATGATACCTCATTATCAACCCAGTCTGTTTCTGCAGTTATATTGGGAATAGATGGTGGCAATTCGTACTCGCCAGAACCAATAGAAATTGAAGAAGAACAGACAGTGACTTGGTATAATGGTGATTCTATCTCTCATACCGTAACGTCAGGACAAGATGGTGATTCAGACGAAGGAGGTTTATTTGATTCTGATGCCATAATTCCAAATCAGTCTTATAGTCTGACATTTAATGTGCCTGGAGAATTCGATTATTATTGTATATATCATCCCACAATGGTTGGCGAGGTTATCGTAAACGAACCTGAAATAGGATCGTCTGAGCCAGAAGAATCTTTGGAAGACGAAGACGAAGACGAGGATGATGAGGATGATGAGGATGATGAGGATGATGAGGATGATGAGGATGATGAGGATGATGATGAAAATTAGTTAGCCTCTTTCGAAATAGTATCAAAAAAACCAGTTTCGGTCTGTCCATGGCTGTTTGGACTTTTAACAAATCGGAGGCAAGCAAGAATTAATTCATAATCAAAATAAAACTATAAGGGTATGAGCATTTTCAAAATACACTATCTGATTCGGTTATCTCATAATGTCTTACTATTGCTTTTAATCAAATACTTTATCGACGGTTACTACAATTCTGTATAGGCATAAATATTGAATAATCACTATTGATACTATAGATAAAATCAAAATCTATTGAAATTCACAATCTTTATTAGTTGTCGTATTGTCTTTATTTTGGGTTCTTTTTTTGTTTTTAGTTACAATACACCCCACTCATTTGGGGTTGTAAGCAAGTAACACAGCATGACTCTTACTTCTATTTCGAAAAATCCCAAGATGTTGATAAATACTACAAGTTTATCCGATTGTCTATCCTACTATTATTTTGATACCGAACATAGTCAGTCAGATTCCTTGATTTTGAGAGACGATTTAAAAAGCAATCAAACGATTAAATCTGGCGTAACTGCTAACACTATGGGCAAAATCATTAATATTTGGGAAATCAATTCGTGTTTCAAATATTTTACCAATCATTCAGCAGTCACTTGTAATCTGAAAGATTCCCAAATAACTACTTTAGATATTGATAATTTTAATAGTAATGGTTTGCTTATCGTATTTACAAAAATCAATAATAACTACAACCTTGAATTTATAGAACCATCTAACACCAAGCAGATATAGGAGTATATCTCGATCTTGATAAACATGCACAATCAAATATTGATTACCTGAATTCACCGAGAATAGAAATTGTAAGAAAAAATTATAGTACTGGAGGATCAGAGTCAGAATGTTATTCACTTAAGAGTAAATAAGAAGGATACCATAATACAATATTATGATTTTTTGTTATACTATTGTAACATATGAACAATCCGTTTTTGGTTTAAATTCTTCATAAAGGAAATAATTTATTACAAAAACATTGGTTAATGAACAGACCATTAAAATTTCAATATTCATTTAACAAGTTACTAGCGAATGATAGCCTTAGTGATTATGTTTTGCTCCATAATTTCATAACTTAATAATTATAGAATCTAACTTACGATGGGATTTACCATATGAGAATATTTGCTTAGTTTCAAAAGGGTAATAATTGTCGGGAAATGAAAACAGAGATTCTGTGTTACAGTAAATCACAAAAAACAATGATATGTTTAAGTCGAGTATATCTAGCGAATGAGTGAACATGAAATTGCACATGATTTGTCAATATTGGATATCCTGGCATGAGAAAAAGAATGCTGTCCTCTACATCCTATTCAGGTCTTGAACAACGATAAATAAAAATGAGTTACTATTCTACCCGAAAAAAAATAATGAGCTTATTTAAAAACTAATTGTGGTAAAGTTGGCATTTTGGGCCATATCGCTTATCTTTTTTGGCAAATTTTTCATATTAAGCTGATCAATTTTTCCCTTTCCAATTATCAAATAATTAAACTGAAGGTCCTTTGAAGGATGCCAGTACAAAAGATGATTTTCTTTGTCCCATTTTATCTCACTGCTAGTCGTAGCCCATACAGTAAACTCGGGGAAATAATGCGTCTTAAATGGTATAAAGATGGCAGTTGGTTTTTCGGAAATAACTTTTCCTTCTAAGACAATGGCTGCATACTTTGAATCAACGTCAAAAAATAAAGTGTATGGCTTTGCTGAACTCCTCATGGGGTAGGGACGCGCTACTACGTCCATATTTCTTGGACTTCTTTCTGGCCCTAGCAGTGAGTAATTTTCTAGGTTCCAATTGTCTTTCAGGTCTTCTGTATTATACAGATCATAATTCCATATGGTCGAATTTAGCAGGTATGCATCTATTTGATCATATTGTAAGTTCAGATACTCTCTGACTTGTTCTCCTTCTTGAAACGCTCCAAATTCTGTAATAAAGGGAACAAATCTTCTTTCGATAGCCGCATTGTATAGCTGACCAAACATTTCAGGAAATTGTTTCTTATACGTGTACATGCTTTCAGGAATTTTAACAAAAGAGCTAGCGACAGCCATAGGATCATAAAAATGAAACGACAGGACACCGTTAGAATCAAAATTCGAAATCGATGATGGATCTTTGGGAAGATATGTAACCAGTTTCATTTCTACTGTTTTCTTATCGGCCACCACTTTTTTTATAAAGTCCATGTTAAATGATTTCTTAACATCAAGTGGTGCTGCCCCATAGTTCATAGGAGATCCTTCTGCAGGGAACGTCCAGTCTACTCGAGGTTCAATAAATATAAAAAGATTGGGGTCAACTTTTCCGATATTGGAATTTACATTTCGATAAAAGTCCATAAGATACTTTTCCTCAAATTCTTGTTTTGGTATCAGCCCTGGATGGGGTTCATTAAAAGGTTCGATTCCAAATATGGCAGGGTGAGTTGTTCCGTTGTTTAACAACTGTAAATGCTTGATAGTTAGCTCAATTGTTTTTTCTAGGTGCGTACGGACTGGATAATGTACCAGACCTTCCTCGGCGTTTGTCAAGTCATTTTCCCAGAAGGATTTGAAAGTATGTTTTAGGGATTTGTTTATCATATATTTGACTTGCCATTTTTTGTCAGGGGGTGGTGGAAACTGAGTCAGGGTTGGTTTAGGATGTTCTTCATCGACCGCTATTGTCCAGTCAGGAAACCCATCTCCTCCGTATATCTCGTTTGCAATATCTTGGTGAAAATCAAGGATGACATAGATATTTCTTTGATATAGCTCATTAATTATCCTGTTTAAGAATGATAAGTATTCTTTACCTTCATCTGAGAGATCATTTAGGTCTGGATTTGGCTCGGGTTCTAATGCTTTCCACGATACTAGAAGACGTGCAATATTAAAACCGCTAGTCTTTAGAAGGTCCAGCGCAGGCTTGACCGATTGAATTTCGCTGTTTAAATCGAGTTTAGATAATTCCTTTACTTTGAGCGGGGAGATAGGAAGATACGGAGGTAGTTTGCTCCGACCTGCAAAATTTACTCCGCGAAATATGGTGTACCTTCCATGCTCGTCTCTAAACCATGAGCCATCTTTCCAAAATCCCTTCACGTCCTTTGGCAAAGGCATGATACCGATACTGTCGCTAGGTTCTTTTGTAGGTAATCTGTAGGAATCAGCCAAAGACTTGGACGCTTCCTTTCTAGCTCTAATTCCGGCCAAAATGACTTGTATCCCACTTACGGCGAGTGCTATTGCCGTCATTATGAGAAGAAGTGCTAACCCAAGTTGCTGATAAGAAAGTATTAAAATAGATAGTGAAGTTATTACTATTCCAGTAAGTAAAGATTCATAATCATAGGACTTTCCTGCTTTCTTCTTTAGACTTTTTGCTATCCTTATAACTCCATTAGCAAGTAAACCAAACCCTAGAAATATTATTAACCATTTAGTTGCGACCTCTGGAAAGAAGAAGCCTGCGCCAATATAGATGATCAGCCCGAGACCAACACCTATATTGATTAGCCGGGAGGTTTTTTTGACGCCTTTGGCGGTCAATCCACTTACGACCCTCTCTGCCCCAAGCATCATGAGGCCTATTCCTGCCAAGAATAACCAGATGAATGCGCCCGCTACTGTGGTGGTTCCGTAAAACACAACCACTGCGGAAAGGATCAAGCAAACGGTACCTACTATAATCTGGAAAATCTAAAACAACGATTGTCTTGAAGCGGGTGTTGGTCGGTTCATTTAGAAGGGGAGTACAATGTTTCATAAATAGTTTTAGACCAACCATAAATAGTTTTAGACCAACCATAGTGTACTATCAAAGTAGGTATGATAAACTGCAGGTGTATTATTTTTGGTATATCATCAGAAGAAACAGAATGCCTTCTGGATATAGAGTTTGGTTTGTATTGGACTTTGAATCGTTGTCTGTTAGTAACAATTTCGTGCCTTTATCTCTATTTTAGCGGACAGGTAACACATCAATGAGAGCAAAGGAGTTCAGCGTTTTACATGTACAAGAATATTGTGGAAAAAGAAATATAATTTTAATCCATAACTGAAAAATCTCCTAATGCTTGATTCCAATGATGAGTCCACTGAATTTTGATCATCCAGAACCGCAGATATTTTTATAAGGAGTCTACCTAGTCAATTTCAAATCTCAGTTGAAGGATTTATCTCGATTTAATAATAGCTATCGAAATACCGTGTTCAACTTCTCATTCCACGCCTACTGTAACCTATTAATAGTTCGAGCTTTTGTTAGCTTCCGCGAGGTTCCAGGATCATATAGATCAAATACTTCATATTCATTAAAAAAATCGATATTATTCCAAATAACATGATAATAATTTGATTTTTCCACATCAATTTCTAAATATTTACTTTTTTTTCTTTTTTGATCTATTGAATATGATTGTTCTAAATTGAATGCCCTTTTTGCAAGGAAGAGCAATCAAACTTCTTATCTATAAATATAACATAATATCTGATTGGTAAAAAGATGAAGACCCTAGAATCATCCCAAGTAATAAGGGCTAGTATTAAATAAGATACCTAATATGCTTTTGGCAATTAAGGAGACAAGTTAAAGGTTTCATGTATATTTTTTTATGTCTCTACTGGTAAATCTGACAGATCCGAAGTTAATTTTTGTTGTTTACTAATCTTTATTATGTATAAAACTTTATATCTCCAGCAATCTATTACTAGTAAGTAGTATTATGAAGTATTTGAATACATATGCATTAAATGCATTTCATATCCAACATTGCTGTATTTTCATGTCTAACATTCCAAAATCAAGTTGCAACGTTAACTCTCTAAGGGGGATTTCCATTTGAGTATTGATAAATCACCAGCCTGGGTACGTATGGCCCAGATCGGGCTTGGAGCAGTTATCTTAGTTCTATCTATATTGGTATTGATTAATCCAGTTTTAGGGGGCATTTCGGTAATCTTCATCCTTGCACTGCTTTTGTTCTTTGCCGGTATCGAAAAGGTCGTTTCAGGTATAATTGGAAAGGGTAAGTCGCGCTTAGCCAGTATTGGGTTAGGAATTATCGTAATCGTCATTTCTCTTATAGCAATGGCATATCCACAAGGAGCAACCGCTGTGGTAGTAATATTGCTTGGTATCGCATTGCTAGTTGATGGTATATCAAGAATATATCACTCGCTACAGAGTAAAAAGGAAACAGGAAAGTCAAATATATTTGGCATTGGGGTTGGTGTCTTAGAAATAATCTTTGCAATCGCAGTAATTGTTTACCCTAATATTGGGATCGCCCTGGCAGGAATTTTGATAGGCATAGCTCTACTTATTACAAGCATACAAATAATTTATGCCGGACTTAGTGGCCGTTCTAGAAGTAAAGATACCTTGACAAAGTAGCAGCTTTATTTTTTTCAATAAATTTTTTTCTTTTTTTCAAGAACAATGCCTCCTTAAGATATATACTATAAATACAAAATAATATACGCTTTTTCAAAAATACATCAAATTCTTTGGTGGAAAATACGTCAAATCCATTTAAATGCTTTTATATTCACGGTGACAACGATTTGGTTCCAATGACTGACAAAGACCCAAGAAGGGAATTAACCATGTTTGGTAATTAGTCAAACATTGCTATAAACACCTATGAATAAATTTGATTTATGACTCTACCGATAACAGCGATGTGATCATGTTACTCGGATAAATTCAATTGCTCTGTTCACTTATAACAGGCGAGGAGTAAGTATTTTATATATTTGAGAACCTTTTTTTACCTGTAAATGCGGTGGATTAATTAGGCCGAGGACCAAAAAATTTGGATGTTACTACTACATATAGGTTAATACGCATTTTACGGTGGATGTTTTGATCCATTGGTACCAAACCTATTCATATTCTGCTCGTTTAAAACTCAAAACCAAATCAGATATACCATATTATTAGACAAAATCATCAAACTAAACATGACAAAGTATCTGTAAAGAGAAGTTGACTGTATTTGTGTAAAGAGCATAGGGATTTTCTGAATTAATGGGATCGGGTTTGTTTATACGTAGTCAAAATTTTAGTTTGTGCATATTAGAGTAGATAATATACTAGGATCAGTAATATTTTTTTATGCCTAATTTTACAGGAAATGTGTGTTAGATGTTAGTGAAAACAGTGTAGCGGAGTTTATAACACATCTTATGGAGTATGTTGTTCTTGCTCTAGAAGTGGTTATTGCGATATTTATTATAGTGATCGTTTCCCGAACTCTATTTGATCTTTTTAAAAAATATGTAACAGGATTGGTAAAGAAGGATGTACAGCAACAGCAGCAATTATATAATTATAAAATAGTAACGCGAATGTTAAGGGGGTTACTATATTCATTAGATTTCTTAATAGCTGTAGATATATTAAAGACTATAATGAATCCATCTCAAACCGAGCTTTTGTACTTTATGGTTATAGTAGTGATAAGAATTCTTCTCAGCTGGGCAATGTCAAAAGAATTAGAAAAAAATAACCCTGTAAAGTACCATTCTGACTGATTAGATTTCACACATACCTATTTGTCATAAAAAGTTGAATGAGCAAGAATATAAATATGGACAATTTGTAAAACGTCAACTTGAATTCGACGATAACTTATAGAGTATTTACTGATTTATCTTTTGGAAATAATTATTATTAATATGTATGTTGAATTCGATCCGTATCAATGGTTGAATCATCTAAAAGGTGGATTAATCGATTTTATGTAAACGGGGTTCAGTTATAGGGTTTAATAAAATTATATTTGTGACTGTTGAAATGTTTCTATAGTCCTTCGGAGCGAACCTCTGCAGGGATTAATGTAAAGGTAAATAAATGAAAATAAAAAAGAAACTAATTATTTTCTATTTCATTAGACTAATATCGACCTATATCATTATCTATTGAATTTATCTGAAGGTCCAATCGTATTTCTAAATCCGACTTATAAATTCGATAACAAATCCATCTTTAGTTTTGTAAACTCTTAGTCAGTCAACAAACCTTTTTGATGAAGATCTCCTAGTTTTTGAATCTTTTCGGTTACATCTTCTTGTTTGGGTTGAGACTTGGCCTGTTGTGATTGAACCGGACTCATCCTTTCAATCTCTTGGTTTTTCGCCTGTAATGC
>JBGTFK010000029.1:0-4959 GCA_041747305.1 Candidatus Nitrosocosmicus sp.
AGCATTTTATTTACACCACGACGAAATTCGTGGCTTACTTTTTCAATTTTAAATGATATATTTTTATTCATACGGGTGTCAATATTATCGAGTAGCTTATCAAAATAGTCTGGAAAAGTAGCGTCAGGTTTTTGACATGGAAATATTCTTACCTCTTTGCGAGTAACACGTAATAATTCCAATATAGAATTAAGATGAAAATTATAGTCAAACATGTTATGATAATAAAAAAGCAAGTTAGAGCTTAATACCAAATCAAATGTTTTATTTTCGAATGGCAGATTCGGAAGTGTGGCATTTATGTATCTATTTTTAGTAATCTCACCTTTTCTTGTCGTAAATCTATCTGATTCATAATCTGAGATGAATCTTTTGAAAGCATTGCTTCTTGCTTCATAAAGATCTTTAATACTGGAATATATGTTCCAATCATAAAAATCAGGAACCAGTGAGAGTTGTTTTATCATGTAGTCCAAGTCTTCTTTGCCTCGGTTTTTTAGTTCGTCTACATTATCCTCTTTATACAACAAATCACATCCAATAATTTCCTTAATATGATATTGGCTAGACAAGGCTTCAGCAACAAAAGAGGAGGAACCAGAGGGACAGTCCAATATTCTTAGACCTTTTAATTGGAAGGGACGTAGATTGAACATCGTCATATACTCGGAAAATGTCCTTCCAATAAAGACGACTCTATCTAAATTTAGGACGCTTGGATCCTTTATAAAGTCATTATCTTCCAATGATCGATTTGACATACACTAAGTTGTTGTAAGTAATGCATTTAATAAATGACTTTTGATATCAATTGTTTAGAATCCACGAAACAGGACTGATATCGTCCTGAAGCCCACCAGGCCCATTGTCTAACTGAACGAATTATCATCAAGTTTGAATAATATCCTCGTTATTCCAAGATTCTTAGAATTAGTTAGACATCCTCAAATACTTTTCTAGGTCATGGAAGTTCATGTATTTAACCAATTATATCCAAAAACATGAAAAACCAACACTTTTACAAATGGTTTCGGTACCTCAGACAGAGGAGACTAATATTACTAAATAATAGACTTGCTCCAGAAAAATATAGTTGTATTGTATAGCAACTAACGCTTAAATGATTTCTAAAAATGTTTTTACTACTTTGGTGAACTTTTCTGGATACTGATACATCCACCCATGGCCTGCGTCTTTTACCTGTATAAGTGACGCTAGAGGAATCTTTTCGACTAACGATAATGCAGCCTTTGGCGTTGTAATGATATCTTCTGTACCCATCAAGACTAATGTTGGTTGAGTAATCAAAGAAGGGGAATCATACATTCCTTTCCAACCAACTATTGCTTGTGCTTGTTTTTGAGTAGTTTCCGTAGATACTGTGCTTTTAAGTAGTGGAAATTGATTTATATAGTCTGGATTGTTCGAAAGCCATGACTGAGGGAAAAAAAATGAAAGTATTTGTCTTGCCTGTTCCTCAGGAGTACCTGAAACTCCACCCAATGTTTGCATCAGTTCGGCACTGGATGGAATAGCTTTGTCACCACCAGGACCTGCACCATATAAAATAAGACTACTGACTTTATCTGAATGTAAGAGGGCCAATTCTTCTGCAATATATGAACCCATTGACCAGCCAAGAATGTGGGCTTTACCGATATCTAGTGCATCTAACAAACCTACAGCATCACTTGCGAG
Organism: Candidatus Nitrosocosmicus sp.; assembly: GCA_041747305.1. Classification (GTDB taxonomy): domain Archaea; phylum Thermoproteota; class Nitrososphaeria; order Nitrososphaerales; family Nitrososphaeraceae; genus Nitrosocosmicus. The sequence continues at coordinate 1,699 of JBGTFK010000029.1, forward strand.
CTGACTAATTGAGTAATCTTTAGTTCCATCAGACGAATTTCCAGTACCCCTATTGTTATAGACTATAATTCTGTAATTAGACTGAGCAAGCTCATGTAATAGAGTTGGCGGCCACATGTCCATAGTTATCCGCAATCCAGGCACGAAAAGGAGAGGAGTACTGTTCTTATTATTATCACTAGTACTTTGATTTTCAAGAACTTTGTATTCTATTCCTATGTCTCCGACCGTGGTATTTTGAATTGGAAAGTTATCAAGGAATTCTCTTGCTTGAGCTATTTTAGACATATAATCATCCTCCAAAATTTGTACATAATGACAAATTATTTCGAATTATTTAAAAACATTGTGCAAATTCCATAAAAAATATTGCATTCGTGTTAGATTTAAGAATTATTTGATTCAAATGTGTAAGTATACATGAGAGAGTATTAGAATATTACTAATATTTATCCATTCTATATCTCCAAATGCTTCTTTCAATTTACGATTTAAATTAAATCCAATCGGACCCTTTTAATAACTAAAAGCCCGACGAGTTAACTGTCAGTAGAACCCTGTTTTAAGGACTGATATCGTCTTGAAGCCCACCGGGCCCGCCTTATCATTTACATCTTGACTATAAACGACTATTTTGATTTCCTTAAAATAAAACTTATTTAATTAACAGTTCCCATGTACCTAATGGATTCGAAGCCCACAGAATTCTGTATACATCATATGTCCCCATTCATGTCTAAATACAAGAATCCTCCGATTCTATGACTTCATGGTAATTAAATTAAAGTTGTCATTACCATCTGAAAACCCAATCATAGCACCATCTGATACGGGTATCAACCTAGTGTTTGAAATATCCTTTGAGAATGATGTTTGACATTAATATCGATTTATTCCTATAAAAAAACAAAAAGTAAAAAGATCTTATTTACGGCGCTGAGTTTCGGTTTTTTGCTAGTTGCAAGTTTTTTGTATTTATTGGAAACAAGTGACATTATTGTAGTATTCCACATTCCATACGTAGAAGCAGAGATTCCACATATTCTGCTAATGTTCATGCTATTACTTTTCGCAATTGGAGTATTAAGGGTAGAATCAAAATGAATATCAAAATTGCCACTGCTCAAAATATCGATCTGGTATGAGTAGTAAACTGAAACTAATAAAAATAACTGACTCATTTCCAGGAATTTGATATAATGATATAGTTCGACTTACTGAATTCAACAACGGAACTTTATCTTATCATCTCGCAATCTTGGAAAAGAATCGTGATAAGGAAACTAAGATTGGATAGCAGTAATATGACTAGGTATTTTTCTATCTCAATATCATCAGAAGAAACAATAATAGTGAGATATTTGAAGATAAAAACTACAAATCAAATTATTAAACTGCTTCAAGATAGAATGTAGTCAACATTTGCGAAAATAGCTCAACATATCAATAAGTCTCCCTCCACTGCTTCTGGGAATATCAAGCGACTTGTCGACGCAAAAATATTGATCAAAACTCAGACTGAAGACTTTGCTATATATAGTCTCAGAAAACCAGATTTTCGTTGATTTTTATCTTGGTAATCAATATCAAAAACAACAATATGTAAAACGATATGGAAAATTTGACATATCGATATTATGATTAGATGGTAGATGTTTCAATAATGCTTATTTTATAACTGCTATCTAGGCGCATAAAATATTATTGATGCACCTACAAGAACTATGATTCCTCCGATAATTTCAAATCGATCTGGTCTTTTTTTATCCACTATCAAACCCCAGATGATAGCCATCACAACAAATATCCCGCCATAGGCAGCATATACTCTACCAAAATTTGATGGTTGAAGTGTTGGAATAATTCCATATACAAACAAGATAATTCCGCCAGTCAAACCATACGTTATTTTCTTTTTCTCCCTTAACCATAGCCAAACCAGATATCCACCTCCAATTTCTAACAACGCTGCGACTACGAACAATCCAAAGGTAGAGGATACAAAGATGAAATAATTATCAGTTGGAAGAATTGATTCCAATTTTTTCACCCTCTTTGCGCGGATAATAGAAAATAATGACAACTCCTATGCTCGCTATTATAGTCCCGATTATGTCATATGTGTCAGGAATAACTCCCTCGAAAAAATAACCCCAGGCTATTGCCATTATAATAAATATCCCGCCATAGGCAGCATAGGTTCTGCTAAAATGCGCCTTTTGAAAAGTCGGAACAACACCATATAAGAATAGGACAAATCCGCCTAAGGCTCCAAAAACCCAACTGTAACTCTCTCTGATCCATAACCAGACTAGGTAACCGCCACTTATTTCACATAAACCAGCAATAAAAAAGAAAACTACCGAATAGATGATTTTACTGTAGTTTATCAACTATAAACCTCCTTGATGACCCTTAATTTAACTTCTGTTGAATATTATTTTTTTTCATTTCTTTTATCTTCAATTACTTGGATCGAAACAATTTCACCGCTTTTATACTAGTGTTTATTATGACTAGAAATATTATCCAAGCTACAATAGATCCGATCATGGATGCCTGATAAGGTTCCACCAGATTCATTTGAAGTAGTTGATAGTGTATGGCCACCTTTGAAATAGAAAAGATTATTTCTGAAATGGAGAATGCAGCAACTAGTTTTTTTATATCGAGTATAATTTTTCTATAATCATTTTTACCAGAATACAAATCCTTATACTTTTTTTTGTTATCTATGTAAAATAAAACTGCAAAAAGAGGTACATAAATACAATACTCTACAAACAGGGTAACTAAAGAATTGGAAAGATTACCTTCATCTACTGCATAATATAATTGGGCAAAAGCAGCACCACCGAAGAAAGCAACTAATCCTGAAATTAATATATTTTTATTAAATAATATGTATTCTCTATATTTGATATAAAAATTCTTTAAGTTCATTTTAATATTGGTCAATACTATTTAATATATTTACAATATCTATTAATTCAAGATTACCATGGTTTTCTACAAATTTCAAAAAACAACTGACACCTCTGACGTTTAGATAACGATATCATATAATGCTCCTTATCATTTTATACGACTAAAATAGTTCCTTTAAAATAAAAATCTATTTAATTGAGACTGGGTCATAATTCATCTTGATAATTTTATCCTATTACAATCACAAACCGAATTAGATTAATAGCCTGTTAGGTACTTGATTGCTCTTCTAGGACTATCCATTTGCATCTTGCAGTTGTAATAAACAAGTAT
>JBGTFK010000030.1:0-4318 GCA_041747305.1 Candidatus Nitrosocosmicus sp.
GCGACATTGCATCACCGAACAAAGAAAATCTTTTTAATATAAGAAACAATCCAATCAGCGAACAACTTATAGAAATTGCTATTCCAGAAATAAGGGCCCGTTGCATGAACTCATACTGGAGAATTTCAATCATTACTATTCTATTTTATGAATTTAATGTAAAAAAAAGAGTTATAATAAATTCTAACATCCAAGTGCTATTTTTAAATTGTTTAGGTTATCATACATTTTTGAGATATAGTCTTCTCCTAAATCCTGTTCTTCTTGAGAAATCAACTCAATAGGATTTAATAAAAGAACCCTACCACCAATTTCATTTGCGATGGTTTCTGATAATCGCGGGTCGATATTTTCTTCGGCAAAGACGACACTGATATTTAGTTGTCTAGCTAGATTAATGGCATCTGATACACTTTGAGGATTTACACCGGCCTCAGGAGCTAATCCTTCAATTGAATGCTGTATAAGTCCATATCTGTTTGCAAAGTAACCAAAAGCATCATGGAAAGCAATAAAGTCATTGAGCCGGCAATCAGTTAAATTGTTTTTAATATCTGAATTTAATTTATCAAGTTTTGTATTAAATTCAATATTATTATTTTTATAATAGTCAGCATTTTGAGGATCCCTAGTAATAAGCGCATCTAATATAGCTGTTGACAAGTTTTTGACTAAAACAGGATCAAGCCATATATGTGGATCTGGTACAGAATCTACATTTTCAATTGACAGTCCTTTGCTCAATTCGACAATATTGTCGTTTCCTATTCTGTCGAGCCATTCTTCAAAACCAGCACCGTTAATAAAGATTAGATCTGCATTCTGTAACTCGACTACCTGCTTTGCAGTTGGCTCAAAATCATGAGGCTCTATTCCTGGGGGAACTACGATAGAAACATTAACCTTTTCCATACCTATTTTTTTAACAAAATCGTATACAGGATAGAATGACGCATAAGTATTCAAGGATGATTGATTAGAAATGGGATCAAAACTTGTAGTGGGCCTTTCTATGTTACCATCCTGGGATGATATACTAGAATTTACATTATTTGCGGATGAAGCATTAGTAGTTACACTTGCGTTTACTAAATTTGTTCGTAAACTCTCTGCAGACGCGGTAATTAATATTAAAGAAACATAAATCGCTAACAAAATATTACTATATCTTTGCATAATATTGATTTTATTATTAATAATATAAAGGTTTCATATTAATAGTTAATATATTAATAGTTATTATTTAATAAACGTTCAATTCAAATCAGACCGAATTATAATAATGGGTAATCTGCTGATTATCTCATTAGATTTATTACATATACTACCCAAACAATTATTAACAATTTAAACAATAGAATTTATCCAGCTTTTATTGCAATTAAATGCTATAGGCTTGTATAATGGGAATAAATAATTGGGTACATATATTTATTTCATATCAGTTTACATGCATTGGTTTTATCTTTCAACATGTCATTCTTAAATCACACATCCTATACCATCTCCAAGTTGAATTATATTGCCTCGATTTCCTAGAACTTGTTATTTTTTACTAATTTGGAGATTGTAAATTAATGCATTTTTTATATATAAAATCTTTGAGTCATGTGTGTATGTATACGGTCACACAACCGTAAGATTTCTTAATTCAATGCTGATGTAAAATTAGCGAACTTTTGTAATCGAATTTATAATAATTGGGTAAGGTATCTTCACGGGTGTTGCGATACCTTACCCAAGCGTCAACTCACAAATGTCCAATTTGCAGAAGTATTCGAATGGGGATGGATGTGTAATACTTACTATCAAAAAGGTTATTATTACATATTTATCTACATCTAAATAACAATTATTAATATTGTTATAAAAGTTTAATAATTAGTAAAACTATCTATTACTGCTACCATGAGCAAAGCCTTACAACAAAGAATCCACAATAAAATGAGGATGCTGTAGTCAACACAGCATCCTCATTTTATTAAATAATAATTACAAAAAAAATATTATGAAGACTTCCGATTTGTATGCACTAAATACGGGAATCATTGAGAAAGATTGCAGTAACTCTAAAAATTATTTGGCCAAGCCGATTAATACGAGGATCCTAAATAGGGATAGTAAAAAAAGAACGAAATAGTAGTGAGGGTATATTATGAATAATAAATTATTTTTCAAAATTGGCATATTGATATCAGTAGGTTTCATTGCATCGTCACCACTCCTGTCAAATATTATATTTGCGCAATATGCAGGACCAGGTGATATCGGATCATCTACTTTGGAAGAGCAGCTTCAATTAGCCAGAGAAAAATTAACAAATGCTTAACAGCAAGGTGCATATGGTTCTGGTACTGCAATGTTTGGTACTAATTTAGATAACACGGTCTTGGCGATAATAATAATAACTGTGATTATGGGTGGTATTTCAGGTGCCTTCTTTGCAGCTGGTGGAAGGAAAGGGTCTACTAGAACTGCCATCCTGGCTTCACAAAAAGGAATACACGACGATGAAACGTTTAGACAGGTTAGTCAACAAGTGGAAGACCTTAAAAAGGTAATTGATGATCTTAAGAAGAAATTAATAAGTGCAAGTCAATCTTGAAGATAATGGACGCAATGTACAATAAATGAGATCATTTATTTTTTGTTATGATAATAAGGGTAGAGTGTGTAAAATTATCGCTATACTGATCTAGTGTTCACAAAGTGATCATATTAATATCTTTTTTTATCAGTTTTCACAACCAAACTTTAGAATGCTGTATATTGTTACTATATACAGTAACTCTATCTCTAGTATTGTTTGTCTGAATCTTTCTATGTTATATTTGGATTATTCATCATTTTATTCACTATATGTATTAAGCTTTGAAGAAATGGTTAGCGTTATTGACCTTACAACCTAATCCATAGTTGAGACAATTCCAGTAGGAAAAGGTGCGTTTGAAATATCCACGAGTCCAAGTGGAAACATAGTGTATGTATCAAATCTTAGCGATCATATCATTTCAGTCATAGATCCATCTTCAAATACTTTGACCCACGCAATAGGTGTGGGTAACTCTCCGTATGTCATTGACTTGAGTCCTTATGAGGTCGTTCTATACTTTGCTTACTTTGGAGTCAATATCGCCTCGGTTCTAATGCATAAACGATAGTCGTTCAGAAATTTAATACTCTTTGATTGATTGGAAATTTATAGATACCTGTGATTAAATAATGATATTTACAATTATACACAAATTTTTCAGGTGCATCCAAATTCTATTGATTATTATTTTCCTCTTTCAATATATGAATTTTTTATTTACATTTGATAATTGAAATTATCATTGACCCAAATATTACTAAAATAATTAACAATTGTTCATATTATTGAATCAATTACTTACATTAAGATAGAATTGAATATACACTGTTTGGGATCCAGTAAATCCACTGAAAAAAAATATTAATAAATTGAATAGGGATGGCTACTTATGTTAATTTACTTTATGAACGACTCCAAACTGATGCGCATCCTCTGTATGATCCAATACTATAAAGTCGATATGTAATTCGCCTGAATCTGTGTCATTGACTTGTCGTTCTAATTCGGAGATATTATCTCCTTCACTGATTTCAGTTGAATTAACTATGTCGTTTACTATTATAGTTGCTTCTGTATTATTGCCTCTTGGTAAAGAATTAATTGCTTGAAGGATATCGCTTTTTCCGTTCGCTGTTTGAGAGCTATTAGTAACGTCTATGCCTTCGAGTCCCATTTCATTGTCTGATACTACAATTGTATGTATATGTGCACTGAGCCGTTCAGCATCCATCGGTTGAGGAAATGCCAATGGAATTGGCACCATCAACAACATTACTAAAGGCAAAAGTCCAACTACATTATTAAACATTGATCTATATGTTAATAATAAATATTTAAACTTATGTATTATTTTATTAAAACGATATTGATTACCAACAGCAGCTGGTAGACTTCTATCGTAAGGTTGTTCTAGCTAAGCAATAAATAATTTATTAAAGTTTAATATTACTGTGTGTGGAAAGAACAAAACCTTCATTTTCTGTATAGATTGGGGTTTGTCTATTATCGCTTGAGTTGTATGTAGTGACTTCTCTAGTTAAGGTAGAATATTTTATCCTTGTTTTTAATAATTTATAAAATTAACGAATAATAAATTATTAACTATGAATACATTTAATCGTAATATATAATTAAATATAAAACAAAGTTATTAAAGATTAATAAAATTAGAGAGTTTCTATAATACTGCGTGCAAGAAATAATAATATTTATTAAGCGCTACCT
>JBGTFK010000031.1:0-7818 GCA_041747305.1 Candidatus Nitrosocosmicus sp.
GTTACCGATGATGATGACGATATATCGGGACTCATTGTATCTTTATTCTACCAAATTCTTCTCGGTTTAAAAAGGTATTGTAAATCTAAAGGCTGCGCCCTGATTATATTCTTTATCAATCCATATCTTACCACCGTGTGCCTCGATTATATCTCGACATATTACCAAACCTAAGCCAGTTCCACCGTATTTTCTTGCAAGTGCAGTGTCGATTTGATAGAACTTGTGAAATAGTTTATTCATTTTGTCTGCTGGAATACCCGGACCATTGTCTTCTACCGAAAATACGAGTTGGTTTTTACCAAACAATCGAACATTATCTGCTTCCTTTAATTCCTCTACTTTTAAGATAATTTTCCCGGATTTATTTGGAATGAAATCAAGAGAGTTCTTAATTAAATTGGATAGTACTTGTTCTATTCTTTTCTCATCACAAACAATCTTTTTTACTGTTGTTGTATTAATTTCTGTTACTATGGTAGCACGCTTTTCTTCTATTTCAGTTTTTAGATCATTTATAACGTTATTAAAGAGATGCATTATTGGGATCTCTTTCCTATTGAGGTTTATTATACCCATATCGAATTTATAAATATCTAGTATATTCTCCACAAGCGATTCCAGTTTTTTTTTCATTTCTATAAATTATTTGAACAGCCTTCGCTTGTTTTTCGTTCAATTCACCAATTTTTTGAGGCTTTAAGAGCAATTCAGTATACCCTTTAATTGGAACTAATGGTGTCCTTAGTTCATGGCTTATCATAGAAATAAATTCGTTCTTTGCCCTGTCGTTGTCTTTTAACTGTACATTTAATTGTGTCAACTGGTCGGTCATCTCCGATTGTTTTTTAACATCTCTTTTGATGGTCGATACCATAGAATTAAATGATTCAGTAAGCTCGGAAAGTTCATTTCCACTCTTATAGTCAACTGATACCTCCAAGTTCCCTTTTTTTATCTCAGAAGTAGCTCTAGTTAGTAAGGTGATGGGTTTAAGCAAACGTCGGAACATAAACAAATTAAAGAGAATTAATATTATAATTAAAACCCCAAAAATAATCTGCAATATGATTAATTCATCCCAGTTGCTTTCAACTTTTTGACCTATTTGTGTAACTAAATCATCAGATGAATTAACGAGATTAAAAGCCTTTGAAATAAGTTCTTCTTTTAAAGAATTATCTAAATTGGTGCCTACTGTTTGATTTATCACTGTGTTAATTTTAACATTCTCTATTGCGAATTTATCATAGATTTGGTCATTTAACATTGTTTTAAAATCTGTCCAATGTGAATTTACTTTATTCCAACTACCCAAAAAATCACTAGGAAGCGGTTTTAACTGTACTGCTGAAGTAATACCGCCATCTTTTAAAACCATGATGTTAGACGCTAGTTGTTGTTCTGCATTACTTATGCGAGAAGTACTGTAATTCTCGAGAAGTGTGTTAGCAGAAGGAGATTTACTCAAAAATTCGGATATTTCGTAAAGGACATTTAATGTAAGAAAACGATTTTTACCCGCGATATTAATAGTATTTCCCAACAAAGTTTGCTGTGACTGAATATAAGTTAATATACCGAAAATGGTAATAATAAAAATTATTTGAATAAGCGATAACAATCCGATTTTTACTATTGTTTTGGAGAGAAAGTTTTTTAACACCATTTTCTATAGATGCCTTTACAATGATGATGATATAAAGATATAAATTTTATGAAAAAAGGACATGACATTTTTTGTATTGTTTCTTTCAGACTAACGGTCTAAATAGAGTGGCTCGATCATGTCATTGAACTTACTTTTGTGATTGAAAATATTGTGATATCGTTGTTAACTTATGCATCGAAGTGAGTCTTGTTAACATTCGTCAAATAGGAAATAGTATTGAAATCAATTGAAATAAGAAAAACATAGTAACACTCTACTAAAGTCATATCTTTTGTTCTATACAATTTATAATTGATGCGTGTGGGAAATCAAGAATTATACCGAATATTAAGAATTTCAGATTTAATATATCAAAGTCAAATAATGAATACCAAGGAAAGACTATTTGTATTACAAAAAATATTCAAAATATAATTTTGTAAGTTTAAGATCCCATTATTCAGTGATTGCGATAGCCTGTAAGACTATAACAGTAGATCTCTTGCGTAATTAGCACCGATGGAAAGTTTTCTTAAAATAGCAGTTTCTGACCCGAGTTCAGACATTAAGTTACAAATATTGCAAACAATTACCAACATTTAAAAAAATTTTGATGCCTCCCTAATTACGCAAGAGATCTATTATATCAAGGATAGAACTGAAGAATTTGATGACTATTTTCCGTGTAGAATAAAGAATTGCAAGTTAAAACATGTACGGAATTGACCGTGGTTCTTTGTTAACTATCATAACAAGGAGATAAAACCTGTTAAATGAACAGAACCAAAAAAGGTGGTGCTTACTTAAGCGTTCATCCCCTGCTTGTAATGCATATTTACAAAAAAATTGAGCCAGTTTTTTAGTGATAAAAATTTCTTTTTTCCGTTTGACAAGGAAAGTGCTCGTCAAATCTTTTTGTCCGGTCTACGATGTCCTATCGATGATATTTTTCTAATAGGATGAAGGATGTGGTGATCGAGGTTTAGGAACCTGCAGGCTTGGGTGGATACCCCAGTGTATCCATCATTTGAAACAGTATGCTACTGTGAATCTTGACCAGACGTGAAATGAATCATTCTTTATGCTGCCAGCATGTTTCTTTCCTTGGATAGGGACAGAGCAAGAATTTCTCTGCTTTTAAGCTCGATAGCAGGCGGCTCAGAATCAAATATGATCTGACCCTCTAATTCTGATCAAAGTTTCATCTACATTATACTCAACCTTTCTTTCCCTCCTTTAATTTTTGTGAATGATATTTTTGAATCCATATCCAGATGGAAACATGACAAATTTAATAATGTGTTGATAGGAAAGTGCCAAGAATGTATTTTAAAACGGTAAACCGCGATAGTACAATTACAAACGATGGTAAATTAACTCTGAAGGTGTTCTCTTCTTTTCTCTGCTCCATATATCAGAAATAGAACATCTTTAGCTATGGGATTTCTTATATTAACAGAGCCGTTTAACCTGATCACACCATTAATGCATTAATAATTTGATTATTGAGGCATTATCCATTTCTAATATAAGACTTTCTGAATTACTGGATTTTAAGAAGTTCATAAAGGTTATCCATTAATGCTACATTCTTTATTGGTTTTGAACTTGCAATTCTTATCATGTCTCCAGCTTCCATTATAAAAAACTTGTAAATGCAAAGAACTATCGGTACTCTTTTGAATTCTAGTGGTTCCGTTTTCAGGGTTACCGTCTGAATTCCTATTATTCACAGGCTCTAAAAATTTTCTCATAGCACATTTAAAATTTTGTCCCATAAATATTATTTGATTGAATCATATTATTTGCTACTTTGAAGTGCTTTCTAGCATAACTTGACCTATTTGGATAAGATTTAACTATTCATTCCAACTACTGATTGGTCCCAATAGGTTTCTTAAAACACGAGGTGAAATCCTATCTCATCTGATTTTCTTGATACTTAGGGTTCTCGACTAAAAATGTTGAGTAATAACAAGAGGATAAACCGTTTAAGATACCAAATCAATTTATTCCTATCATTGGTTACAAACGCTAACTCATTTCACCATGTATTTAAGTAATAATCAATGTTAAGGAAAAAAAGTTGCCAGCGAATCCACTAGTAATGGCCATATCGACAAAAGAATGAACAAATGTAATGTTTTTTGATATTAGAAAAAATAAGACGGCTGATGATGATCTTATGTTCACAGGAGATAATACATATATCAGGATACCCAACAGAGCCCTGTAAATGAACGAGAAATAAAATGTATGAGATAAAAAAGGATGTATTCAGATCCTGGTTGTGGAAACATAAAGACCGAGAAATTCTGGCTCTAGAGGTAATAAGCGAGTACATGATGGCAAGATGTTATCTAAATCGGTCAATCATGTTTTAAAGATTATTCCTCATAATCATCATCCTTTTCTTTTTCCATCTCAAGTTTTGGTTGCTTGTACACTATACCAAGGTCATGGACAATCCTCCATGTTTGTTTGGGATTACATTGATTCCCAGTAAAGAGGAAAGATAGATGGCCAGAAGCCTTATACTCCATGTATTTTTCAGATAACCAAATGTCCTTGGCGATTTGTTGAGTATAATATCTTTTATCATCTCCTTGTTTTTTTCTGTGGAGATCACCGGTCTTCAACCTCTGTTTTTTCTCTTGTTTCTTATACCATCCTCCAGGTCGTGTTCCCTGTAATTATCAATCCAGTCATACACACTGCGGTAATTGACACCCATGTCCTTTGCTATGGTTCGGTAAGGTACCCCTTCCATCTTTTGTTTAACAGCGTATGCCCTTCTGTATATTCCTCATTATCACACGTACTTTTCATGAAAGAAAGCAATTCCCTTTTCTGTACCTTGGATAATTCCAGTCGGAGGGGATGGTATGACACAGGATATAAGGCGCATTACAAAGCTAAATTCATTTCTATAGTTGCCGTGGATGAATAGTAGAATGTTGGTGAAGGATTAGACACTTAACTTAGTATGGCTATAATCGTAACGCCAATTGGTCTTTTTATATTCGGCTTCAAATAAACATCAAAAAATTTATTGATACTTCAATATAGACAATAAGTATCATATTCATTTGTAGAATTAAAAAAACTTAATATGGGATTTTACAGTTCTCTACATTACGAAAAAAACGATTTATGGGAAATGCCCAAACTGTAGAACTAAAGGTCAATTAAATGTAGTTTCGAGTAGTCCTGGAAAAGAAAAATTCAAATGCAATTCTTGTTACTTCAAATTTGGAATTAATGATTTATAACCGGACATTTATCCTTTTATTCCGTTATGATAAATCCATTGAAGAACAATTTCTTCTGGTGAATCAATTAGTGTACAATTGATTGACCTTTGTAAATATCCAAATGTGTTTTGATTGTTCACAGTCATTGAGGTGATCAAAATTTTGTTCGTTATAGTCCACACAATCTAAATAATTAAACTAAATAGTTGTTCGATTATAGAAATTGGATACCTGTGAGTCTAATCAAACGTATCAAAAAATCGGGAGGAGGAACTACGAGCATAATCTTCATCACAAAAAAATTAAATCTGGATTAGTAAAACTTAAAATCTAAATACTATAACTAAAGAACATGAGTGCTACCTTTCTAGTTTTCTATAGATTCAGGACTATGACTCCTGATGAAGCAAAAAAAGCTAATGAACAGTGGAGAGAGATGAAAAAGAGTTTGCCACAGGGAATTGAATTAATGGGTGAATATAGCCATGCATGGGGTACTGAATATAATGGATTTTTGCTCTTCGAATCCGAAACTAGTGACGGTTTTATGGATTGGTGGTCAAACTTTAAGGATAGTATTAGATGGTATGTAGATCATACCCATACTATAACTGCACGGAGAAAATAAATTATTTTGTCAAAAGGACAACAGTTTTATTTAATAACTAAGGTGAATACCCTATGAAGCATAACGCCTTTGTTTTGATAAATTGTACTCTTGGAAGTGAGGCAAAGGTAATGGAACAAATTAAAGATCTTGAATATGTTGATAAGGCTTATCGTGTTTACGGTGTTTACGATATCATAGTTAAGGTTAACGCAAATGATAAGGAGGATTTACAAAGAAAAGTCCTCCTGATAAGACGACTCGATGATATTAAGTCTACGTTGACTCTTCTCGAAATTAATGGCTTGAATTAGTTATAAATTCTCCTTTAATTTATTTTCATCTAACATTACTAAAATATGGGATTTTTGACCTATGGTTATGAGCTACATCCTTCAAAATTTTCAATAGCAGGATAGCGATTTCTTCTATGGATGGATCCGATAGATCCTTTTTCTCTTCCCAGGTTTTAGCAAGATAAAAGAATTGCCCCGGCTATATTTGGGGAAGGTTTTTAATTTAGATTTTGTAAAAAATGCTTCTATTATCTAACTCTATTGGATCAAAATATTCCAAAATCTTAACCTAGAGTGATATTGGCAGGTATATTCTTTTTCCTTCATTCAAAATGTCATTAAGTTAGATTAAAGAATAATCAACTTAGTATTAGTTTGAGGTAAGAGTTTACGCGAATTATTTTATCATCGACTCTATTTTTTCGTAGGAATGCTGGGTTACCATGTTTTGACCCTTGAGAAAATCCATGAAATGCTTACTCTGTTCAAATTCGTCAATCAAGTTCAAAAATATGGCTCGAAAAAAATCACGTGCTTCGTGGTTCAAACCACATTGAGTACAGCAGTAATTTCCCTCATTGCTGGGAGCCCACTTCTCTTTAATTTCCTCGTTATTATACGCTCTTGACAATACTTTTTTCGCATAATCTAAAAGGGTAATAAATAATTCATTCTTCTCCTCCTTCAATGTCAGCTTACCTAGAGTTTCTGCAAATCCATCAGAATATACGGTGTGTCCAGGAGGCAGTGGGACTGGTTTATTACCTTCATAGATGTCATGAACTCCAAATAACTCCTCAATTACAAGTCTTGCCCTCTTACGAAAAATGAATGGATCTTGCCTTTTGGATGGTCTGCCTCTTTGATTTTTCTTTTCTTCCTCGACATGATTTATGTAATATTCTCTATAAAGTTCGGCTTTCTGAGCATACACGGTCTTTATTGGTAATTTGGTAACTTCGCTTAATTCCTCGACAGAAAGACCTGTAGGATATGCTTCCCTTAGGGCATTTAGGATTTTCCGATTGCTATCCTTATTAATTACTTGTAAATGAAGGTCATCTCTGCAATAATATCCTTCAAAATAATTTTTCATAATCTCTTAAATAATTTCTATGATTCTTATACTTTTAGAATTTTAGACTCCGAGAGTATCATACTAACAAGATAATATTTATCTATTTATGAAATGAATGAATATTATGACAAAAAAAAACTACGTCAAATTAAATAGATTTAATAACTTAGCCCTCCTTTCGATCGGCATTTTCTTAGTCCTATCTCTATTTTCACAAACCTTATCAAATATTAATGCTAATTTGGATTCTAACTCCACCCTGACAAATTCTAACTCCACCCTGAATAATCAAAATGGCACTATTACTTCATTTCCTGGGTCGATAGATGGGGATAGACGTCATATGCCTGTCTTGTGATTCGATTGAGAATGAGTATTTTTTTAGATTCAAAATATGTTAAATCGTGAAGCTAAATGGTCAATAGAAAATTAATTCTTGTTTCATTTTTTATTTTCTTATTTTCTTTAACCAATGTCTTTCATTTTCATTTTTTTATTCCGTTTAAAGCAATAGGAGATTTGGATGTTTCAAAAGCATTTGGTACAACGAGAAATTCTGAAACAGAAGCTGACCAAGGCGACAGCTCCGATTCTTCCACAGGCTCAAACCCTGAATATATTTCTCTGGTTGCTGATGCTGGTACAGATATAGCTGTACAAAGCAATGTGTTGACCCAATTGGATGGTAGCAAAAGCTATGATCCTAATAATTCTGGTGATGATGTTCGTCCATCTCTAAGCTTCGATTGGACACAGACTGGTGGTCCAAAGGTGGTCCTGAATACCCCCACATCTGCAAATCCCACATTTACCTCTCCCCAAATAGAAGAAGAGACCAGACTTACCTTCCAATTAGTGGTACGTAGTGACACCGCAACCAGTGATCCTGATTCTGTAACCGTGTCTGTTACCCCACCTACTACAATCCTAAA
>JBGTFK010000032.1:0-23146 GCA_041747305.1 Candidatus Nitrosocosmicus sp.
CTCAAGTAGTATCGACACAGTTGGAATTTTGATGGTTCCAACACAAGATATTGATGATTATATTTCACAGATAACTGATGCAGGAATTACTGTCGACAATACATATGACTTTAAAGACTTGAGAGGTGGACAACAGGGAACGGGAGATACACAAACATTAATTGTATGGACAACAGGTGGCAAAGATTTGGGAGAAACACTATCATCACTAAGTGAACTTTCAGCTGATCTACCATACAGTTAACAACCAATATTTTTTACCCTAATTTTGGGCTTCTTATAGCATGTAGTAAAATAAGTATTCGTATAATAGATAGCTCTTGTGAGTACTACAAATACATGATATAAGATTATTCTCACCATAACAATTAGAAACTATATTGCTTGTATTTGCTTGATTCTAAGAAGGGACTATTTAACACGATGTCAAAGTTCCTATTTTAACCCGATCCAATTAATAGCCACTAAATAAATCCAGTTCCAATAGACATTCATTTAGGAATTATTGAAATCCTGACTGAAGAGATTCTTGGTGATTTTGTTGTAATTAGTTTATTTGACTTGGCACACATTGCTAATATGGATGCTGTTTATCCCTACAAATTCCCAATCATAGAAAATGACTACTCTAATACTCCAGCGGCGTATGATGGGTTGGTTATAATGGAAGAGGTTTTCCTTCTCACCCGCGACATGGCTTTATAATCTTTATTGATGTGCTGGGCATAAAGGGAATTTGGTTAAATAAGGATCCAGATCAGGTGTTTCAGATCTGGAAAATTTGGTCATAACTTACTATACTAGCGTGATGCTGCCCGTTTTCCTAGTTGAAAGCCGTCTCTCCAATATTGAAAAGATTTAAGAAATCGGGGATGAAAGAAGTGGCAAGTCTATAAAGGCTAGCATATTTCTTTCTCAAATGGCACCCGAGTGTTCTAGGACCTTGTATACCTATAGGAATTAGCACCGCTGGTGGAGAAATGGTGTTGATACATGCTACATCTAAAAGGCGACAACCTACGTAGGTGAAAACCGGTTCGCAGGATTAGGAACCAGATATCCTCCTAGTAAACAAGGGCATAGGTAAAACATGGAATAGCGATCACGTAGCAGGATTAGATACCTGACTGTATTGTCTAACCTAATACTTGTCCAGTGCATGATCCCGATTATACCATCAAAGTGGTAGATCGTCAATCCTCCAAATACTTTTCCTGGTTCTAGAGGGGTGTGTAAAATTGGATTTGTTATGTCACCCAAACAGCAAAAAAATTATTTTTTGAGACCTATTCTCGTAAAACGCATAGAAAGGGTATTTAGGTAATTCATCCTAGTAAAACCAACTTGACTGGTTGATAAGGTGTGTAATCTAAATCTGTAAAGGTGAGATAGGAGTGGAAATTGGCTCTTGCTTGACTTGATAAGAGCCTACAGCGTAGTCTATTCATCGTCTTTGAAGGGGCAAAAAAATCAACAATATCAACAATATCGCCCTTTATAAGTTCTTTTTCTCTTATATGGGTCTGTATAAAATTATTGATTCTTACCAGAAAAGAAAAGGAAAATTAGTCATCGAGCTTGCCGAAAAGGGGAGTACGACCCGGGAAATTGCCAAAGCAGTAAGGATATCTTTAGGAGATATTGGTAAAATTCTCAAAAAATATAATGGAGAAGAATGTCTTGATGAAAAACTATCAATTCCTTCCAAAGCTTTCCTTATGTTTGAGAGGGGTCAAAAGCCTCTGTATGTTGCTATTCACCTTAATCTGGATGAAGATGCCACCATGTCCCTGTATAGAAGCTACCTTCAACTTAGTCGGTTAGATAACTATAGCCAGTTATTAGATGACTTGGGGCCAGATTTACAGTTGTTTATACACCTCTACCAAACCCTCAAACACAATGGCCTTCTGTTTAGGGAATTCATTAAGGATTTTATCAATCAACACAATACACTCAGTGAACTGAGGTCTGAAGTAAGGGAGTTAAATGATTTTCTGGTAAAACTGGAGGAAAAAAGGTTGGCTCTTGAAAGTGAGATGGAGTATAAATCGAAAAAATATCATCAGCTACTAGAGAGGACGGGCGAGAGGAGCAGATACCTAACACGGCATCCGGAAACTGAATTCGATTTTTTTAGACCCCTGGCGTGATTGACGTGGGAGAGTGGAAGCCTCTGTCAACAATATGGCGAGCTAGCCTCTAAACCAACCATGCCACCTATTTTCCTAACGCTGTGAAAGTAAAAAGTTCTTTCACAAGACTTTATCTTCTTTAGAGAAGGTTTGTTCTCTCCGTGCGTCTATTTTGTGTCTGCATCCCAAACAAGATTTGTTATTTCCGTCTGAACCACCGCTCCCCTATTAGGTCACGAAGACCTCCGTGATATCCTGACTATGCTAAGGACCCTCCCCTTCTTCTGATATGTATCATGTTGGCAGTTATATAATTATTTGATTTAATCTTGTAAAATTTTCAAGAATATGTGGATTTATTGGAATATTATTATATGTTTATTCTCCCACCAATGATCAAACTCGGTGATGACCAAATTATACGAAAATATGACTATGCCTTTCTATCTTAGATTAATTCATATCCGAGACTTGGTTTTATGGTCGCTTTAAAACAAGAGCGCTATCGTTCCAGATGCCATCGGTCTTATCTTTCTTTATGTGGCTTTGATTAGGCATGTTTATGGTAACCAACCATAAGTATTCTTTACCTATCTTCATTAGTTTTATTATCTTCTTCTCATTGTATTTACCTTCATTGTATACGGTAAAAAGTATTTTAGGAGAAAACAGAAATATTGTCTGATTGTTGATTGTCTAAATATGATTTGAAATTGATCTCAATAGAAATTCTGTTACTAGTTGCAGTTATAATTTTGCCATCTTCTGTTTCCAAAGAGGCATTGTCTACCCCTTCATCTACAGAATCATACTGGACTAAAGGAACGTCTATGCCAACGGCAAGGTCTGAAATCGCTGGAGCCGTATTAAATGATAAAATATACATTATCGGTGGATTTGACAATTCTGGCCGCAGTACTTCTATCATGGAAGTGTATGACACTGTAACTGGTAAATGGACTAAAGCGACTTCGTTGCCTCAACCTCTAGACCATGCCGCTGCAACATCTTTTGATGGGAAACTCTATGTGGTAGGAGGAGGCTATCTTAACAGAGACACATTATTAGACAAACTGTACATTTACGATCCTAATACAAATAATTGGACTGAGGGAGCAAGTCTTCCGACTCCCCGTGGCGCATTAACTGCTAATTTTATTAATGGGATACTATATGTGACCGGAGGTGTGGATTATGAAAACACCTTAGCAAGTACTTTGGCATACAATCCAGCTCTGGACCAGTGGATAGAAAAAGCACCTATGCCCACAGCAAGAGAACACCTGACCTCAGCAGTAGTCGATGATAAACTATACGTTATTGGTGGAAGAACCACTGGAATGGCTTCCAACGTTAATGCTAACGAGGCATATGATCCCGTAACTGATAAGTGGATTATACTAGAACCAATGCCTTCAAAAAGAGGAGGCTTATCTTCTGCTGCAATAGCCGTAAATGGGTCAATCTATGTCTTTGGAGGAGAACAACCCACAGGCACATTTAGCAACAATGAAAAGTTCGATGTGGTATCTGATGCGTGGATCTCTGAAATGGGTATGCCCACAGCACGTCATGGATTGGTGGCCGTTGCGATTGCTGACATGATCTATGTAATTGGTGGTGGACCACAACCTGGGGGTTCATCAAGCAGCCTAACTGAGATATTTAATACTAGTAAAGGATAGAGGTGAGAAGAAGAAGAAGAATGTGGATCTCCCTGTAACTCCGCCTCCATTTGCAATTTAGACATACGGTTCTTGTGGAGTTAGGGTATGGAATCACTTTAAATAGTTGGATATTTAGGATATTCAAGTATAGTTTGATTCCTATGGAAGTATTGGATGGGCAAAATGTTTTAATTTGACTCCATATTAACAAGTGTAATGAATCTAATAAACAACACATTCCTGATTGTAATGGTGCCGACTATTTTTGCCCTTTTTGCAACCGCATTTGTAGGACCCATTCCTGATATAGCAGTTGCCCAAATAATAAATGGAACTCCGGGTGAAGTAGGAACTATAAATAATTCTGAGGCTTATTATCCTCCATTGAACTTAACCGGCCCCGAAACAATTGAAGAATTTGAAAGTATTGAGGGTAGTAATGCAGACATTTTTTCAAATGATACCAACATAAGTAATCCAAATATTACCGCAGCTGCCAGTGAAGAAATAAACATACAAGAGGATTGTATACAATTACCAAACCAGTCCTCCGTCGATTGTCCATAATTTCCTTTTTTTATTTTTATTTTCAAAATATTCAAGAATCTTATTACATATAAGAAAAGATATGCTTCCTTTTACAGTATCCCATAAACAAATAACTATGGTGTCATAATTAAACAATAATATCTGACTGAAACCGAATCTTTAGTATTTCCCCATAACATCACACAAATATATGCCTTAGGGGAATGTATTTTCCGCATTTCTTTGTGAAGTTAATTTGATATAGTCCAAAAGGTTGTCTATCTCTAATAATGCTCCATCCGTCCTCTTCAGAGGAGACAACTTCCACTTTGATATTATCAAAGAACCGAAACTGCCTCTCTTTCCATCGCCAAAGGTGGTCAACAATAACCTTCCTCTATCCATATGGCGTACTTATCATTGTCAAGTCTGGCATTTTCTAAACTATATTATAATGACTTTCCTAATGGCACTAAAGTTTGAATCATGCCATGGTCTAAATCGTAGTGACACTAAGAAATATTGCTCCTTGGACAGGCTTTTACTAACAGAAGGTCATACTAAATATTGGATATAATTATATATATAAGATATAATCTATTAAAAACGGTCATTATAACTAAAAGTGTGTAATTTTTCCATAATAGAATAAGATAAATTATAAACTTTTTATGCAAGTATGATTTTATTTATTAATTATGCAGACATCTAAAACTATAACGTTCGATCCGTTCAAAAACGGAGTAGACAGCTTAGTAGTTCAGCTTTATACAATGTGCACGTCAAACCCAAATAAAGAAACTTGGAGTTTAGATGAAATTTATGAAGCCAGGTATCCTGCCTCCACCCACGACAAATCAAAAAATATGGCAATTCTAAAAAATAATCTAAAATGGATAAAATCAAAGGAGGCTGTAGAGTATCCAAACAATAATTCAATCAAACTTGTAAAATATAGATTAAGCAGCCTGATTGACGGGGTCTGAAATTGGGATAATATATTTTATTTTTTGAAATAATATTTAATTTAATTAATATTTGAAGATAATACACTTTGTGACATTAATGATAGTGATAGAAGTGAGTTTTCAGAAAATGAAATGGGCTCAAATTAATGAGTGTAACAAATATTTTTTATAATGAATATAAAGTCGATAATTATGTATTGGTTGCCAAAGTGCCTATTTTGATTAACGCATTCCTGGGCAAATTAAATTGGAAACATACTCTTAAATCAGGACCTACTGTCTTATCCAAATAAAATGATTGGTACATTTTGAAGTAGAAAGATAAAGAAACATATTGCAAGATTGACCTCATTTGAATGTTTATATAAATACGAATCGTTATCAATATTGTGATATTATGGATAATGAATATCATTGAAAATGAAACACCATACCTGGTAGAGACAAGAACTTGCGGCTGTAACGAAAGAGGGAAAAGTGTTTCGTATCATTTCGTTGAATCTTCTCATAGCTTGTGTATACAAAGTAGAACTGATGCTCGGTCAGATCCAAGCCTGCGAAAGATTATTGAAATTAGCCAAGGATAATGGGGATTGTGTTACTAAGAGATGAAATATCTAATTTGAAATTAGCTTTAGAAATGATACCGTTTAAGTAGTTCGTAGTCTAAACGATGATTCTAAAAAGAAATTTTCGATTGATTTCCTTTTTTTGATCCATTCTACTTTACCTAAATCATTCTCTCGCGCGAAACAGACTGAACCTTCCCAGACGATCTTATCATTTAGAATTTCTAATATTTCATTTTAATTATGTATTCTGAGGCTTATTCTTGCTCACTTTTGTTAATTGCATACTGCGTTAATTAGGACTAGATTTAGGCATATGCTTTATAGTGATTATTAGTGTGAGAGTATAATTAAGATAGTTCTGATTTATATGTTTGAAAAGCATATCTTTATCATGACTGACATCAAATGCAAGATTATCCCAGAACCCCATCGTGATCGAAAGGCGGTATTTAGACAATCCACTTTAAAGACTCCTTACATTGATGGAGATGACTATGAAGACGTTCAGTCTATAAAGATGTCTTATCTTTGTGGTAATTGCGACTTTATTCTCGCAAAAAATATACACTCAGATCAGATTGCCCAACTTTTAAGTGCAAATAGTAAAGGATTAGATATCGTACTGCAGTGTCCAGAATGTAGAGAATTCAATGAATTGAATCTAGAAATACATACTTCTTAAGTTGTTTATCCGTAATCTCTGCTAATAGATTTAGATATAAAATGATTCATGGTTCACTCTATTTCTTGAATTCAAGTTACATCATCCATTCATGATAAGTGCTGGTCCAGAAATTATTAATCTATTGTTGTTTATTATTGCATTCCTTGTTCCAAAAATAATGGAAACCTGCATACATTCCAACTTTAGACAATTCTCTACCTTTTGTACTATTTTAAGGCTTTAATTCAATGCTCTAATATTTAACAAGATGTCAAACAATTTCGAGGCTTACAGTTGAATTGGTCTCTCTCCCTCCCTCCCTCCCTCTCTTCTCTTCCTTCTACAGCAGAACGTCATGGTGCGCCTGCAGAATGAAGTTTGACTATCTGCTATCCGACGCCTTGGAAATATTTGAAAAGTTAAATATGTGGGGATAGAGGAAGTATTATTTAAATAAGAGTAATTACATTTTACATAGGAAAATATAGATACCTTTAATACCTTTTCTGATCAAAAATGGTTGGAAAGGAAAGATAAAACAAGATTGTCTGGAAAGTCCCAACTAATTGATAACGATCACGCCATGTCTACTCTTGACTTTGGCACCATGGAGTTTATGAAATGGTTAATGGAAGTAGAAACAGGTTCAAAAGACTGTCTAATAGTAGTAAAGGATTTTTTCGAAAACAAATATGTGATTTTATTTGATAAAAATATTTCTAGCTCGGTTATAGTTAGTTATAGAGAAAGTATGCCTTGGTGCATTACGTGTAATACTGATGACTGTGGCCATGTAGGATTTGCAATATGTCTTAAACAGCACTATGATAGAAACGATCAAATTATTTACTGATTAGATCTAATATTTAAGGAGCATCTGTTTTGCTTCCCGTGCCCGATGACGGCAATTCATTATCATTGTCCTGATCTTTTCTATATCTCTCGGTAAATTTCCAACCATGTTTAATAACATAGGGCGAAATGAAAGTGGTAATGATCGTCATAGTTCCTATCATTGGTAATATGAATGGACTTGTGGCGCCGACATCTATTCCACCCTTTGCTACTACTAACGCTATCTCTCCTCCAGATGAAGATAATCCTACAGCGGTACGGGTTGAAGATAGATTACTTACTCCTTGTACTCTAGAGGAAAGATAGACTGTTAAGAATTTTGCACCTATTGAAACCCCTATTAGGATCAATGCTGGGACTATAAACAGTGGAATAAGACTAAAGTCCATCAGTGCTCCTACAGAAACAAAAAATAATGCAGCAAAAATATCTTTAACCGGTGTAGCCAAAACACTAGTTACAGCATGTGACCTTGACTCTGCAATTAGGACGCCTGCAAAGAATGCGCCAGCTGCTACTGATATTCCCAACTGAAAAGATATGAACGCAAATCCAAAAGCAACGCCGACGGCTGCGACAATTAATACATCATGTTGATTGGTTCTTGCAACAACGTCAATTAATTTTGGAACTATCTTTGATCCTACTACAAGTACTCCTGCGATAAATCCAATGGTAATTGCTATAGATATCATGACTTCATTGACAGAAATATCTCCGCTCACTCCAGCAGATTGGAATATTGCTAACAAAGAGATAATGAGAATATCTTCTATGATTGCGGTTCCTAGTATCAAAGTAGCGGCTTCATCTTTCATCATGTTGAGTTCTCCTAGGACTCTCATCACGATGACTGTACTTGTTACCGATATCGCCAATGCTATGAACAAACTATCATAGAATCCGAGTCCCAGTGCCTGTGCAGTAAAGAATCCTATAGCTAATGTTCCAAAAGCTTCACTAGTAGCAATGATGATGGCTTTCCTGCCTATTCTTCTTAGTTTCTGTATGGGGAATTCCATACCTACTGAAAAGAGTAACAAGATTACACCCATTTCAGCAAATAAATTAAGGACATCTGAATTATGAATAAGACTAAAAGGCGGAGTATAAGGACCGATGATAATACCTGCAACAATAAAACCAATAACTACAGGTTGCTTTAGTCTGTAAAAAATCAAAGTCATTACCGAGGCAATTATCATTATAACTGCAAAATCTTGTAAAATTTGTTCAATCGGTATTTCCACAACAGGAGTTGTTGTTAACGTTATTTAAATAATCACGCTAAAGTTCAAACTTGGTCAATGTAGTTGATTTAATTTTTCAATGTATCGCTATATTATTACCAAACGGTTGATTTCAGCCTCCTGTTTTTTAAATTAAACCACTATTAGACTATTTAGTTATCTACTCTAAGAAACAGGTGAAATAAAAAAAATACCTTACATCTCGTACACGGTATGCTCAATTAATACAAAAAGATACACTGGGGGTCTTTTGATCATTGGATCGACTATAGTGTTTAGACTCATAAGCTACCTGTTATCATTTTGACTAATTTTTTTGACATCTGATTCTACCATTATATTCTAAAACTTTGTTAAGGAAAAAAGCAATTAGTATCAAAAACAATCCATATTTACACTTTCTCAATAACATATGCTGTTCCCTAAGGGAGAAAAAGATCAATTAATGCTGCAATAATTTTTTTTATAGCTATGAAATCGTAATTTTTCTTTTAAACGAAAATGATTGGGTCTATAAATGTTGGATAGTTATTTCTATCCCAGATTGGCTTGTAGATTGTACAATCTCTTATCTATGAAATCCTTAGTTATCATTGTAGGTGATTCTATCTTTAAATCCCGTGGCAGAATTTTGTTTATATTGATAAATAATTTAATTTTGTCGTCTGTATTTTCCTCGTAAATACATTTCATAATCATGCGTTTAACCGTATTTACATTAATCATATTATACTATTTATAACAATGTTTATATTCATATCCATTACATTGGGTTTTGGTACATCCATTCTGAATTCTTTAAATCATGTTCTGCATATAAATAATCAAATTGGATGTTGTTAATTGTACTTCTTTAGGCGAGATTAGGAAAAATATTGATTCAATAGACATGGAAATTGTTTCATTATTAGTTAGGCGAGGTAAATTTGTACAGCAAGCCGCGAAATTCAAGAGCAATTATTCCAACATAGAAGACAAAAAAAGGGTAGATGAAATTATAGACAAAGTTACACGCTATTCACGAGAATTGAATTTTGATCCTACTGTGATAGAAAAAATATACTCTTTTCTGATTCAAGTTTATATTCAATTTGAAAAGAAGAAGTTTTTAAATCCTTAGCAGTCATTTAGTCTATTCTATGATGCGAATCTGGTCCTTTCGTTTACTTCGATACCAGAAATTTTGCTCGATTCTGCAAAGATGTTTGGTATACTAAAATCCTTTAATCCATTTGCTAGATTTTCTTTCATTACATGGTGGGGAAAGCCATGCATCGATAATATTGATTGCCTATTTGAATACCTGATTAAATCTGGCTGACTCTGAACTCTCCTCTCATTTAACTATGTTGACTTGTAAAGGGGGCTCTGTTAACTCAAGCGTAAATCACCCCCTTGTTATGATAAATGACAAACAGGTTCAACCAATTTAGTACTTGCTTTAGTTTGCAAGTCTTTAATCTACATGGGAAATAGTCATCAAAACTTTCAGTTCTATCCTTTATATTCTGCATTGTTATTTCGGTTATACCTTTCTCCAAAAAGGAATGTGCATGCCATTGGGTACCAGGTTCCACCTTCATTTGACAGAGGATACTTTCCGTGAATCCTTACTACACCTGAGAGGAAATTTTCTGCCATTAGCATGTTTCTCTCTTTGGATATTTTTATAAAAAGCAAGAATTTGCCTGTCTTTTAGTTCTATCAAAATCCACAACCAAATATATTCTGAACCTACTTTAACTAATGTTTCAAACTATGAATTCCAAAATCCTTTTTCTCTTTGATAATATCCTTTTATGGTACTTTTGAATCCATTTCCAGATTATAACATGGCTTTTTTTGACCTTATTCAAAAAGAACAATGCTTTAGAAACACCTCTGGTTGAAAGATCAAGAAAGTACAAATACAGACCAGATTCAATGTACCATGAAAATGTTATGTTTCTTTTACTAAACATATTAGAAATAGGGCATCTTCAATCTATAGATTTATCGTTAAGTTAACAGGACCTGTAAACGTATCATGAAACATATAACCAACTTTAATAAAATACAAATATTAATTCAATCAAAGATATAATTGGAACTAGATCGTTAATGAAAATATCAGATAGGATTAGTCGAGTTGAATATGCAATTCGAGATGTGATGTTACATGCAAGAGAATTTCAAAAAACTGGAAAAGAAATTATGTATTTAAATATAGGTGACCCTGTGGCTTTTGATTTTAAGACCCCTTTGCATATTAAGAATGCTCTAGTGGATGCACTTGCTAGTGATAATGATTATTATACTGATTCTGAGGGCTGGGGTGAACTTAGACGCTCTATAGTAGGAAAAGAAAAAGGGAAAAAAGGTTTGGACTTGACCCCTGATGATGTTTTGGTTACAAATGGAGTGTCCGAGGGGTTGGATATGGTTATGGGCTCTATTGTTGAAGATGGCGACCAGGTTTTGTTGCCTGGACCTTACTACCCGCCATATTCTTCTTATGCAAAATTTTATGGTGGCAACATAACTGAATTTGAGATACATGAAGATGGTACACCTAATCTGGATGATATAAAAAATAAAATTTCATCAAGATCAAAGGCTATCTGTATCATAAATCCTAATAACCCTACAGGTGAAGTTTTCAGCCGTAAAAGTCTAAAATCTTTGATAGACATAGCTGCCGAAAATAACTTGTATATCATTTGTGATGAAATTTACGATGAAATCGTTTTTGATGAAGAGTTTAGTGGGATTGGGGGTGTTTCAGGTGACGCCCCAGTTATACTTCTTAATGGATTTTCCAAGACCTATTTGATGACTGGATTACGGTGCGGATATGTATGCATGAATAACAAATCAAGACAACTCGATCCATTAAGGCAAAATATTTTTAAACTTGCACGTGTTAGGATCGCATCCAACTTTCCAGTTCAAATTGCTGCAAATGCTGCTTTACACGGGTCACAGGAACATTTACCTATTATGGTACAGAAATTGAAGAAAAGAAGAGATTTAGTTTACAAGAGACTTAATGAGATCGATGATTTGGAATGCACCAAACCAAAAGGTGCTTTCTATATGTTCCCGAAAATTGATTTGAAGAATAGATGGAAAAATGATTTAGAATTTGTAATTGATTTGTTAAATTCCACAGGCGTTTTAACAGTCCACGGTTCGGGATTTGGAAACTCGGGAACGGACCATTTTAGAATTGTATATCTACCACAGGAGGAAATATTAGAAAAATCTATGGATAAAATAAAAACGTTTATCACAAAAAAGTCGGTATAATGTCGTCGTCATTGTTCGTGTTATTGATGACTTGTATTTCAATTCATAGATATTCGTTATGCTGCCTCTTCCTTCTCCCAAAGTAAACAAGGACCAGTCCTATCCCGTACATCACTACCGCAAATTTTTCATTAGTTATCTCAGAGTTAAAAAAATTATCAACAAAAAATTCTGGTCCTAATTCTGTAGATATGAGAATAAGATTTCTTATTAATATGATGGTTGCCATTACTATGAATAGTATCCCAAGTGGGAACATCCATTCTTTCTGCCTGTCTCTTATCCTTTTGTCTATTTTATCAAAGTCCATTTTAAAAACTATTATATGAAAAAATAATGTTTATACCAACTTTATCCCTGGATGTTTTATCTTATTCTGCTTTGAAGCGTTAAGTATCATTGGAGTCATTACTTCCGCTTGATAAGATAATGATAAGGGGCCTAAATAAATCGACCTAAGGCCATCTATTTCTGACACTAAATCCGAGATTTTTGCTAGGGATTCTTTGTTATTAGTGCAAATAAAAGTGTCGGCATTAAGTGCGGATTCTACATCTTTAAGTTTTATTTCAGAGATTGTATGGAAAGCTGAAACTATTTTATTACATTTTGGTAAATTTTCGGAAACCATCATCCCAGCAGATTTCTTCCCTTCTTGAAAAGGAATGTAATAAAATCCATCCTGATTCCTATTCATAGGAACTATAGGTGAAACTATGATACAATTGTCATCAATAAGGTTTGCTATTTCCGTACACGTGCTTTGGATATTTTCATAAGGGATGGAAAGTATCAATATGTCACTCTCTTTAGCTACGGAGAGGTTGTCGTTGCCTCTGATAGTTCCTTTGACTTTTTCAGCATACTTGCTATTTTTTATATTTTTTATATGATTTTCTGAAACAGTTTGAGCTTTTTGTTTATCCCTTGAGCCTAGTATGATTTCATGGTTAGCACACCATCTTAAGGCAAACCCTTCGCCCATGCCACCAGTTCCTCCTATGATTCCAATTTTCATATTAATGTGTTAGATATTAAGTTCTAATATATTAAAGCACGTTTGGACAAGATATCGTAACTTCAAACTCGGATTAAACCATCCCATTTATCTAGATATCTTTTCTTAGGATATCAAGGAAATTTAATCTATGAAAAATCAAAGTAAAGAGCACCTTACACCTGATTTTAGTATTATTTATGTATACTTCTTCTTCCTCTGTTCAATCATTATACCATTTAGTTAATGTACGATCATTCATTCAATCATGCAATCAATTTGAATAATACTTTGGCAGATTCGGATTATGACTCATTAGACAATAAATCCTATATCTAGTCCTTTGCTATTAGCGTCTTTAAGAATGCATCCAAAGAATATATTAAAGAAATGATTAATTACACCACACAAATACAAATATCGGATCAATTATGAATAGTTTAATATTGAAATAATTTTTAATATATTTTAAGTAAATTATGTCGCTTATTATTTTTATGAGGCATGGTCAAGCCTATAACAATGTCAAAAGACTGTTAGTTGGAAGAAACCTTGAATCTCATTTGACCGAATTAGGTCGAAAACAGGTTAAACAAAGCAGCGAATTACTAAAGCCGATTCCGATTCACAAAATTTACTCTAGTCCCGTAATCAGGACTGTAGAAACTGCAGAAATTGCATCAGCAACACTGGGGCTAGATTACGAATTAGATGAAAGATTATTTGAAATCGAACTAGGAAAATTAGTTGGCCTTTATTATGATGATGTTTTATCTGCTCACGGTGATTTGTTTGCAAAATTTTATTCGGATAATGATGACGAAAACTCCTTACTCGAATTTGAAGTGGAATCCTTTGGTTCTGTAAGGGAAAGAATTCGAAATTTATTGCAAGAATTCGTCGGAAAACATGTAGACGAAAACATACTCTTAATTTCTCATTTGGATCCCATCAAAGCTGCGATTTCGCTAGCTATGAATATAAAGCCTTCATCAGTATATAGCGTTCAAGTCCCCAATGCCTCTATTAATGTATTAAAGAATTATCAGGATAATTTAACATTATGCGGTCTTAATATCTTAAATATGGAACGATTTCTCACTGAATTTTGATATCTCCTTTCGAGCTAATTGATAATTTTCGTTTTATTTTCGTTCATTATTTTTGTTTGATTATACGTTTGCCATTTATCAAACTGACATTAGCAAAAACCTTAAATGACAGAAAGATTCACCAATCCAAAGAGAGTGGAGATTAAGGTATGGCTTTTTCCTCTGTTAACAAAATATTGTTGATTTTCATATTTAGTTCTATGGCTGTAATTGGTATTCAAAGTGTAATCCAAATAGTTCATGCTGTTGAAGGAGGCGAACCCGTAATCCGTCGAGTTGAAATCTGGGGCTTATT
This sequence comes from Candidatus Nitrosocosmicus sp., assembly GCA_041747305.1. GTDB lineage: Archaea > Thermoproteota > Nitrososphaeria > Nitrososphaerales > Nitrososphaeraceae > Nitrosocosmicus. Next base: position 14,332 of record JBGTFK010000032.1, read on the forward strand.
TTATAGAATGATGGTCGCAGCCTTTGTTGTTGGAGCTATAGTTCAGGGTTTGAATGTTTATATTTGTTGGAGATTTAGGGAGTCCAATCCTCGTTTCAAAAATATTGGTAATAGTGGAGGTAAAATGTAGTGGGGCACAGTACTCCGGAATGGGTGTATATAGGCGCCGTCACTGCAATCCTTATCTGGGTGGGGGCGGAAGCATGGAATGCAGAACATCACTTAGAGTATGCACCCGCTAACTCAGAAACCATACGAGTGGTAGGCCAGCAATGGTTTTGGTCATTTCAACATGCTGATGGTACTCAAGAAATAAACGAGCTTCACGTTAAGGAGGGAATACCTTACAGGTTTGAAATAGTTTCAAGTGATGTCGTTCATAGTTTTAGCATCCCTGATTTTACTATGCTCATGGATGCTGTCCCTGGGAGAGTTAATACCATGTGGAATGTATTCGACGAACCAGGCACATACCTAATTCAATGCAGAGAATATTGCGGTATGCTCCATCAGGATATGAGAGCAATATTATTTGTTGAACCCAATACTGATAATGCTACTGTTGCACCAAGTGAGTCAGAGCCTACAATATCCCAAGGTACTGGAACCGCTTCTGTAATTGCACCAGGTGGAGGTGAAGTAGGTTCTGCAGGAACAGGAACGATGAGAGTAGTTGAACCAGGAAATATGACGCAGACTACCGACAGCGATTCTACTCCTGCTACTAATAATGCAACAAGTGGCAATGACACTTCCTCTGGGAATGCTTCCTCAACTGCTTCAGCGTCAGGTCCGGCTTTGTCTATTCCTGCAGGTTCTGCGACTCCTGGAAATCCCGCCTACACCCCAGACCCACTAATAGTTACAAAGGGAGATGTGATCACAGTGACAAACGACGATACTGCACCGCACACCGTAACAAATGGAGCCAGTCCTGGTGACGCTGATGCTGGAACATTGTTTGATACAAGTATTATGATGCCTGCAGCAACAGCCCAAGTAGATACTGCTACTCTAGAAGCAGGTGATTATCCATACCATTGTACTGTACATCCCTTCATGATGGGAACACTCACAGTACAATAGCTCTACATTTTTTTGTCTCTTATTTTTTAGAATCAATATAATACAGCTATTATAATAAAATCGGTAATAATTTTAGAAATTTCTGGTTATTGCTACTTTTTTTATATATTTTAATATATTGTGTAGCAAAGATAAATCCAAATGCTTTTATAGACTCATTCCAATTTTATTGGATATAGGGGTGTTATTGTCAAGAAAATGGTTCTAGAATTAAAAAAACCTCGACCCATATGGGAGATCATATTTTCTACCCATCATACTGACATCGGGTTATTATATATTATAGCCTCAATGGTAGCATTATTTGCTGGAGGCGGTCTAGCTATGGCTATCAGGGCCGAATTATTCTTGCCTGGTCTACAGATATTCTCTGGCCAAGCTGATTTTTCAAGATTTTTCACGGTCCATGGAACAACTTTATTGTTTCTGTGGCTGATCCCATTTGCTTCTGGGGTTGGTAATTATCTAATTCCTATTATGGTTAGATACAAAGATATGGCTTGGCCAAAACTTAATGCTGTTGCATTTTGGATGATCCCTCCGTGTATGTTCTTGGTTTGGGGGGGGTTCTCTGATACGAGCTGGAATGCATATCCTCCATATTCTATATTAAAAGCTCCAGGTCCAGCCGCGGATATGTGGATAGTTGGGTTAAAGTTGCTGGGACTAGCATCCATACTAGGAGCCATTAATTTCGTTGTTACTATATTAAAAATGAAACATCCAGACCTACCGTTAATGAAGATGTCGTTATTTAGCTGGGCAATCTTGGCTACATCACTAATGATTATTGTAGCGATTCCCACGTTTGCAGCATCATTGGTAATGCTATATACAGACAGGTTGGGCGTAACTGGATTCTTTAATCCTGAAATGGGTGGAGATCCTATAGCATATCAACACTTGTTCTGGTTCACATTCCATCCGGAAGTCTACATATTTGTGCTTCCTGCCATTGGTATGATGTATGAGGTAATTCCTACCTTCTCAAGGAAGCCTCTATTCAGCTACTATTCAGGTGTTGTGGCGCTAATAGTCATATCCATTATTGGCTTTGGTTCATGGGCACATCACATGTTCGCAGTCGGTATGAGTTTTACTGAAAAGACAGTGTTCATGGTTGGGACTTTGGCTGCGGTACCATCATCGGCTATGCACGTCTTTAACTTCTTGGCTACCATGTGGGGTGGCAGAATTAAGTTTGCTGCGCCTATGCTGTTTTCAGTGGGAGCCATATTGCTATTCTTCTCTGCGGGAGCCGGAGGTGTGGTAAATTCTGCAATGCCACTAGACTTTCTGACTCACGACAGCTATTGGGTGGTAGGACATTTCCACTTGTTTGTAATGGGAACCATATCGTTGGCGTTCACTGGCTTCATATACTATCTATTCCCGCTGATAACAGGTAGGATGTATGACATTAGATTGGCGAAAATACATTTCGTAATGACTTTTGTCGGAATTGCTGTAATATTCGGTGTACAACACATTCTGGGACTATATGGATTGCCCAGAAGAGTTGTGGACTATTTACCTATAGAGGAGCTGATTATTATGAACCAAATTGCCAGTTTTGGAGGGTGGGCAATAGGTGTTTCTTATGCTCTATTCTTGTATAACATGATAAAGTCTGCAATGTTTGGCAAACCAGCTAATCCAAAAGATCCATTCGAATTAGGAACCGGAGTTGAATACTACTATGACTACGCACGACGAGACCCACATCACTAAAACCTCCCCCCAGCGATTCATGAAGGGGTTGATAATTATTATCATCCCCCTCATTTTCTTGGGATATATTACGATTGTATATTGGGAAGAGACTGCAAGCATTCCACCACCCGTGTCTGCTCCACCACCCGTGTCTGCTCCACCACCTGCACCAGTTAACGCGCCGGGAGCATCTACTGAAACAACAAGTACAGGCGCTACAACTGCTTCAGATGCTGCTGCACCTGCTTCAGCAACTGGTCCGACTTTATCTATCCCTGCAGGTGCTGCGACTCCTGGAAATCCAGCCTACGCCCCAGACCCACTAACAGTTACAAAGGGAGATGTGATCACAGTTACAAACGACGATACTGTACCGCACACCGTAACAAGCGGCGCAGGACCACAAGATCCCAACTCTGGAACACTATTTGATACCGGTATTATGATGGCAGGTGACACTGCACAAATAGATACAGCTAGTTTGGAAGCAGGGGACTATGCTTATTATTGTACTGTACATCCCTTCATGACGGGAACAATTACGGTACAATAATTTTTTATTGAATTAAAACTCAAATAGTAAAAAATTAAACCATGAATTATGATAAATTTCTTCAAGTCTTTTCAATTGGTACCTTGTGCGTATTGTTTGGATTAATGACTCTAGGTGGATACGTTAGTTCCACAGGTGTAGGCTTATCTTGTCCAGAGTGGCCATTATGTCCAGAGGGATTGATTCCTTCCTATGAGTTTTTGATAGAATATATTCATAGAACAATTGCTGCATCGACAGGACTTTTGGTGTTTTTAACGATGATATTTGTACTTAGGGGAAAACATTCGCTTAAATCTACCAAGATATTTTCCATCATAGCAGCAGCTACCGTTGTTGGCCAAATAACATTAGGGGCGATTGTTATCAATGAGAAATTGCATGCAGATCTAGTAACTGCACACTTGGGGTTAGGCTTGATCTTGTATAGTAGCATGATATATGTTGTGATAAACATATTCTATACAAACCTCAAACTAAAATCCTCACAGAATCCGACTAAGCCCTCTGGACGTGATAATAGTAATACTCCTGAAGTAAGTTTCCCAAATTAATAATAGATGAATTGTAAACTGTAATGCCGTCGTTTTATCTAAAAACCTTCAACAAGAAAAAAAAAACGATTTCGGTCAAAAGTCTTAGACCATATTTCATAATAGTTTTCTTGGCGTTTTCTGCTTATTCCTCTATTCCAACTCATTTTTTTACTGCAAATGGTCATTTCGAGAATTTTGCTTCCTATAATAGCTCTGGAATGGGAATAGGTGACAAATATTATGTATTACAACAGTTGGAACCTGAATATGTAAAACCTAATGAACCATCAAAAATTATGTTTAGTATCCAAGATAAACACGGTAAGGATGTCCACGATATTACAGTCATGGTTGAAATATATTCTATAAATGGAGAACGTGTATTGGTGTTCCCATGGGCAACCCTAGAAATTGGAGATTTCAATATCCCTTTTGTATTTACAAAAAAAGGTAATTATCAAATTGTATTGAGTATACTAAATGAAGATATAGCCAGTAGCAAAATGCTTGATACAGTTCCTCCACCACGGACTATTTTGAATGATAGTGTAAACTGCAATTGTGAAAGAGCCGTATTTAATGTTTCTATAACTGAGACTTTTGGATTAATCTCTACTCTTGCCCTATATGGTACAATTCTTGGGGCTGTCAGTGTGTTGGTAATCGTATTAATCTGGATATTTGTCAGTAGAAGAAAAAACAGGTCCAATCCTATCTAATGTTGAGTTCATTAAATATTCAGTGCGTTTTTGGCTATAGATGCAACAACAGTTTCGCAGCATCTCATATTCATGCGGCATTGGGGAGGTCAGATAAGGAGAGAAGAGGAGAATGGAGAGTACAATGTATTTCTTGTTTCTACATCATGTTCAAATCTTTATGACATTACCTGTATCTTTTTTCTTTATGACGATAAATTGAGTCAAACAAGGGGTCAATTATGTTTCAAAAGGATATTAAAAAGAAAATCAATAATTATGAGCTGATCTGTTTAGGTGAACTCTTTTTCTTATTTTTAAGCAATTATTCGCCGTTACTTTTCCATCGACCAACTTTGTCTCCCAATCCCTTATCCTAAAGATGCAAATTTGATTTGGAGCTATCGATAAATCATTGGAAGTAATATTAGTAGTAGCCATAGTTTATTTGATGAGGTCAGAAATGAAGAGATATAGGAAGAGTGTCAAGAAAATCGGAAATGTAAAATGATGTAGACTATTCTCAAATCGTCTTGTATTTATTTACCCCTTTTTCATATATGGTGGCGGTATTAGGAAATGACGGTAAATTAGCTTTGTTATGTAGTTAATTTACATGTTTTTATTACTAATCATCAATTCGTGTTAGTTGTATTTATATTGGTGTTTGCCTTTTTTTCTTATCATGAATAAATTGAAGAAAATCTCTTTAATTTTTATACTGATTACTTTTGTTATAGCCTTACTAGCATTAGTAACTCTAAATGCCTTATTTATAGTGGGTGGAGTTGCTAGTTTTGTGATGGCTTTATTTTATCTGTATTTACAGAGGGCTAGGCAATCATTTAAGAAAGATTTGTTGGATGCAATGAAATAACACTTGAACTTTTTTTTGTTTTTGATTTTTATCTTTTAAAAGAAAAATTTTCTTAAGTTCACTATGTTTTAAACAACTCTACTAATTTAATAGTCGTTCTAGTATCGGATTATTCGCCAATTCATAATTATTATATTTTCGCATCTATAATTGGTATTTTAGCGGTATTACTCGCCTGTTTACAATAAGAAATAAATTAATCTATTTTCTTTTTTTTAGACTCAAGTTTAAGGTTATGGACATGATATCGTTCGTTGTATTAAGGGTTATTTCATAGTCGTCTAGAATGTCAGACCGTTGGACCTTTAATCAATAGAAATGTTTCTAGTTAACTTGTTAACCCCACACTCTGATAAAATCATCTCCTTCTTGCTGTATTCAAAAGACCTATAACCTACAAGGAAATAAACATTCATTGTTATTACAATTGTGAAGGAATCCGGTTTGTCTCGTACATATCTTGTAAAAGTTAAGTTTGATCCCAGTGGTCAATTCACGGTCGATGAGACGACAAAGGAGATCAATGTTTCATTACGATGTGTTCCTGTTAAAGGAAAAGCAAATAGAGAACTAAAAAATATAATTTCAAAGCAATTTGATATAAAACCTTCAAATATTAAGATAATTCATGGATTCTATTCCAAAACTAAAGTCATTCAGATAGTCTGATTCTTATACTTTTGCGCACCAGTCTTTGATTCGATATGGTAACGGATCATCAAGGTATTGTGTTGTGGTTTGTATTTGTTTAATTAAGCTTGTTGATATAATAACTGCTTATCTCTCAGCTATGTGACTGTTAGTAAAAAAATATCATTTATTAATTTATGCAGAGAAACTTATAGTTGTCACTCTATTTGTCTTTCTAGTAATCTTTGTATTATTTTTTCACCGATTACTGCTGATGCTAATTCTTGTCCTTCTTTGGTTTGAGCTGCAATATGCGGAGTGCACACTATATTATTGAGTTCTAGTAACTCCTTGTTTGTGGGAGGTTCGACTTCATAAACGTCTAGAGCTGCTCCACCTATTTTTCTATTTCTCAAGCAGTCTACAAGTGCCTCTTCATCTATGACTTCTCCTCTTGATGTGTTGATCAAAAACGCATCATTTTTCATTCTTGACAACATTTCTTTGTCTATCAGATGTTTTGTCTGTTCAGTATAAGGAACATGACATGTTATAAAATCCGAACTTTCTACCAACGTTTTGAGGTCTGTTGTAATAAGCGAAACTTCTTGAACAAAGCTCTTATCAATAGGAACCACATCATATCCTATTAGATTCATTCTTAATCCCCTTGCTAGTCTGGCCACATTTCTTCCAATCTTGCCTAATCCAATAATTCCTAAATACTTGCCTTTTAATTCTACTCCAATCAGATCTTTCTTAATCCATTTACCATTTTTAGTAGCATTATTGGCAACCGATATATTTCTACTCAATGAGAACATAAATCCTAATACTAATTCAGAAACTGCGTTTACTGAAGCCTCCCCTGCGTTAATTACCTCAATATTGTTCTTTTGAGCTTCATTTGTGTCAATATTATCTAATCCTACTCCTACCCTTGCAATTATTTTTGCTCTCTTTGCATTGCCTATTACCTCTTTTGTAATCTTGGTTCTACTGCGTACAACAATTACATCATAGTCTTTCACTTTGGATATTAATTCTTGATTTGTTATTTCAGGTAAATATTCAACCGTGAGTCCTGCTTTTCTTAAAATCTCAATTCCCTTTTCATCAATGGAATCACATACTATTACGCTGCCCTCAATCTGCATATTTGAAAACTTTTTTATGGGAATATATTGATTACTTTTTATAATTTAAGATAAAATGTTTCCAATGTTAGGTAGGCCTAACTAATTCGACAAACCTTCCGTATACTTATGTCTATCTCTGACCAATCATTGGTTTAATTAATAAAAATACTTATAATACATAACGCCGTTATTAACAGTATGACCGCAAAAGAACTAGATATGGATTATAGTAAATATGATTTTAAAGATTCAACCCAGCTTTATGTATATTTAAGTAAAAAGGGCCTTTCTAGAGGTACAGTAGAAGAAATCAGCAAAATGAAAGGGGAACCTGATTGGATGCGCGATTTTAGATTAAGGTCATATGATGTTTTTATGAGTAAACCCATGCCAAACTGGGGAGGAGACTTGTCTCATATAGATTTTCAGAATATTTATTATTACGCTAAAGCTGCTGAAAAGCAAAGTAAAAATTGGGAAGATGTTCCGGAATCGGTTAGAAATACCTTTGAAAAGTTAGGTATACCAGAAGCAGAGAGAAAATTCTTAGCTGGTGTAGGTGCACAATATGAATCAGAAACAGTTTATCATCATCTGCGTGAAGATCTTGAGCAACAGGGTGTGATATTCCTAGATACTGATACAGCGGTTAAAAAATTCCCTGATCTATTAAGAAAGTATTTTGGAAAAGTTATTCCACCAGAAGATAATAAATTTGCGGCACTAAATAGTGCTGTATGGTCCGGCGGCTCATTTATTTATATTCCTCCAAATGTAAAAGTAGATTTACCATTACAAGCATATTTCAGAATTAATGCCGAAAATATCGGACAATTTGAAAGAACTTTGATTATTGCTGATGAGGGTGCTGATGTTCATTATATAGAAGGATGTACAGCTCCTGTCTATTCTACCGAGTCTTTACATTCTGCTGTAGTCGAATTGATTGCAAAAAGAGGAGCACGAATAAGATATACTACTATTCAAAATTGGAGCAAGGATGTATACAATCTGGTTACAAAAAGGGCATATGCTTATGAAAATGCATCTGTTGAATGGATAGATGGCAATCTAGGTAGCAAACTCACCATGAAGTATCCTGGGGTTTATATGCTGGGTAAGAATGCTCATGCTGAAATAGTGTCTGTGGCTTTTGCAGGAAAGGGTCAACACCAAGATGCTGGCGCAAAAGTGGTTCATCTTGCACCCCATACTACATCTCGAATTACAAGTAAATCTGTGAGTAAGGATACCGGAAGAACCACTTATAGGGGGTTATTGCATGTGGCAAAAGGAGCATATGGAGTAAAATCAAATGTTCGATGCGATGCATTATTACTTGATGAATTTTCGAGGACTGATACATATCCATATGTTGAAGTTAATGAAGATGATGCAACCATTACTCATGAGGCAACCGTGGGAAAAATAGGAGATGAGCAAATATTTTACCTAATGAGTAGAGGCTATTCTGAATCCGATGCCTTGAGTATGATTATCGGTGGATTTATGGAACCATTTACCAAAGAACTCCCAATGGAATATGCTGTAGAACTAAATAGAATGGTAAAAATGGAGATGGA
>JBGTFK010000033.1:0-4244 GCA_041747305.1 Candidatus Nitrosocosmicus sp.
GCAGAAGAAAAGACCAAACGAGAAGCAGAAGAAAAGACCAAACGAGAAGCAGAAGAAAAGACCAAACGAGAAGCAGAAGAAAAGACCAAACGAGAAGCAGAAGAAAAGACCAAACGAGAAGCAGAAGAAAAGACCATTCTACAAAATTCACAAAATGATTCCTCGGTTACAAATAACTTGAATTCAAATTCAAACAGGCTCGATGGGAAACAAGGAAATCTCGAGAAAACTTTGGAAAATAATTTTAATTATTTTCTGATATGGGAACAATTACGAGAGGCATATCTTCATACCATGAAAGAAGCAACTTCTTCTTATTTTAGGTTGTTAGATTTTTGGTCTCAGCATAAGAACCATAAAGAATAATTTATTTTTTTAAATAACTAACAACAAGATCCAGTTAATTCTTATCCAATCATAAACGACCTCTTTAAGAGTATAAATCGAGTTCTTTGGTTGAATTAATAATACTGTAAACTTTCTGAGTCAAATCGTCTGCTTCAACATTTTTGTTGATTACTAAGAATAACACATGTTCTTTGACTGGAATAATCAATATTTTTAGCGAACTATATTGATAACAAATAGAGTTTAAACTTCCAAATGATGTATTGAACGCCTTCCTTAAATCAACTGCATATGCAGATTCAGAAATAATCAGTTCCGCATTTCTTCCTTTTAGATGTTTATCCAGAGAATCCCTTTGATTGCTGATATTTAAATGTCCAGATTTTTCAATAACTCCACTGAACAAAATATCATTATCTAAATCTAGTATGCTTTTTGTGAATTGATCAGCCTTCATGTTGTTATATTAAAATAATAAACATATAGCCTTTATGAATTTTCAATGATTTAGGGTCTCAACATATTTTAAATATTTCAACGAAATCATCATATAAGTCTAAAACATAAATATAACCATGGCTAACGATGCATCATCATCATCTACTTCTGCGGATACCATTCCATATCCTACTCTAACTATATTGTATTTGCCATCAGAAGCAAATTTAGCTATTGAAGAAATTAGTCAAAAATATAATAACATGACAGTCGAAGACTGCAAAGGTTTTTTTCATCAGGGAAAAGAAAGGGACTATAAAAAGATAACAATTTGGAGTCAAGGCATCGATAGTCTTTGGTTTAATGCCATTATCGCTCGTATAAAGGAATTGTCGAACTTAGAATCTATTCCTATAGTTTCTGGTGGGATAATGTATTCGATCTAAAAAAAAGATCACTCTGTCAATTTATGTATTCCAATAAAAATGGAAGTTGTCGTTGGAACTTCGAGTGAGAAGTCAAGCGGATTGTATAAATAAATATTGGTTATCGCATATGAATATAGAAGATTGGATAAATCATTGGGGATTAGGGATTGGTACATACACATGCTCCCTAATTTCGAAAAGTTAGACACAAGATTCATCTGAATGGGAAACACGTTGTTATCGGCAGATGTGCCTACGATTTGCAATAATGGATCAGTTGAATTACACGGAAGTTTTGCGAGAATGTTTCCATTCAAAATTTTCAATGGCATTGAACTATATAGCGGAATGTAATCCTTTGAAGAAATCGTCATAGGATATGGCAGTATCGTCATAGATTGCATATTTTCTATGTTATTGTTACTACTATTGTTACTAGTAATATTATTATCATTGGTTAAATTGTTATTGTTATATGATATGGTCAAATTGTTTTTATCCGGAGAAACGGTTGTAATATTTAATATGGTATTATTAGGTCCAAGATAATTTAAGGCACTGTCTAATGTTTGCGAGATCTCATTGTCATTGTCGTTATTATCTGATTGGTTTGCTACCGGGAAAGAAAAATTTTGCATACCTTCAACTACCGAATCAAGTAATGATGATCCTTTCAAAGAATCAATTAAAGAAACCGCCTCGTCACTAGATGACTTTGCTGTATCAAAATTATTGGATGTTTGTTCCATTTGACCAAAAACATCCATATTAGAAACTGATCCCAAACTCCAAATAATTAATCCAATGACAAAAAAAAGTCTGAATTGTGGAAGAATTGACACTGTGATACAATCATAAAAAAATTATTTAATTCTTTCCTTTGATGAATTCGAAGATAGAATATCCATTATTTTTTCCACATCGGTTATTGGAGGCGAACAAGTAAAGTCTTTGCATATTATTGCAAAATCGCTAGCAGGTTTTTCTTTAATTAATGACTTATTTTTGAATAAATTGTACTTATCTAACGTCTCTGAGACGTTGTCCTCGTGTAGAATAGAAAAAATACCATTTGGAATATACATCTTATTCATTTCATCAATCATATACGATTTATTATCTTTTGAAAAAATGGTAATTTCGGTTGGTTTCTTAACATATAGATATGTAGATGATAATAACCAACCAAAACCAAATGGATTATCTAATGCGGATGATATAGATCCTTTCATCATTTTCTCTGCCATCTCTAAATAATTGTTTTTCCCTGTTATGTGATAGAGACGGATCAAATTTGATATTGAAACCGAATTCCCGCTTGGTAAAGCCAAATCATACAATACTTTGGTTCTAGTAAGAATCGATTCATGCAGGTCGGAAGAGTAGTAGAAATTATTTTCTTGTCCGTCCCAAAAATGCTTTATCAAAACATCTGTATAATAAGATGCTAGTTCAATAAACCTTGGATCTGTTTTTACCTCAAATAAATCCAAAAGAGAATTTACATAAAAAGCATAATCATCCAAATAAGCAAGTATTTTGGCTCTATCTTGTTTATAAATTCTATATAAATATCCTTCGTTGGACTTTAACTTTGTTTCGATGACGTCCACTGCAGTTAGGGCAGTTTTTAAATATTCTTCTTTACCTGTTATCTTATAACCTTTGATAAAAGCAGATATAGATAGCGCATTCCATGATAAAATTGTTTTATCATCTTTTTGAGGCTTTATCCTTTTCTCTCGGATATCAAAAAGCTTTGTAGAATTTACAGATATGATGTTATTAACCTCCTTCACATCCAACCCATATTTTCTTGCTAGATGTTCGACGGAGGTTTTGATATTTAGTATGTTTTTCCCTTCAAAATTCCCTACTTCTGTTATATCAAAGTATTCGCAGAAAATGTTTTGGTGTAAAGGAATTTGAATGATTGAGGTGACCTCTCTTTTGGACCATACATAAAATTTTCCCTCTTCTCCGTCAGAATCTGCATCTTCAGCTGAAAAGAAAATCCCATCCTTATTTGTAAGCACACGTAAAATGTAATCCAAGGTTTTCTCAACCGTGTTTCTAAATATTTTTTCCTTAGTGATTTGGTACATTTCAGAAAACAAAATAACCAATAATGCATTATCGTACAACATTTTTTCAAAGTGGGGCACCAACCATTTTTGATCGGTCGAATATCTCGAGAACCCGCCTCCTAGGTGATCATGTATCCCTCCAAATATCATTTTTTCACTTGTTAAAGTTACAAAGTCCTTGAATTTTTCAATACTCGATATATCATAATAACGAAGCAAAAATAATAAGTTAGATACGTTAGGAAATTTAGGGGCGATTCCAAAACCTCCATGAATAAAGTCTGCCATTTGCAATAAATTTAGTGCAGATTCATCTAGAACTGTCTTGTCAAGTTCTACATTTTTGTTGTTCAAAATATCTTTTGATGTGTTTATCAGCGCTTCTACAAATTCCGAGGTGGTCTGATTAATCTCACTTTTTTTATGGGAATAGGCCTGAGAAAGTTGATTTAAAGTTTCAGTAAAACCGGGCATACCATATCTGCTATCTTTTGGAAAATATGTACCTACATAAAATGGCTTGAGATCAGGAGTCAAAAATACCGATAATGGCCAGCCCCCATTACCATTTACTAGTTGACATGCTCTTTGATATATGTCATCTATATCTGGTCTTTCCTCTCTATCGACCTTTATATTAATAAATTTTTCATTCATGATTTTTGCAACTTCGATATCTTCAAATGACTCATGTGCCATTACATGACACCAATGACATGAACTATATCCGATGCTGAGAAAGATTGGTTTGTCTTCTTTTTTTGCCAAATTGATAGAATCGTCATTCCAAGCCAACCATTTAACTGGATTATAAGCATGTTGTAATAGATAGGGACTGTTTTCATTGATCAACGAATTGGGTTTTGCATTGTCAAAACGATTATCCATGACTCTGAAGATACATGATTATATTTATTAGTGCTTTGTTGCCTTATTCAATTTT
>JBGTFK010000034.1:0-14682 GCA_041747305.1 Candidatus Nitrosocosmicus sp.
AAATTCCTAATCCGAAAATAATTTAAATTTATTTAGCGTAATATTGTATACCTTTTGCAAAAGGTTGTAGGCTTTGGTGTAAACCAATAAAGGTCTTGAGATAGCATAACAGATCTCAACACCAAGACCCAATACCTACAAATAGTAAATTGTGAATAATGATTACTTCTTACGTCTTAATTCTATTGATTGGTAGGAATCAGTCAACGGTTTGTTTAGAATTTTTATTTCATTAATAGGCCTCAATTAGCTAATGTTGATTTCTAGTTGATTTTATAATATAATAAGTTCATTGCTAAACCCCTTGGACAAAATATCAATTGACTTTCCCAAAGAAATGACCAATTGAGAAAAAAAGAACGCAATAAGCAAACACCAGCAGATAGAGTATTAACTGATTCGACGCTTGATAACCAGTTATCGCTGTATGTTTCGTAATTAAACTTGGATAAACTAAGATACCAGATTCTTTTTATTAGAACCCCTGAATTACTTGTTCTACTTCTTGATCAATAGTGTTTAATGACAATTCAATGATTTTATAGAAGGAATCATTCAAAATTTATGTTATAATAGTGATTAGATTACATTAATAACGAGATATTGATTGATACCCTTAATAGATTCAATGGGTATATGTAATCATGACAATTTTTAAATATTTAATCGAGGTGTAATGAGTTTAAATTCTCCTTATATAGGGTATACAAATAAAGAGACCACTGATAATTTGGACATTTCTGAAGAACAAAATGGGCGAAATAATATTCCTTTTCCTGAGATTAAAACAACCCATAGAAACCTGTTAACGGATCTAACAATTAAAAAAATGTCAAGAAAGTATCTAGTAAAAAGAAATGGTTTGTCATATGTTGATGATGAAATTGATGCACGACATTCTCCCCCAAACATTGACCATGGATTACCAAGCAAGTACCCTAATTCATTATTTAGTAAAGGAGTCAAAATATTAAATGAAGAATTTGTAGGCTATATAATGAAGGAAACAAAGGATAAGATCGTTGTATTTGGGAATTATGTACAAAGGTATGACATTCCAAAATCAAAAACATATGAAGTCGGAGATAATATCATTCTAAACATGCATATCAAAGAATTTGTAACTTATGAAGTGGATAATTATACTTCCTTACCAGAATAGTAAAATGTTGTATACAAACAATTTTGAAAGCCTGGAAAAAATAATGATAATTCAATCATTTTAGCATTTGTGATGGGTATTACCCTTAGCGAATGACGAGTAGTTGTGATTTCACATATCTGAATGAATAATATATTCCTCAGTTAAACTACATAATTTAATAAGAATATTTAGGAAATAGATTCCTAGTGGGACAAAATATTTACAAATTGTTATTAAGATTCTAGGTTCATGAAAAAATTTGAATAAATCTAAAATTTTATTTTCATAATTAGAACAAGTTTATCATGTTTTAATTCTAACTGTATTGGAGGGAATTTCTTATTCATATTTTACTGATTGTCCCTACTAATTTTTTGACATATAAGAATAATTATTAAATGTCCAGAGTAAATATAAAATTAATTAGCACAGAAGAAATTAATGAAAAAAAATCAATAGAACTCGAAAAAGATTAAATAGGTTAAACTAGATGTTTTAACTCCAAATTTATTACTGTTGCATTTAAAGTATCAAATGTTACATCTTGAGAAATATTCATTGTTAGAGTAAAACTCTAATTATATTATGAACTAAGATTGTATCAGGAAATTGTTATGAATAAAATAGTTTTATGAAACTGTAGAATAGGTTAAATTATTTCTGTATCATAATACTGCATGAAATATGAATCCAAAAATTCATTATTCTTGTCACTTCTTTTCACAACCTTTACTATAATGATGTCAACGACTTTTGTACAGGGAAATGTATCATTTGGTCAGGCAGTAGATTTGATACCAATTCAAACAGGAAATGCCACTTTAGATAACGGACTTCCTGTATTTTACGATTGTATAGATGAAAAAATAGACGAGAGTAAAGGGGTTGAAGTAGATCCCTACTTTGAAAAAGAACCAACAAAACACGAGGTAACTATATGTTATAATGAGGTGTTTATTGATAATTCTGATACACAATCAACAAACGATGAATCTGATACACAATCAACAAACGACGCATTAGAGCTTAGTGATATTGAAAGGTTCAATTCGTTATTTGGGTTTACAGGTTGAATGAAAGAAGATGAACGTCAACGTCAACATGTCTAATAAAGAATTATTAAAAATATCTTGTATAGTATTTTCACTGATAATTATTGCTCAGGTAACTATAGTCGATACTGCTAATGCACTCACACGATACTTTAACTGTACAACAAGATCAGCCAACAATGATTCCACATTTACTCTAGAAGATGCAGAAGCCTGCTATGACCAAGTTTTTAAAGGCGCTTTGGACAATGACAGGTACGGAAACCCTCTAGATAAACCATAAAAAGACAGAGAACATCAATTTATAACTTTATTTTGCTTCTTTTTTCACTGCTTCTTTTTTCACTTAATCTTTTTTCGTGAATTCGACAAATAGTAAGATCTTATGGATTTAAAACTCGATTCGTTTTTTAATCCTAAGTTACATCGTAGATCCAATATTAAAATAGTCTGAGTATTCCTAAGCATCAGCATCATCTGACAGCTACCAAGAGGAATAATTATAATAAAACAAGACTGAAGAAAAAAAGAAATAGCAGCAGCTGAAACCATACCTATCTTTGAACCAAACAACCAACGATAACAATAGAGGAAATTGCAGGATTTTCACATTATCAGAGCCCAATAGAGACGACATTCACAGTTCCATACTTTTCAATTATCTTAAGATATTTCAGTTGGCTCATAGCTTCACTAATTTAGTTTTGATCAATTTATTGGCAGATTTTAAAAGAATAAAAATCACTTTTAATTCTTATATGTTATTGAACCCATTTACCTACCTAACTCAAACCCCATGGGGATCCTGTCGATAATAGTTCTTTTATTTGAGTTCTACAAATAAAAGGTATAAAAAAAAGCGATTGAACAAAAAAATAATAATCTAAACAAAATCCATGATAAGGAGCAAGCTCATGACGTGCTATCTTTGTGCTTATTTTCTATAAATTCGCCAGTAACTAAAAACAAATACAGCAGAAGGTTGAAAACATTCTTTGAATTTATGGGTATCAATGGCGAAACTATGGGAAAAATATGCAGAGAAATGATATCGCATATTCATCGTTTTCAAATCATTACAATGGCCCTGTTAATTATATGGGGTAACTCCTTGTTATGATATTCAACAAATAGATTGATCCAATTTCGCACATGCTTTAGTTTACAGTTTACTGATCTCCATGGAAAAAAGTAGTCGTCAAAATCTTATATGGTCTGTCTTTTTTATATACTGGATTGTCCTACCATCGAGTTTTAGTCGAACAATTTTAGGATTAAAATTTTGTATTCTGTTACTATGTTGTTTTTCTTGTTTGTGTTTTAATCCAATTATTTTATGGTTCAAACCTTGTAGACCCTGACCTTTTCGAGGATATAAGATATTTAAATTTTGGAATTTTCACAAAAATTTTTAAAAAATGAATAAAATTTGGAAATCTAGGTATGAAAATTTTAAAAAAAGTTGAACATCTTGTCTATCAAACTCCAACCCTACGCATCCAGAGCTTTATATCAAGTAATTGGAATTGATCTAAGAATTATAGTAGCAATTTTCTAGCGACCTTAATTATTCACTTTATTATTAACAATTGAAAACATTAAAAATCATGGGTTAATAAAATCAATACAAGAGAATTGGATTCTACAAAAAATCTCAAAGATGATCACATAACAATACGGCGCGTTAAGAACATAGCAAAAAAATGCTCCGATAATTTGTATTCCAATAGATACGTTCCAATTGAAGATATAGAAATTATTTCAGTAATAATGGAGGAATTTGTCGATAATTTTCATCATGGAAAAGAAGAAAAAGCATATTTTCCGGAAACAAAAGTAAAAGATAATTACGGAGAAGAAATTCGCAAGTTCTTAATTGAGCATGAATTAGGAAGAAGGATAGCGATGATGCTAAGAAGAGAATTAAAACAGTATAGAGAAAACATAAGTAAGAATTATCAATTAACTGAAAACAATACTACAAATGGACTCGTTAGTAACGAACCAATAGCCAGGTTTTTAAAATCTTATGCTGTTTATATAGATGATCATACGGGAAAAGAGGATAGATTCTTTGACTTGGTGAATGCCAATAACTCGATTTCGACAGATGAAGACAAAATGTTGTTGGAACATTATGAAGTTTGTAAAAAACAAGCAGGGGGAGACGTGAGAATACAGGAAATGGTTCGACTGATAGAGTATATAGAAGAACAGGAATGGATGAGGTCAAAATTATAAAGTAATAGAGACAGCCTGTCCTCATTATGAGATAATGAGCCTGCACCTTTAGTAAATCATGCAATGAATTCTTTATGTACGTTTTATGCAGGACCTTCATTTCCTCAGGTGTGGTATCAAAATTCTTGATACCCATATGGACTGCAGATATCCTGCTTTTGAATCTATAGATTTCATCTGACGGCGTCCTTGAATCTTAAATTAAGATTTCGCAGGCAAACTTAGATAATTATCAGGAGATAGGTCAGACATTCAGAGATCATTCGATGGGGTTTGTTTTAATTAAGGAGTAAAATATCAAAAAGATAAATTCTTCAACCATAGCAACAGCAACCAAGTATTGACATGAGTGCAAGTTAGTCTTTAGGAGAAAGATCTATTGCGTAATTCGAATAAACCGCTTTTGAAGTATTGGAACTCCTATTACCCCAAAGAACTTAATTCCCACCAATGAGATCTGTTATTAACAGACTGTTAATAGATTTGTCCATTTTCCTGTATTTGTTATAATCGCAGTATCACCTTTTGCTTCACGGTAAACTATACAATTGGATTAATGTTGCTACAATATTGATCATACAACGAGATTCAAGCTTAATATGAAGTCTATTTTTAATCATCATTTGAAAAGAGAAAGAATAAAAATGATATGAGCTAAAAGTTTTCAATTTCACATAGTAGTTTATTATCATTGATAGTTATTCAGTAAGTATGAAGTGTCGTATTTATAATATGCCAATTGTAGTTGTACCCTTAAAGACAGTTACACTTGATAAACAGAAGCAGATTTACTATGATTTAATATTAGACATATGTGATTATTGTAATGGACCTGTGATAGGAGTCCGTAAACGTAATAGACAAGATCCCACGTTATTTAACAATAATGAGAATGAGCATAAGGGATTAGAAAATAAAATGGACTTTTATACAAAGAGTGATGATAATAATGATGGGGTTCACTAAATCCTTATCTGGTTTGATATAATTTTTTGAAATCGATACTCTTGAATCCAGTTCCATATTGTAACATGGTTTCGACTGATACAAGAAAATAGCCTTTGAGATGTTCACCTGAGAAATAGGCCTGAATTGTACATATACATACCCAGATGGATGCAGTCTGGAGGCATAATATAAGCTGATAGTTCCTTATTGACTAATAATATTCTCAGAATTTATTTGGAATTATTAATTTTACATAAACTAAAAAAAATGTATTGTTTATCGTCATTTTGTTTTAGAATCCAATCGGCTAATGAATTTGTACTGTGGGGTTTGAGCTTGTTGTCATATAGTTTATATCTGCGCTGAGATATTCTATACCTATAGGAGCAATAAATAACACACCCATCAGGAATTGAACTAAAATCACGATAATGATTATGGCAACAATAATAAGGATTATGGTCCAAAGTGTTCCAAGCATTTTTGTTCAAATAAAACTATAGATATTACTATATATAGATCCAATAAAGAACATATGATAATTGTTTTTATATTTTCGTATTTTGGATATATTTCAGACTAGTTATTAAACTATATAGCATCGATATCTGTTTCATTTGTATATCATTGTCATCTATTATTCTAAATTTAAACTTGTGAAAACAAGACTCATGATGACCTTGGGAATGCTGATAGGAAAAACAAGAGCGAATATTTCAGATTCATCATCATTGGCTTTAACAATCCGTTACAATAAATGACCCTATAATTTCCGTATTCAAAGACAAAGATATTAAAAGCGATTTTATTATTTTGACTGATAATGAGAACAATGAGGAAGGTAAACATATCGTTTATGCTGACAGAAAGCGACTTTACCAAATTCTAGATAATTTAATTGTGAATCGCTGAAGTGAAACATTTTCTTTCCCTTGATAGGCGAAAGAGGGAAGGAGTGATTAGATAATCAACTGACAAAATTCTTATTGATCTAATTATGAGGATTAGACATTCTTGAATTTATAGCCAAATAAATTTATCAGTGATAATACTCTTCTTTAAATCATAATAATCAAATAATTTTACATTTAATTAAAATTTTAGAAAACTACAAGTTATATCTTTACCAACCTCAAAGTGGTTTATCGTATTCCAATCTAAGCGTTCAGATAATGTAATAATAATTGACCATAACAATCAATATTCTATTAATTATGATTTTTCTAATTGTGTCATCGCAAGTCGTTTATTATTCCATGCCTCGACATACTTTGGCTCTATCTCCAAAGCCTTGTAATAGCACTCGATCGCTTGATTATATTTTCCCAGGTTACCAAGAGCCACACCTTTGTTGTACAATGCTAAAGCATACTTTGGCTCTATCTCCAAAGCCTTGTAATAGCACTCGATCGCCTCATTATATTTTCCCAGGTTACCAAGAGCTGAACCTTTGTTACTCCATGCTAAAGCATACTTTGGCTCTATCTCCAAAGCCCTGTCGTAGCACTCGATCGCCTCATTATATTTTCCCAGGTTACCAATAACTACGCCTTTGTTACTCCATGCCTCGACATACTTTGGCTCTATCTCCAAAGCCCTGTCGTAGTGTTTTATAGCATCAACATGCTCATTTTTATAGAAGTGTTCATTAGCATTAAGTATAATTTCTTTTAATATCAACTCATTTTTAGAAATCTGCATATCTCCAACATTTATCTCCTTTATTTCTATTCCTGTTTTCTTTTCTATCTTCTTTGCTTCATTTAGTATAATTTGAATTTGTTGGTATGCAGTATTAGATTCTTCTGATTTGATTCGATAGGTCTCTTCAAGCATACTACCAAGAGATGAAGGTGGTTCTAATTGGATGGAAATAGACATCAACTTTTGTAAAATTTTTAAAACTTGGTTTGATGGGTCACCTAAAAACTGAAGATGAATCGCATTACCTTCTAGTCTATAATCTATTTTTTTATCTACGATATTTGTACCACCTTTAATTCCGGTAACGATTAAATCACCTTTATTGTCAGGAATGTCTACATTATTTCCATCGTTTTTGACTTCGTTTTGTTTAAGCTTAATACCACATTGAGGACAGAACTTTTCTGTACCAAGACTATAACCGCATTTATGACAATGTTTCATAATTTTAATATACCGACCATAGCTAAAAAATATTTAGTTACGTGCATACTTTTGTTTCATCTTAACCAAAATAATGAACATATAGGATTGTTTTTCAAATATTGTGACAAAATGCAATAGGCTTTGCTGGTAGTTAAGAATTTCATCTTGAAATATGTATTGATTCAACTAAATAAAATGAAATTGAAAGAATATATATCACATGATAGAAATTGGACAACGATTTTTTCCTTTGATTTATTCAAACCTGATGGGTGGCTATAAGCATTATATTAACAGGTCTTAGAGCACTAGCTTTTTTAATGATTTATTATACAAATACAATTCTATAGTTATAAAATAATCATATTACTATAATTTCTAGGCTTAAATATTTTTAAACCATGACCTTTTGATTCAGTCTAATTTTTGTGTATTTTATCTAAAAATATCTAACAGAATATTATAATATTAATATAATTATACTTTTGTCTACTATATGCTTTTTCATTTAACACTATCTAGTTATATGGACTAAACCGCACAAACAGTCGAGGCAAGATCTTACATCATAAACTAGATTTAGCTTGTAATTTAAATTATAATTGCATATTGCATCTATTCTGACGAGTAAAGTAATTGTCATGTGACCGCTCTAAATATCCAGAATAATTTGATTGATACTGTAGACGAGAAATATAATAAAGATATTACATTAAAAGATATTACACTTGATGACATTACACTTAAGATAACAATACATATCACAGACAGGATAACCGTAATGGTCTTGTTCTAATCATTCTATTCCTATTGACCATATAGGAATAGCCAAATTATCAAGTGCTTTAAAAAGAGTTGAAGAGCGATTACAAAATAGTATAGATCAATATTCCAAAGATAATTTATCTAACTCTACTAATGAAGATGTTAAAAAATAATTCCATTCCACGTGAATTGGATCGTAATAATGAGGTATTTTGATCATGATTCAGAAGTAGGTTTTTCAGGAGAACAATTAAAAATTTTTTGGAACGGATCTTTGGAAGTTCGCCGAAAATATTCAAAAAAAGAAAGCAAAATAAGTATGGAATGATCGTTAGATTTGCAATAATAGAAACAACACAAGTTACGTTGGAATCCGCTATTAAGGCTAAAATAAATTACTCAAATAGCATATAGATCCTCTGATACTCTTCTTTTGATCCTAATTTAGCAAGAGGATTCCAAATATAATTATGAAGCAACAACAATCCATACTAAATATGGAACTAAAAGTATTGCAGCAACTTTCGAAATAGATTTGGCATAATTTATTGAGATTAATACTATTATATCAAGAAGCAGAATATCTACTAATCCTAATAACGGTAATCTTAATCCAAAAAACAAAAATGACCACATGGCATTTAGAACCAGTTGAATTCCAAACACTATAAAAAAGTCTCTACGAGTTTTAGATTTAAATTCACTAGTCCAAATTATGTACAAGATATACCCATCAGAAAATATAGGGTAATCCAAACCGGGCCAAATACCCAACTGGGAGGAGCAAATGTAGGTTTTATTAATGTAGTATACCATTCAGGAACTGCATCTATTGTAAATAGTGAACCAAAGATGTATGCTGATTGACAAATAATTATTGAAATAATGAACTTTAAAACTTTCATACCTGCTATATAACGTACAATCAGAATAGTGTCTGGTCTCTTCATAGAAGTAAATTTTTAGTTTCATTTATAAGACTAAATAGGCTGGACTGAATAACATAGTCATTGAACCCCTTTACCTACAATGATCAAACCCACTTGCGCTCAAACTCAAAATATTTAGATAAAGTTAAATAATTTCAAATAATAATAATAGCCATTGTCATCGTTTTCTGCACCTTCTATTATTGTGATCGATGACGAAATAGAACTTGCATCCCTTTTCAAGGAATTTTTGAGAAAGGAAGGCTATAATGTAGTCTCTTTTACTGACCCAGTATTGGCTTTTGAATATTATAGGGAAACTGCTGATAAACATTCCTTGATAATAACAGATTTGAGAATGCCAGGTATATGCGGTATAGATCTTGCGAAGGATGTTAGAGAAATTAATAGTAAAGTAAAAATTTTTTGATGACGGCTTTTGATACGGCGGATTTGAAAGATAACGAGGATTTTAAGAAGGCAAAAATTGATCGACTAATTCAAAAACCCATCCGCTTCGCTGATTTAAAACAAATGATCAATGAATCGTTAAGTGCTCAATAGAGAATAATAAAGACGTAAAATAAACATATGGTTAACTTTGTCTATATCATTATAGCCATTGCATGACTTTTTAATATTTTTTGTTGACGGTTTTTTGATATTTTATTAAAGTCTTTTTGATGATACATGCAAATGCCCTTTAGATTAATGTCAAATTTTAAGGGCAGAGAGGATTCATAATCCAAAAGATATTGTATTTTATGTTCAAAGAGGAATGACCCTGCATCGCCTAATATGGAAATTCCCTTTTTGCCTAGTTTTTTAGAATATTTGACCCTTTCTTCTATATTTTTCCAAATGGATTCTATATTATCATGACCAAAATATCCTCTTAGAGAGTCAACGATGATCAATGATTTTTCCTCTTGTTCTATCATACCAATGTTGCCCATCACACTGTCAGAAAGTATCTCTCTAACAGATTTCTCCGTTTCATAGAAGGGCATAATTTGAATCAATTCATTATCATTGATTTGTTTTTGAATATAATTAGAATAAAATTCCCTAAGCGTAGTAAGATCACGATAAATCAGCAAACAATGCAGTCCATATTCACTTTGCGAAATAGTCTTGGCTGCGTCTCTTGCATTCATTAGTTGGCCATAATCATCAGGTGAAATTAAATATCCTCACCATAGAGTTGATTGTAATTCATTGTTTATTAATAATGTTGTTGTTTGATTCATAACATAATCTGAGATATTTCTCTACGATTGGGAATTAATTCAATATATCAAATAGTCCATATTATCAAATTTGCATTGGCCACTATATCTTGAGTCTTTTTAAAATCTAAAATATTGTTATTGCAAAATTAATACGATTTTTTGAGAATTGATGAATACACATATTTTAACATATTAAATTGCGTTTAATTTGTTGGATTTTCCTTGAACTTGTCATCCTTCCTAGCAATATTTAGTAAATCTGTTTTGCTAACAATCCCTTCAAGTTTTACATTGATAGATTGATTATAACCTGGTAGTAATGATGATTTAGGAGACAAAGGTTGTATTTCGTCACTCTTTTTGTTTATCACTCTGTTGTTCTTGATCAAACCATTGAAAATTTTGTTCTTACTATAACCAGTACCCACATGTGCTCTGTTCTTGTTTCCTTGATACAATTGTCTTAATGCCTCGTCTGCTCTAACATTTTTATCCATAATGACCAAGTCATTAATAGGAGTCATAATTTCAGTTACTTTTATATCATGAGGCCTGTCATTAGAAATAGTATTTATCTGCTTATTTGTTATAGACCCAACCAAATAACCTTCTTCGTCTAATACGGGAAATTCGCTTTTTCTATATGCGTTAAAATAATTTTGAACTACTGATCCTACTGTCTGATTTGAATTAACGTAGATAAAATCAGTTATCATTATATCTTTAAGTTGTAAGCCGACTAAATTGCGTGATATCTCATGTTGTTGTAAATATGTTTGTGCAGCACTTTGTAAAAACCAACCTATAATAATAAACCAAAACCCACCAATAGCTGAACCTGTAAATATAGTTATAAAACCATATGCCATTAATCCAAATGAAATCCCTGTTCCAATATTTACCGCTGTTTTGGTGGCTTTATCGTAACTCATATTCCATTTAACTAATAAAGCACGTAACATTCGACCTCCGTCTAATGGAAACGCTGGTAACAAGTTAAATGCTCCTACTAAAATATTTGCAACTATAGAATAAATGAGAATTCCCGATAAGATGGATGCTATTGTTGATGTTGAATCAGAGTCTTGTAAATTTCCAGAATCAAAAGTTTCATCCATATTTACAAAGTTTGTAGATAAAATTGAAGGTAAAGCATCATTACCTGCTAAAAGAAATATCGGATACCACGATAGCAGGAATACCAGTGCTAATCCAAAGCTAGCAAGAGGTCCAACCACAGCAATTCTAAATTCCTTTTTGTATTCTTTTGTTTCCTCTTTGATATCCGCTATACCGCCAAAAACAAAAAGAATGATTTGTCTTACCTCAAGTCCATATCTTAGTGACACAATTACGTGAGCTAGTTCATGTAAAAATACCGAGACTATCAATACGATAGCTCCAGCAACGCCCATAATCCAATATGCTAATGGATCTAAATTGGGATAAAACCTAGGCATAAAACCTGATGAAAGTGTCCATGAAAGAAGAACCAAAATTATGATTAATGTAAAATGTAGCTTTATAGGTACTCCTTTGACTTTTGATATTTCTAAAGACATACTATCATTAAGATATTATCATGAAATTATATATACAAAGCAAATTTAAATCCAGAACATAAGTGAAATCTCTCTACCGATACCGATAATTATGATCCAAGCTATTACTACTAAGTAAGTATAAAGGCGTAGAAAATCGATATATCCTCTAGTTACATACCCAATGCATATTATATTGATCTTTCACTAAACTAATTACAGAAAATTTAAGAGAATGATAGTCAGATTATAGAGTGGTTGAACCCTTTTACCTACTCTACTTAAACCCCCTTGGATTCAAACTGGATATAACTCGGGATTGAAGTTAGTTATTGTTTCAAAGGTATTTACTGAGTGTTCCAATTTTTGTTATTAGTCAGTTTTGAATCCGAACCGTAACCAAATGAATTTATTAAATTTTATGTTCGATAATGGAATGTAAACATTATCATAGGGAACTCAAAGTGAGAGTGGTGCAATGCGACTTTAGATAGAAGTCAATTTGATAAGGTATTACTTAACCTCTCACCACTAGTTATGGAAATTAACGATATTGCATCTGTAACCTATAATGTAAAATTGCTCAATAATGCAGGTGAAATTCTTTTTGACAATAATTTCTTAGGCCTTGGAAGTTCTCTGCAAATTGAGTTAATTTCAGATGATAATGCTAACAAGACTACCATATATGGTCCAGACTTTACAGACCCTATAACTGGTGCGTATCATGTTGCTTATAATTTTCCTGAATGGGATTATCGATTGCAAGTGCAAACACTTTCTATAGGACAAGAATCCATAAAATACAAACAAATGATTAACGAATTTGAAGGGAGAATAATACCATTTTAATCAATCACTTTATTTTTTTCTTGTCTTTCTTATCTATTGACTAGATTTGTAAATGACTATCAAAGACTAATGGCTTTAATAATAACTAAATGTAACTTGCTATGTTAACTTAAATTAACTGACTTTAAGATATTCTATTTTTGGTATATCGAATACAAGACACAGAATACCCGAATAACAATTAATATTAAAGTTGAATTCAAATCATGCATTTCTCATACGAAGTCTTGTCTATTTTGGGCTCAACAGAATTAGATTATTATGAGTATGAGGCGAATTGAACATCATTCTTGTCTTCATGGATTTATAGCCATGTAGGTTGGAGCAATTAAAAATATGAAATGATAATCCATCTATTGCCTAAATCTTATTTGCCATGTCCTTTGTTTTCTTTACAGTTTTGATTTGGAAAGGAATTGAATTTTGATTGAACGAGTTATTTAATTAGAAGATGGTGTATTTGATATCATGGCAATAGCTTCAATTATTTTGATAGCCAATCTTGTAACAATCCTTAGTATTGTTATTTTGTCAGGTGATACTACCACCAACGCAACTGCTCAGAATACCACCAACACCACCCTTACAAGTACCGATAAAGTTCAAGTTTCTATTGTACCTGGTGCATCTTTTCTAACAGATGATTCTTATAATCCAAATCCTGTTGAGGTTACAGTGGGTCAAACAGTTTTATGGACAAATGATGATACTGCTTTTCATACTGTAACTTCTGGAATTATTGGGGCAGCAGATTCTGGGACGATATTTGATTCTGGGTTAGCGGGTCCAACCGCTCTTATCAGCAAGGGAAAGACTTTTGAACATACCTTTGATACTGCTGGAGAATTTCCGTACTTTTGTACTTTACATCCAGCGATGGTTGGTACAGTAATAGTAAAGTAACATAAATTTTCTATCTTTTTTGATCAGTATTTTCTGTCATATCAACCCCGATAACTTTTCCCCTATCTTTCACCAAATTGGCTGCAAGAAATACATCAACCCCGGCACCTGAACCTAAATCTACTACCCGGTATTGCCTTCATCGATACCTGCGAATCTCGTAGGATTTCTAAATCCTATTCCTAATATAGAGGATTCAGGAATCACCTTTAGTTTGTCTGAATCATATCCAACAATCTGTGATGATTCATATGGAGAAAGGAGAACCTGAGATGTACCATAGCAGTCACTGGAGGGCATACAACAAGAATTAGAATTGCCATCTATCGCAATTTTTCCATATTGTTCATTTATCTCATTTTTTTGATGGATTTTGAGCAATTAAAAAACTATAGTCAAATTTCTTTCACATACCCGCCTAACCTGTTATTACAAAAGGAGCAATAACTGCTTAAGTCAAAATTATCAACTGAAATCCAAATAAGGGATGGTTGAAAATATTTACTTACTAAACTCACCTCCTGGACCGAGGGTAAAATCTTTATGTTTTTCGGGTTGTTAAATTTACAAGGATCTATATAAAAACCAATACCGGTATGAAACCCATGGGGCCCATTAATAACATGAGCTCTATACTTGACCCTCTATTATTTAATTGGTCTAGAAACCAAATGAAGCATTGTTAGAACTCTGGAGATATCTATTCAAGTTCTTCAAAATTTATTATTAACAATTGATTATATTGCATTATCAGAATTCCCATAAACTTCCTCATAGGTCAATTCGTTTAATGGTTTACGGTTATTCCTCCTTCCTGTAATGGACTTTTTAGGAAATCCAAAACCCACCACAGCAGAGATATTTAGATTCGATGGGATTCTAAAATCGTTTCTCATTTTCTCATTTCTTATACCAGTGTACAATCCGGAACCGACACCATTATCC
>JBGTFK010000035.1:0-21432 GCA_041747305.1 Candidatus Nitrosocosmicus sp.
CGTCATTTCCCCGTCATTTCCCCGTCATTTCCCCGTCATTTCCCCGTCATTTCCCCGTCATTTCCCCGTCATTTCCCCGTCATTTCCCCGAATCTCGGTAATGAGAGGGATTTCATAAATAATTTTATTATGTAAACTAATTTGATATTATATATTATAAAATGGGAGCAAGAATTCCGCAGCTAGTAAAAATAAAAGTCCTAAATCGATGGCTAAATGGTATGTCACGAGAAAATATCGCCATTAATAACGAGATTTCTGAAGGATCCGTATCCAACATCATCCAAGATTTCAAAAATGAGGATATTCCAGATATCGACCTCCTACGAGAAGTTGCATTGAGATTAAAAAGGCAAAATTTAGACCTAACCCAATTTGCTAGGTCTATGAGGTTGAGGAAAATGTTAGATAATCTTGAACTACCCGAGGATCGGATTGAAAAATTTTTAGAACATTTATGTATCTTCTTTTACAAGCATGATGATAGAAATATTGAACAGTTTTTATCACAACTAGAGTCAGTTTACGAGCTGGCAGTGAGGCTTGATGAATCTATATATAATATTCCCGCCTCTGTGGATGAGAAAAAGGCAGAGATAAGGGAACTTGAAGAGAAAATATCTACGTTGAAACAGCAAATTGAGGAAAAAAACGCTGAATTCGTGAGCATATTTAAGAATACCGAGAAATATGTTGCTGCTCGTAAATATGGAGATGACCCTCAAAGTAAGGTATGATAATATGATTACTTTCGATACTATTCAATCATAAAAATCAAATTTTATATTGACCATGAGATTACAATTCCGGTATTTTAATTATATAAATTTTCATATTTTTGTAGATTTGAACATTATCTGGGACTCAAACTATCAAACTAGATTCAAATACACATTCCACTTTTTTTAAGATTAATGATCTCATGTAAAATAAGATAAATTGACTAGTAGATGTAAGAGTAATTGGGTATTAGAAGAAAATATTTAAATTGAAAAAAACATTTCAGGGTAATGTGTGGAAGATTTTAATTCCAAAAAAAATCGCATATGGGGAAAATGCTGCAAAGGAATTTGATTACCCTGAAGATGCATTAATAATAACAACTACAGAGAGTAAGATTTATGAAAAATGGATAGACTATATGGGAATAAAAAATTATCACATTTATGATAGGGTCACCCCTGATCCAGCAATAGAAACCATTGAAACCATAAAAAATGAATTTGATGGAAAAAATGTATCATGTTACATCGGACTGGGCGGCGGTAGCTCACTTGATGTGTGTAAATACTTGAGCAAATTGACTGGAGTCCCCAAAATTCTAATTCCTACTACTTTTGGAACAGGCGCCGAAATGACTACTTATGCTGTGATTAGTTTTGATCACAAGAAGAAATTACTGCAGGATGAGGCTTTCTTGGCTGATGCTGCTGTTATCGATCCATACTTTCTGCCTGGGACTCCGTTTAATATCATGCGTAATTCTGCATGTGATGCTGCAGCACAAGCTTCTGAAGGGTACGATAGCAAGTTGGCAAATCCTCTAACAAAACTGTTTTGTAAAGAGGCATTTGATATTCTGGAAGACGCTATAATCAACGATAAACCTGAGTTATTGCCTTATGGGGCAATGCTTTCAGGAATAGGCTTTGGCAACTCATCAACTACTTTAGGGCATGCATTATCTTACGTTTTTTCTAATGAGGGTGTACCACATGGATATTCTTTATCTTCATGCACAACTGTTTCCCACAAGTTTAACAATTCCATCTATTATGATAGATTCAAGAAAATATGTCAAAAATTAAAATTTGAGCCCTTAAAACTTAACCAATCTCTGGATGCCGCTGCCGACGTTATTATGCCTGATAGGGGGCATTTAGATAACAATCCGATAGAAGTTACAAAACAGGATATTATAAAATGTCTTGACGAAATTGTAAACAGTAATCCCCTTGCATAACGACTCTACTTTTTTATTTATTGCTAGGAAAAACTATAAATTCATATTAATTATTTATCAAGTTATCTTATGACTACCATTAGTAAGAGTATGGACATTGCTGCTCCATTGAGCGAAGTTTTCACTTATTTTGCAAGACCTGAACATATGGCAGATCAATTTCCAGAAAATATGGGTCTAAACGTAATTCCATTAGAAGTCAAAAACGGATTTGGAGTCGGTACAATTTTTAGAATTAGCGGTGATTTTGATGGCAAAAAATTAGAATGGGATTGTGAAACCATTGATTACATTCCGCATAAAAAAATAGTAGCAAAAATGATTGAAGGACCATTTAAACATTGGCAGATTACTGTTGATTTTGATGAATTAGAGGAGAAAAAAACAAAGACAACATTAACAGTTGAATACGACATGCCTATGGGACCTCTCGGAGGCTTGCTTGATAAGGTTAAACTAAAGAAAATAGCTGAAAGGGGAATGGAAAATGGGTTATACCGAGTTAAAGCATTGTTGGAAGGCACTGGCTCAATTCCAGTCTATATAACTCTAGAAGCTTATAGAAAGGTCTTAAAAGAGAAAGAGAGGCTAAAATGCTCAGTTTCAGAGGCAATCGTTGATATTATCAACCAGAATCAACAACAAGCTACTGCCGCCAAAGCAATCCAATAATTTTTTGAATCCATTATAATAATAGAGCAGATTTTCTACTTAGTTTAGTTTAAATAGTGTTCAGATAATTTCATTTAAACGTAGGGTTCGTAGCTCAGCCAGGTAGAGCGTCTGGCTCTTAACCAGATCGAAAGAGGTTAAAATGTCGTGGGTCCGAATCCCACCGAACCCGCTTAGAAATACACACTAATATAGTTAATTTGGACTACAATTATTGTAAGTTGTGGCTAGAAGAGGCAACCCCGTTTCAAAATTTCGCATATGCATTAAAATCTAAGGATGTTAAAAGACAATATCCTGCTATGCTCATGAGGTTTTTAAATTTTACAAATGCATCAGGAGAAACCATAGAACAAAAATGTATTTCATTATATGATTTTTCACGAAAGATTGAAAATCGAAAAGCTCTAGAATCAGAGCTTATGCGCTATATACATTTTCAACAAAGTAGAGTTGATACCAAGGAGATTAGGCCAGGTACTTTGCGGAATTACATAAAAGCAGTAAAACATTTCTTCACTATGAATGACATCCTAGTGAACTGGGATAAGATAAAAAAAGGGATGCCTTCTGTTAACCAAACTTCAAATGATAGAATTCCAGAGATTTCAGAAATAAAATCTTTGTTAAGTTATAATGACATTCGAATTCGACCAATTATTCTTACTATGTTATCATCTGGAATTCGCGTCGGTGCTTGGAACTGGCTAAGATGGAAAAACGTAATCCCGATAGAAAAAGAAGGTTCAATAGTTGCAGCGAAACTGATCGTTTATTATCAAGAACCTGAACAATATAACACTTACATTACTCCAGAAGCGTATTTTTCTTTGAAATCTTACATTGACTTTAGAGAATTACATGGAGAGAAGATTAGTGGAGAGAGTTGGCTAATACGTGATCAATGGCAAAAGATGAGCAATAATCATGGACATAGAATAGGCCAAGCAACCATGCCAAAGAAACTCGATGCTGAAGGTATTCGAAGATTGATTTATGACGCATGGAAGATCCAAGGGGTAATAACCGTGCGTGCTTCTGATTCTGAAGAAAAAAATCATTTCAAGTCATCACATGGGTTTAGAAAGTTCTTTCAGACACAATGTGAAATGATCATAAAGTCAGAAGACGTGGAAATTTTAATGGGACATGGCTCTTCAAGCCGAGGATTGAAGGCCAACTATTACAGACCAAAAGAAGAATATCTGCTACAGCAATTTCTGAAAGTAGTTGATCTATTAACAGTTAATGAGGAACAAAAGCTATCAATACAGGTAAAAGAGCTGTTAGATAAAGATAGATCTAATGAATTGATAATTAGAGATAAATTACAAGAGAGAGATGAGCAAATAAGAAAGATTAGAGAAGAGGCCAAAAACAAAGATGATGTTTTAAACAAATTGTTAGAAAAGGTAGAATTCTTGGAAAATGATTTAAACCAAGAGAAGAAGTATAGAAATTCCTTTTTGGCTTCATACGGCAATTAAGGAAGAAAGTCTATTTTTATTAATCGTGTATTTAGAATAAGATTACAATGTTACATTATACCAAATTGATTTTTAAATAATTTACAGAAGTATCCATATCTTTCCAATGAAATTCATTTATTTTAATACCGCTAGGACATAATATGATTTCTATTGCTGAGTTCTGGTTTGCCTGAATCATCGACATATATAAGATACACTATTTTGTTGATTTATTGTTGGCATTTTGATTCTTTACCGCCCACTTTTAAACACTCAAATCACACCTCAGGAATCAAAAGCGTAAATCCTAGAAAGTCATATAGATAACAATATTTTGATTTTTATTACACTTGTTGATATCGATATAACCTACTTTCACGGATGCATTTTATTTAAAGCCATGTCTAGTTCTTCTCTCAAATACATTATTCTATCAAAGGCTTTCTTGTCATTCCTTAACCTTGACAAAGATGGATCATTAGCAAGTGTTTGTTTAATCTTTACTGTACCAACTTGTTTGGATATCTCAAAGACTCCCTTTCTATAATCATCAAAATCTATGGAAAGGTTAAAGATTTTTGACTTTCCTTCACTGCTTTTAGAAACATCCGTTATAACTCCATGAAGATTTTCAAAACCGCCATCATTATAGCATATTTGCAAATCTATTGTATTTCCTTGTTTTATACTTGAAAGTTTGATTTTCTTTTGATTTGATATTTTATCTTCGTTAATTTTTGATATCGTGATTGATACTTTTTCAATTTCGCTAATAGGGGTCGATTCTGAAGATGTTTGAGGTAGTTGAATAGGTATTTGATCTTGTACTACTTCAAAATAGGCTGGCAAATGGTAATTGAAAGGTGTTGTATCTTCTTTTACTTCTAGCGCAATATTGAAAAATAGATTGCGGTTTTCCCTGTCTATTTCTAATTCAAGTTCTTCCTTTAATTTGTCTATGTATGAGTTAATTTCTTCTGTAATTGTTTTGAGGTTTGATGTTATTTGCTGGTCATTGTAGCTGTTGTTATAATATTGTATTTTGTCTTTCAGGTTCTTTATTATCTGAGCTTTCCTTATTGACAGAAAGATGCATTTTAGTAGGTAATAAGATAACTGTTTGTTTAAAAAAGAGGTAGAATAATCTATTATTGTCTTTTTATCAAAAAAATCATATACTAAATTATTAACAATTGGATCGTTATCATAACAAAATAAAATTTTGTGAATATATCTTCCTATATACAATAAATGAATTATACCTTTTGTAGTGATCCGAAAGTAAATTGCTTTTTTTGAATTGCCTGTCTGTCTAGCTATGAAACCATCATTTTCCAGTTTTTTCACACGTTCATGCATATTCTTATAAGAAATTACGGTGGTTTGATTGATTATTTTCCAGATTTGATAGGTGGATAGTAAATTATGTGTAACTATAAACCCTAAAACTTCGTTTTCTTTATCAGTCAACGCTTTAACTTCATATCGCAATATTTGAGTGACATATGAAGAAAGCATTACAATATATACGGTAATACCGTATAAAAAGCTTATATAATCTAGATTATATTACAATATATCGAGGTAATACCTTGATAAAAAAAATGTATTCGACCGGTAAAAATTCAAACGCAATAATTATTCCTCTGAAACTATTAAAAAAATACAATTTGCAGTCCTCAGACTATATTATACTAGAAGAAAAAGTTGATGGAATTTTTTTAAAGAAATTGACCTTGCAGGAGTAAAAGAAAGGGGTTAAAAGAATGCCAGAAAAATATTCGATCTGGAAGGCCACCGCCAAGTTGTCACCCAGATCGAACTATGTTACCGTATTACTGCCTCTTACAAGGAGGAAAATACAATGAATAACAACGATAACACAAAATTTAAACATATTGAAATCGAAACTTTTGAAAATAAAGATTTTCATCAAAATTCGATATATCATCATGATAAACATCAAATACAACCGGTACCTAATAACAAATTTGATGCCGGAAAAGAGTATTTTCCATATAATACATCCACCACAAAAAGTCAATTAAAAGAATCGATTAGAATTATACCTGTTGATAAAGGAATATCGCATTTAGTATATCAAATAATACAAACTCAAGATGTATTTCAGATAAGTTTTTGGTATTTTTCTGAGAATGATATTAACGTCTATGAGTTTAGAAACTTTGATGATATCTACAAGGAGGTAAAAAAGGAACTTGACAAGCTAACATTGCTACATCAAACAATAAAAGACAAAATTCTTGATTGTATATGTTATTACTCAAAGGAAATAGGCACTAACATAAAACATTTTGGAGCTGCACATATATTTGATTGAATTTGAAATATCGGAAGAGTTAAAACCTATTGTTTCTGAATTCGGATACGACAAAAAGGGTTTAATCAAAATTACCTTTACGGAGGTTTATCAAAATATTTCTTTGCACTGTTTATTTAATATAAATAACAATATTCAAAAGTCATTAGAAGAATTCGAAAAAAGGCTAAAATCAAAAGTAGAAGGCCTTTCGCCATCCTACTATAATCTTATCGAAGAGGATATCTTCAAGAATTTGAAAAAAATAGAAGATCTTGGTAATAATGAAGTTGATGATACTAATACAAAAAATAACAGAATAATATATCAAAGAAAATATGAGCTTGGTTTAAATCTATATGAGGCCGTCATTGTAGACAGGTTACCAAAATTTGTTTGTTATAATGCAGGCACCTTCAACCTTGTCGACAAAATAGAGGTAGCAAATTATAGTATTTATCCTGCGGATACAATAATCTCTTCTAATCCCAATCCATATTCATTTGAATCAGAACAAGAAGTTAGTGAATATTTTGAAATGGCAAAGAAGGAAACAATGGATAGTCTATTTGAGAAGATATTGGCAGAATTTAGAAGATATTTGAATGCTGAAGAACATACGTTGATAATTCTAGCCGCAGATACATTATACAGTTATTTTCAAAATAAATTTGGAACAACCCATTACAATATCTTTGTCGGAGACAGTGGTTCTGGTAAAAACTCTGCTCTCCTTGTAATCAAAATGTTAGGCTACCGACCCTTTTATGTTACCTCTGCAAGCCCTGCAAACTACTATACTTTTTTAGGAGATATTCAAGAAGGGCAGGGGATTATATTGGAAGATGAAGCAGATGACATAGGAAATTCATCAGACAAGAAAAATGTGCTCAAAACAGGTTATTCCAGCGGTGGATGTGTTCCAAAGGTAAGTTTCTCCAGAGACGGCAATAGATACCAGGAATCTTATCATACATTTTGTTTCAAATGTTTTGCGATGGAAGAACTTCCCGGAGATAAAAATAATCGAGGTATGTTTGATAGGTCATTCCTCCACCATCTTTTTAAGGGCGAAGTACCCTTTAACATTAAAAATATAATAAATGACAAAGAATCAACTTTATATAAGAATCTCATTCACTTGAGAAAACTGTTACTCGCTTTCAAACTTTTAAATAGTAACATTAGGTTCCCAGAAATAAAAACAAATCTAACTGCAAGAGATGCTGAACTAACACTTCCTCTACTAAAGATATTCTACGGTAGTAAGAACTTTGAAAAAATTAGAAAATCCCTATCTACAATGATTTATGAAAAAACTATGAAAAAGAGCAATTCACTTGAATCTAAGATTACTGAAACTCTGGGTATTTTAAGCAATAGCGAGAACAACACAGATAAGAATATCATTAATTTTACAAATGAAGAGTTCGAAAATATTTTTAAAAAGGTTGCAGAAACGAAAGATAATCCATTTGATGTAATAGGATTTACTTTCTTTCTAAATGATGGAACTAAAGTCTCTAAATATAAGATTTCCAATTTACTTAGATCAAAGTTCAACGCAATGCCTGATAGGACAAATAAATCTAGGGGCTATAGTGTCATTCGAGCAGATGTAGAAAAAATTTCGAAACAGTATGAAGTAATAGAAAATATCATTGTCTACGAGGATAGTATTACTGCCAAAAAGGTGACAGAGGTGACGCAAGTGACGGACTTTAAAGGTGCCACCACATCCTCTTCAGATATTTCGTCATCCTCAAATGTTCAAGATAATAACAATGATGGCGAAATTGATAAAGGTGAACACAATGAAATCAATAATGTAACCAATGATGATGATAATGATATAAAGTCAAGTAATAATATACAGAACGATAAACCAAATCTATATGATAATAATAACAACAATAACAAAAATGCAGTAGATAGTAATTATGAAAAATATCAGGAACCTGATCAAAATTCTCCTCACAAGAAACTAGAAAAAAAAGAAGTACTACCTACCACACCTTCAAACTACGTCACAAGTGTCACTCGCGTCACTGCGCCTCTCCCGCAATATCCATGTTTCTTCTGTGGAAATAGTTACAAGACTCGTATTGATTTTGACATGGAACTACATTTGGTAGAATTTCACAAAAAACAATTACTAAGACTGCCTGTAAAAGGAGGTATAGATAGAAGGCTAGAATACGTTATAGCCAAGACAAAACATAAAGTCCTTGAGAATTCGGTTGAGCCTGATGATGATGAGGAAATTGAAGATGAAGATAGAGGATATTGACTTTATCCTGTCCCATTTTCAGGATCAAATTCAGTTATTTCCCAGAAAAATGATGACTCTTTCTACACCTTGGCAATTTAGCGTTACTTCCGGTGATGAAATATTTGAGCAATGTAAAAATTCTGATTTTAAAGACTGTAGAATAAATGCATATCCAGAATATACAGAATATAAAGGAATTGTTAGACAAGCCCCAAATTTTATCTTCATTGATTTAGATCTTACTAATTTTGATCATGATAAACGGCGACTAAATTTAGCCTTAAAAAAGACCTTGAAAAACATGAAAGGATTTCAAGGAACTCCTACAGTATTATGGACAGGAAACGGCTTTCATATCTATCAGCCTATAGAAGCGTTAATTCTAGAGCATGAAAGCATTTTTACAAAAGATAAGTTTCCTGATCTATTTTCAATTACCTCTAAATATTCAAATTGGTCGGTATCGGAAGTTTTCTTAAAGTATGCTGAAATATATTTTACAAACGGTAAAGCCGATCCTTTGCATAAACCGAAATATAAAACGTGTTTGTTAAGGATTCCTGGTTCATATAATTCTAAACTTTTAAACAAAGGTCTTGGCAAAGAAGAATCACTTGTTAAAGTCATCCAGAAATGGGATGGCAAGAGAATACCCATACAACTCTTGCTGAAAGACTTTAGAAGGTGGATAACACAGGAAGGCCTGGACCAGAAAAGAAAACTAAAAAAGGTAAAGTCCAAGGATAATAATTTATCAAAAAAGACAGACAGAATAGAATGGATAGAAAAACTTTCTCAGGTACCCCTAGAAGACTACAGAAAAACATGTCTTTGGCGTATCCACTGTCCCTATCTTGTCAATGTAAAAAAACTTTCAGCTCAGGAAGCGGCCCTCATTTTACAAGAATGGTTAAAAAAATGCAATGACCTAAGAAAGACAGACTTTAACCACAATCAACAAATAAAAAAGGATTTAAAACATGTTGGAATTCACTTGCCCCTCTCTTATGAAACAGTAAAGGAGAAAGAACCGGAATTGTATGATTTGTTCAAGTCAAAGAAAGTATTGTAAAGAGGATTGTCTAGAAAGGATATTTTTCATTACTTTGTTCAACTATATGCAATAATGATGAAAGATGTATTAAGTACCTGAAATAAAGTGTTATTTACAATTTCAACTAAAATTTAACCAATAAGCAGAATTTGAATATGCAATCATTGATTTGTAAGATCTACAAATAATTGAATTAATGAATTTAGACAAAATAAATTATGTTAAAATTAGTAGAACAATTTCTTAATAAGAAATTTATAAAATGCATAATATTGAATCAATATTTTAGATATTGTGAAAAATGGTTATAAAATTTCAATCTTTTCCATTATGCTAGCATCATTGTTTGTAATTCCATTGTATATTAATCCATTTGAAATCGCTTTCGCTCAAAGTGGTAATACTCTTGGTCAAGACGGAGATGGAAATAATGCATCTCAGAGTGAAGAAAGTTCTCAATCTACTAATCAGGATAGTATGTGTGTATCTGGTGAAAGTACATCGTTGAGTTGTAATAATTTGTCTTCTGAAACAATAGGTCCTATTCCTGGTGAGCAAGGTCCTGGAGGACCTCAAGGAGAGCAAGGTGAACAAGGACCCCAAGGTGAGAAAGGAGATACAGGAGCAACTGGGCCAATGGGTCCAGAGGGCGAACAAGGTCCTCAAGGAGCTACAGGTCCAATCGGTCCTCAAGGGCCACATGGTGAAACCGGAGCAACTGGGTCACCAGGGCCACAAGGTGAAATCGGACCACAGGGTGAAATAGGGCCAGCTGGTCCTGGAGGACCTCAAGGAGAGCAAGGTGAAATAGGCCCTCAGGGGGCAACTGGGTCACCAGGACCTCAAGGGGAAACAGGTCCTCAAGGCGAAGACGGATCAGCACAAGAGCTAATTAAAAGAACTGTTGAAGGAGAGGTTGTTGCAAATGGTGCTTCTGGTGGAGAGTTTAGAAAAAGTATTGCATCATGTGATTCAGATGAAATACTTACAGGAGGAGGGTTTGAAAGATCTGGATTTGAAACATTAATAATGTATAGCAAACCAGTTGGTAATTCATGGGAAGCTGCCGGATCAGGCACTAACAGTGGACCCTCGTTTACGCAAGCCTTTGCACAATGCCTAAAACTAACACCGACACCCTGAGAATTCAAAAGACCGGTTTTTGATGATTCTTTTGCTCGATAAGATTCGTCGATAAGACTAATAGTATTTATTAAAAGTAAATCAACATCTCTAGTATTGTTAGTTTATCAAATCATAAATAATCATTTTTAGAGATTATAGTTTAATTCATTCGATTGTCTGGCCATTCATTCTACTTTGGCTTATTTTTTTAATATTTCCGGAGGTTTGGAGCCACCGGAGGTATTTTTCATTATTCTACATTCTACATGAAATAAATTTTCTTGATAGATAGTAATGTGATTATCGTCTCCCACCTAGTTTATAGTTCATTCTATTGATTGGTAGAATAGTATTGTTCGTTTCCAAATAATGCATACCATCTGTTGTACTCCTCTTGTTTTAACTTTTCTAAGTTTTGCTTTGTTGTTTCCTCCTCTTGTTTTAATTTATTTATCCTTCGTTCCAGAGATTGAATATGCATCGTTTTCCCTAATCTTTCATCCTCTAGACCTTTAATCGCCTTTTGAAGGTTAAATATCTCTACTAACTTTTGACTTTCAGGCGTATATTCTTCACAAGCGGCGACAAAATCCAAAAAGGATGAAAGATACTTTTTTACACTCTGACAATAACTAACTATTTCATCTAAGCCTTTAAGCCTTAGGTAACTCTGATGTATATTCTCTGCCTCTGTTGGATTTAGGTCCAACTCCATAGTAACCTGAACTAGGCTCATGTTCTGTTCAAATAAGAAAAATGCTCTAGAAGTAATGGATTTTTCGGGTTTTGATTCTGTTTGACCTTCCCTTTCATTCCAAATTTTGCTTATTGTGGTGAAAGATAGATGGAATTCTTTTGCTATTTCTCTCATGTTTACTCCTTCCTTGCGTCTTTGGATAACAAGTTTCTTCGTCTCTTCATCAACTGATACTGTTGACATAAAATTCATAAAAAAATAAGTATAAAAGGTTTAACTCATGTTGTCCAACAAAATAACAAATTATCGTTGCTATTCTTGTTAATTTGAGAGAATTTTATCAGATCGTTGTGCTTAATTTTGGAGCGTTTTGTGCTTGTATTAAAGTAAGAATTCTTGGTTTACTAAAATACTAAATATTTATAATTCAGTAAAAATAGGAAAAGAAATAAAAATCGCAAAGTATCTTGTAAATAGTCATACAAGATTTAGATTTGGTTTTGATTTAAAAATGACAAAAAATTTAAAATTAGTTGTTATTTCGGAATTCAGACCAAATTTGTCAGATACCGCGAACTAACCGATCATCAACAATAATGATTAAAAATATTGCGTCATTAATTTAATCTAAAACAAATCGCTACAAGTCTATAAAAAAATGGTTAACTATCGATGTCCAGATTATTCTAACGACATTCTTATCGTTTCATCACCAGAACCATGTATCCCGCGGGCACAGTTAGGAACCAAACTAAACAACGCTTTACTTGACACACAGACCTGATATTGTTCACCAGATGGAAAATCTGATTCCGACATGTATATTGAAACTGATGCAGTCGATGCGCCTGTTTTGATTGAAGCCCAATCATACCAAGATCCAGCTTCATAACCATCTGGTCCTCGGACTTCTATCCAAGCTCGATCATCGCCAAAAGGCTTGTCTGTTAGTTTAATGGTAAGTGTCCACGCAGATATATCTTGAATTAGATAGGGCGTGATTACAGCTACTGAACCTATAACTATCATCAAGAAGATCAAACTGTTCAAATCAAAGTGGATAATCTATACCAATACTTAAGGTTTTTGTCTTTAGAAGATCTGGCAGGAGTATTATTGAAAGCGATTGACAATATTGAAACATGATATAAACCCGGAAGAACTCGAATAAATGGTGGCAGGTATATTTCTACCGATTGCTTTATACTGGATGGGTTGGCAAAAACGAGGGGATAACTTTGTTACTCATACTCGATCGCATTGAAATACGAACTAACTGTTATTTACTTCCTATCAATCATGTAATGTAGCAGCAAGCGAAGTCATAGGGGCAGTTCAGCCAAGTTGATCGATGCAATTTATTTTCAGAAGTTACTTCTAAACAAAACAAAAATATTGAAAATTTTTTAATTTGTTTAACCTGAATAATGTTAACTTTTTGAATAGTATAATACATCTCTTGCGTAATTAGGTAGCGTTAAAAATTATTTGGATTAACACTAATTACTTGTAAAATTTATGATATTATATCTGAATTCTGGAGGATGCATACCGACTTTATAATATTTTTTCAGCAGTGCTAATTATGCACGAGATCTACACCTACATTAAGTATCATAGGTTTGCCGTCGCCATTTTTTCACTTTCATGCGTAGTTCTATTTCAAACTTTTTTATACAAAATTGAATAAAAATATAGGAAATTTGCAACTTTGCATTACCTCCGATTAAACCCTTAGTAATCTTATATAGGATCACATTAGTTATGTCGGGGGGTCAAGCAATAACTTTGAATATTAATATAGCAGATGTGGATTCTCTATTCCTGATACACTGCAAATATCAAAATTTATATACGAATAACTATGTCGTTTTTTAAAAATTCGCATATATATTCTACTAATTCAGGATAGTGAATATCAATAACTTTTTTAATAAAGTGGGTTGCGACAATAGCTCCTACTGAATTCCAAATTAAGTTAGCTATGTCAAAGTCTATAACCACGTTCACTTTTACCATAATGAGGTTTATAAATTTAGATATTTGTCATCAATTTTTTAATAAATATTTAATAATCCAAGCAAACTAAGTTAGATAAAATCCAATTCTTAACGTGGTAATTTATATGATTGTCTTTCAATGTTTTCTTTGATATAGCTTTGGGACTTAGATTCTTGAATTTGTAACTTTCTGTTTCCTTAAATAGTAAACCTTAATCACTGGACTACCTTTTCGAAACATCTCTACCGTAGCATTTAATACAAGTCACTTCATCACGTCCGAATGGAGACCAGCCGTAATTTCTAATTGCTGGGTCCTTGTGAGATTAATGGCTTTATAGTTAGAAATGCATAACAATGACCAATTTGAGAACAATCTTTAACCCGGTTAAATTAGTCATTAAGTGTTATATGTTAAAAGCGTGACCCGCCCCAACAATTGTCATTCCTCTAAATATTGCATTGATATTTTTGCTATTAATACTAACTTCGTCCTTTGATATGAGAATTGATTTTTTTCCCTAAAATAATTCTCCATAAAGAAATACTTCTCCTTTCTCGATTCTAATTTCAAAGGTTATCTGATTGCTAGGGTTTCTTATTCTGAGGTA
Organism: Candidatus Nitrosocosmicus sp.; assembly: GCA_041747305.1. Lineage (GTDB taxonomy): Archaea > Thermoproteota > Nitrososphaeria > Nitrososphaerales > Nitrososphaeraceae > Nitrosocosmicus. The sequence goes on from JBGTFK010000035.1 coordinate 14,184, forward strand.
TTTTGGTTTGTATTCAATATCCCACATTAATGAAGTATCAAAGGTCCATTTGTTTTCATCTATTATTCCTATTAAATGATTGAATCGGTTGAATAAATACAAGTCTAATGTTACAAATCCCTCATCTTCTTTTTTCATTGACAAGATATCGTAATCATCAACTGTCAGTATTTTATTACAATTGATATACTTATTTCCCCCTGCATTCAAAACTAAGTCATTGTTCTCTATTAAGAATCTCTCTCTAATAACAGATTTGTTAAATGGATTTGCTTTCAGTTTTCGAAGATATCCTTCTGAATAATCTCCATCATCAGCAATTCTGTGACAGGTAGGACATAACGCAAGCATATCTTCGGCCGGGAAATCGTGAGACAGATGATACGGAATAATATGGGCATTATCTAATAGAGGATGTCCGCATCTGCAACACCCAAAATGTGCTTCCCGTCTCAGTTTTCTTTGTACATCAATTGGGGTATTGCGGCACTTACCCATTATTGAGATAAGCCTTGTTATTCAATATAGATGTTAATAAACGGATACATTCTCTGTATGCATAGTTTTTTCCTCTTGCAAATTCAACTTCGTTTTCCCATTGTTCGTAATTCTTTATTTCCATTCGAGAAATCTCATTAAAAATGTAATCTAATGTAAATTCATCGAATTTCTTTTGTTTAACGATTGGTTTAATAATGGATATAATCAACTAATAGCTTCAATTACCCCATTGAAAATATTTGACACGCTCATTCTAACACAAAAGTTATACCGATATCGGCACAGCATAATTAAAAGTGGAAAAAATGACATGGATGTAAAGACGTCCCATCATGTAAATAGCCTAACGTCATTATTGCAGTAAATCATACCGTTCAAAACTCCTGTGTTAACTCAATATATTAATTCAACAGGAAGCTTTAAAATGAATCCGACAATGGATCCGGTATAAGCACTCCTCCCTCCGGTCCCTAAATGAAGAGCGATTCTAAATCTTATCTACCGTCGCAGTCTTTTCGCAATCCTTTTTATCTATTTTAGAACTATTTTTTAATCCAAAATTTATAAAAATACCCCGGACTATGTATCTTGTTTATAAGAACATTGTCAGCGCGCTCAACCTTATGAAACCAAACTTGAACATTCTTGGTTGACATGTATGAAGTCTCTCCCACCTGTTGCATTAAATAGCCAAATTTTCGTACATACTCTTGTCCTTCTAAAGTAGTTTTGATTGTTCTTTGATTATAGTTAATATCTAAAAAGCCTAATCGTTCCAAGTAAATCAAACACTCATATAACATAGGATAGGGTACCCTAAGTTGTCTATTTAGAGAGCCTCTTGTATGATTTTCATTAATAGTACAAGATTTTAATAAGATTGCATAATTCTAGCCGACTTCTTTTAAATGCAGGTTCTTTCATTATTTATCTTCTAGCAGTCAATGATAGATTGTGATAATATAATTATCAAAAAAAAGAGAGGTTATTGTTGTGCTGCTGCGTTGCTACCAGAGTTTTCTTGGTTTTGGAAGCTAAAGTTGTTTCCAGAGGCTACTGTATCACCACCTGATACTACTTGGCTGTTTTGCTCACTTGATTGTGATTGACCAATTCCCTGTCTTGCACTATTGCCATCACCATCATCTCCACCATCCTGAGCTAATGCATTGTTACCTGAATTCTCTTGGTTTTGGAGGCTTATGTTGTTACAAGAGACATCGATATCTTCACCTGAAATGCATTGAGCGTTCTGTCTTGATGATTGTGATTGACCTATACCTTGTGAAGCACTGTTTCCACCATTATCATTGTCATTATCATCGTCATCAATGGTGTTAGAACCAAAATCACCATCATAATCTTCACCATAGTGAAGTCTTAGATCCTTATCACATGCTTTTTCATTATCTTCATAGTAATCTTCATCATCCTTACATTGTTCACTATCTACACCATTGGTTGCAAATGCGCTTTGAAAATTCGATACCGAAGGACCGAATGTCATTATGGCTGCTAATACTGCCACTACTAATACTAGTGTAGTTTTGTTTGTGTTTTTTGACTTTAACATTTTAAACTTGATTTATTAACGTAAAATATGAGATATAATAATTAATGAAGACAATTAGGATATTAACTTCTAATGGATAATTTCGAAATTATCATCTATAATATTCTTATATATTTAGAGCGGGAAAAATTTAGGGCAGACAAACCCTTAAACGATAAATGCTAGAACCAAAATTGTTATCTTTCTGAAATGTTTCGTCATCGAAAGACTAATTATAAATGATTCACAGTAGCATTTTGACTTTGGTGAAGTCTTCCTTAGTAATGCCTATTAAATCACTAAATAGATCCTTTTTAAGAACTGATATCAGTACTCCTCCCTTCTGTCTGTTCCAAATTAATTGTGTAATCTTACCGGAGCCATAACACTTTACAATTCATTGTGAATGTTTTTCCCCAATGTGAAAAGAATTACTAATTCTGTCCAAGCACAAATTGTCCGTTAATGTTTAATAAGATAACCAAGTTACTTGTTTATAAATCTCAAAACAAATTAAAAGGATATGGAGGTATTGTTACTCCTAGTTAGAATCAGATCATCTTTTAACCTCGGCTTAGATTTGAGTTATAATTTTAGATTGTTTTGCACGGCTAATTCTACAATCTTTTCTTGTAGTAATACAATTGCTCGTTCAAGCTCATCGATAATATAGTCGGAGTTTGTATGCCACTCATTGTTTACAGGATCCCAATTGACGTATAGTAACTCTTCTCTTGTCAATTCGTCAAAATGCGAAGGTAATAGATTTGTAACATCCTCAAACATACCTGTCGTATAAGCAGGGCTGTATATTGTCCCTTCATGAACATCCTTTCCACGCCATACTTTGTACCTATGGATCGTTCCTTCCTCATTTGCATTCGAAATACGAATCCCGGGAGAAAAATTGCTACATTGAAAAGGAAGATTACTTTTAGCGCTTTGCATTTTTTCCTTATGTGCGGATTTACCTTTAAAAAGCCATGTTGGTAAACCTTTTTCTTTTTGTTCTATAAAGTCTTTAATAATCAATGCCTTACCAAATTCCTCGTATGAGAATGAGTAGAGAACGAATGCATCATAAGGAAAGTCGCTTATTAATAGCGATCTAGAATTATTCAGTCTTTTATAGGCAAGGCTCAAGGCTAATTCGAAGCCTTTGACCATATTTTTGTCACTGATGGGAAAGAGTTTGTTAGATTGATCTTTTTCGCTATAGGAATCCACTGAACTAATATTAACCTGAATAAGTGTCTAAATATTAAGTTTGGCTAGTTCCATGTCATTTTTGCCGCATAACCCACTCGGTCCATGTCTTAATATTCTTTAGATTTCTATATTAGTGCGCAATAAATTCCATAATATGCATCCATTTTGACGACCGATATCAGCGCTCCTCCCTCCGGAACCGCACTCTAGTTGTAATTCTATGATCAGTGATTTTCAAATATCATAAGTAAATGAATTCACTCATTAACAGTTTAATATTTTATCTCACTTAGATTAAAAGTGAAAAGTAAAACAGACACTAATGCAATTTCCCATAATAAAACAGTAATAAATAGATTTACTAAACAAGCCAAAGAATTTTTTCATAAATCACATAATTCAAACCAATATGGATTAAATCTGATGTTGAAATTAAGTAATCCTGGAAAAGAAGATACCGTATTAGATGTTGCATGTGGTCCAGGTATTATTGCTTGTGAATATGCAAAACTAGTAAACCATGTGACCGGAATAGATATAACCCAATCTCTTATCGAACGAGCAAAAAGTGTTCAGAAGGAACAGGGATTGAATAATATGGAGTGGAAAGTTGGAGATGTATCCAATTTACCATTTAATGATGAATCGTTTTCTATTGTTATGACAAGAGCTAGTTTTCATCATATAGTTGACCGTAAAAGAGTGCTAGAGGAAATGATACGTGTATGCAAAATTGGTGGCAAGATGCTGGTTGTTGAGGTAACTCCAGACAATGACAAAAAAGAAGCGTTTAATCATGTAGAGAAATTACGGGAGCCTTCATATACTAATGCTTGGACGATTGAAGAATTAACAAAGACGATGAAAGAGTTAGGGGTTGTAAATATCGGATTAGAACGATTTGATTTGGAAATGGACTTGGAAAAAACATTGCAAGCCTCAAGTCCTAAATCTGAACATACAGACAAAATTATCCAACTTTTCAAACAAGATCTTGATGATAATAATTTGGGAATGAAAAGTCATATAGTAGATGGCCAAATACACTTTTACCTTCCAATGTCAACTATAATTGGTTTTAAAGGCAAATAATTCTTTTATTTACTGATCAATTTAGTTGATTTATTGATATTTGTAAGAGATAAGATCTGGTAGCTTAAATTATAAATCTTATAGTTTGGGTGTATCCCATGTATAAGATAATACATGCATTTTTACTAAAGAAAAGAGTAAAAGAATTCTAAAATCATATTTTATCCAGTAAAATGAAATAAAAAGGTGTGGACAAGATTATTGTATAAATATGCTTGAGGCCGATGATTATTCATCTTTGGGAGACTTACAATCTTTATCGCATAGTCCAAAACCTTCTATATCTCTATTACACTTCCCTTTCTCTTTAAAACCAGATCAAATTAAAGCTGTAAATTCTTGGGTTGAAAACAACTTTAGAGGCACTATACTATATAGTACAGGAACAGGTAAAACTGAAATCGCCTTTGAATGTGCAAAAGTGAGAGCTAATTATACACAACCTTGTGATACCCAATTATTTTCAACATATAACACGGATACTATTCAGAAATATCATGAATCATCTGCTAAGGAAGATTATGATAACTCATTCAATGTTATAAAAAATGCCGAGTCTGACCCTTCAATCACTCCCATTATCTCATTTTTTAATATATTATTTTTGGTTCCCAGAATATCTCTAATAGATCAGACAATCACTAGATTGATAACTTATGGGATACCGCGTGAGAAGATTGGAGCATATTTTGGAGAACGTAAAGTAACCAGAGAAATAACGATAAGCACATATCATAGCATAATAAAAAACTTAAACTTGGTCAGACACTCTAATATGGTAATATTTGATGAGGTACATCTAATTAAAGATACTGCTAAATCATTTAGTAAGATCTTTGATGTAGTGGTTGAAGATCCAACCAAAGCCATATTGGGCCTTACTGCTACATTAGATGAAAAGGATTTTAAAAATAAAACCATTTTGGCAGTACTTCCCCCCGTTATTAGATATTCTATAAATAAAGCAGTAAACGATAAAAGACTAGCAAAACCAATAGTCATTCCAATAAAAGTTAATTTAACACAAAAAGAAGAAAAAGAATACGATCTATATTCTTCTAAAATTAAGAATATTTCTAATCGTTTTAAAAGATATGACGCAGTTTCAATGACCGAGTTATTAAAAAAAGGCGGATTTGCTAGTGGAATGGCTAAAGCATGGTTTTCAAATATAAGAAAAAGAAAACTTTTACTAAGTTGTACAGAAAACAAGTTATCTGCAGCGGCTGATATAATAACAAAGAGATTTCCAGAGGAAAAGATAATGGTATTTAGTGAAACCATAGAATCTATACAAAGGCTCAGTGATATTTTGGAAGATCGGGAGATAAAATCAAAGATAATCGATGCGAAGGTAAAGACTGCTGCCAGACAAAAAATACTAGACAAATGGGGTATTGATTTTAATGTACTCTTATCTGTTCATACTTTAGAGATAGGATATGATGTTCCTGCAGTAAGAATAGAAATAATCTTGGCCACTACGTCTAACATGAATCAAGTGATTCAAAGAATTGGAAGAGTGATACGAAAACAGGAAGGTAAAGATGTTGCATTAATTTACGTAATTTATGTTTCAGATACAAAAGACGACCACATTATTGAATTGGTTAAAAGAGCATTAAAAGATGATTCTCATATAAAAATCCAAACAAGTAATAGAGAATCACTAGAGCAAGAATATGTAGAAAAAACTACTACTGCGTCAGATACAAAAGCAATATCAAAAAATAAGCATAAACAAAAACAAACTAATGATGAGATTTCTATCAATAGTGATAATGAGGGAAGAATAAACAAAGCATATAGACTAGTAGAATCAAATCTACGGGATCCTATTATAATAGAGCAAAAACAACAAGGAAGAAAAGAATCTGAATCTTCTTTTGATGATGATGAAGATAAAATAAAAACAATATACAAAGTACAAAGCAGTAAAGAAAAAAACAAATTCTATGAGGTAGATGTTAAAAACAAAACCTGTACTTGTTCTGACTTTACATTTAGAAAGATAAAATGTAAACACATAATCGCTATGGAGTTAATATTACCGTAAAATATGATTCGTCGCCTAACTCAAACTATTTAAATTGGAATGAACCAGTTTCTCCTGCTTGATTGACTGTTAACCTCCTATATTCGTTCATTAGTCAAAAGTGGAGATCCTTTTCTCTTACGATTTTTTTGATACCTGGAACTGCGAGTGAGAGATAATGAACAAAAACAAGAAGGGCAAGTCATTTGCATTCCCAAACCCTTTCATCTTGGCCATCAGCTACATACGTTACTCTTTCTAGATTCCTTATAGATAAACTAAAGGGATAATCAGGACTACTGGGAAAAATCTTCCTGAAAAGCCGCCCTGTTACGGTCATATATGTAAAAGGATAAACAGGTTAAATGTAAACATTACAAAATACGAGACAGATGGTAATAATAATGATCTCACTATCGCCATAGATATTACCAGTATCAAAGTAACAAATATCAATAAAAGATGACTCAAGTTTAGAAGTTTAATGATACATCCATGCTGGGGTATACTACACTCAACTTCCTGTTCATTTAAAGATGAATACATAATTTGAATTCTTAAATGGATTCATGTGAATTTTCACACGATTTCCACCGAACCCTTATACCATACGGGACTTAATCCCACCTAACCAGCATTAAATTACATACTATTAAGTAATCCAGCGGTAGTTTATCAGTTAACTCGAGTTTAAATAATGATAATTAATCAAATTAACAAAAAAGTAAGAAGATTGTTTTCACCTTTTGAAAATTTTGTTATATACTTTATGTAAATCTTTAAAACTTTTGTTAGTTAAACCTAGACATGCCGATAGATTCAGAATTTCCTAAAAATCATAAGGTTATGGGAAAACACCA
>JBGTFK010000036.1:0-9904 GCA_041747305.1 Candidatus Nitrosocosmicus sp.
AGATATAAAATGCTAATTAGAATGGATGATGAACTATATGTTGCTAGTCTTTTTGGTAGTATCTTTGTTTCACTAACACATTATACTCCATTAGACTAGCTTTATTTGTTAGGAAATGAAAAGAATAATGACCCAGCCTCACATATATATTAAATATTATTTACACTATAACCATGAAATCCAATTCATTAGAGATTTCAGTAATCTTTGTTATGACCTTTATTTTTACTATTATATGTTTAATCATAGACTTTGAAGTTCATAATATCAATGGGACTATTAAAGAAAATAGCGATGAGCCAAGTGTTTACGGCAACGATTCTCAAACAAGATATCCGGGCATATTAATAAATACAACCAATATTTCAGACTGTTTACCATCGAATACCCCATATGATGTTATATCTGAAACATATTCAACGGAAACACACGGGATAAATGAGAATGAAAGTGAAGAATCAAATATTACTTTAGGTAATGATGCTACCAGTACTATTAACAACAAATTCTGTGAATTCTACAAAGTGTCTAAAACACTCTCTTGTGTAAAATACTTTGCCAACCAATCTAAGAAGTCATGTGAATTGGATGCGACCGAAGATGATGATGACGGTGAAAGCAAGAAATTGGATACTAGTAATTTCAGTGACAAAGGTCTTTTATTAGCAGATACAAAATTTGATACTCAATACACCTTTGAATCAATTGATCCCATCAATCCTGACAATAAAATTAGAGTATCATTGGATTTTAATAAACATAGTCAAGGTGATCTGGACAACATTAATTCACCACGCATAGATTTGGTAAGAGAGAATTCAGACGGAGAACCTAATATGTCTACTGCAAAAAATCAAATAATATCATGGCAAGGTAATGTAAAAGAGTATTTTAGAGAACCGCAAGATAAATACCAAAATGAAACCTATATGGTAATTCAGTTTAATACGGGACAACATGGAAGCAATAAGGATGATCAAGAAAGAGGCTTTGGGGTATTGTTTGATGTTTCTTCTGATAGCAATCCAAATCTATTTGAGTATCGTGATGATGGTAACTATGTGAAATATGAATACGAGACAATAAAACAACTGGCAGGCGACAGTTTCGTATTTCACAATCTAGATGAAAATGGCAATCCTCTTTTCATAAATAATCTTACTGACCGAGACAATGTCGTGCTAAAGATAATAACCTATCTGACTGGCAATAACTCTAGAACAGTCGAAACATTCGTGGATAATGGAAAAGGAATGGAAATCCCATACTGGACTATAAATGACTTATCCAAACTAAAAGAACATGAAAAAGTTGAAAAAGAGGGTAATTTTATCGATACCATCAATCAAGGATCCGGATATGTTATAGCTCGAACTGATAATATTGATACTAGGCTCTTTTCCTTTAAATCACTTGTCTTTGAAACTTGAAGCTTGGTTTGTCCCTTACTTGTTAGAATAAGGTTTACAAAACAATCCAGATTTAATTTACTAATATTTTTGGTTATTCAAAATCCACAAATAAACAACTTTACTGTTTTCAACAATTCGTTTTTATAAAAGTAGTAATTTATATCGTCATTTTATATCCAGATTCGTCATATTATTACTTTGAGTTTGAATTCTATGCGATCTTGGTTTATTCTTTAGGCCATACTCTAATTCGCAATTGTTCAACTATTGGTCCATATGACTAAACTCCTTGGTACTGTAAATATTTTATACTTCTGTGCCTTCCTTGAATGTCAAAATCATTTCTGTAAACAATTGATAGATATCAAGGAGTCAAAGAAAAATATTATTCCCATTTTCCGTCGCTCTATGCTCGTGTACCGTATCGCTTCTTAATATTCTATCATCAGTTGCTGTATGCGGATCAAATCCATAGATAAAATTATGACGAACATGGTTATTTTTTAGAATTATGTCTCCTATACCAACAGAATAAAACCTAAATCAATTACGGTTTATCTCATTATTCTTGACAATGTTTGTTCCATAATTACCATAGTGGATAATCCCAGAAATCATTAATCACATTCATATCCTAATATGTTATTTCATAATTAGTAATCTCTGTGCTATCTGTCGTTCTTGTAGTATCATTGTCTTGATATTGGTCCAATATTTATCAAAATCATTATCGGTACATCCTACTGGATAAAATCCCTGCTTGTGTAGTCATATTTTGAAAGGAACTATTAATAATTGAGAATATAAATTACCAGAAAGGATGAGAAGTAGTAAGGATATCATCATTCATAACGATAAGTCTCGTCATCCAAACGTTATGAATTTCATGTCTTGACGTAATCATCATGCATTTCATCATGCTTCGAAGATCTGTAAAGCCGGCAGCTGATACTGGTTGGACCGACGGATGGAACAATGGATTAATACTGGGTATATGCTACAATATCTATATCCATCATTCCATCGCTAACCAGCAGGAAGGTATAGACGACAATTTTAGTATCCTAACCTGATAATTGCTGTGATGATATTAATTATCCCATGAACTAGATGTTACTACTACTACTCATCCCTTGATGAAGTTTTGCCTTTTACACTACACAGAGTGCGGTTTAAGAAATACAATTAATCTATTTATGGATTTCGCAAGATCTTCCTCCAAAAATAAAGCCATTATTCGCAAACCTAACTACACAAAATAAATCCTAATATCATTGGAATGAAAAGTTGCTCTCTTTTAAACCCTATGGAATATAAAACTGGTAAGATATTTAACACAAGAACATTAAATCCAGGATATAACTGTAATAAGAAATAGATATACAAGAAGTCAACAAATTCGCAGATTAAACCAATAGGGTTAATGAAAAAGATTATTAAACTTATATTATCTTGATATGATTATCTCTAGTACTGTGCGTACATTCAGATTGTCATAGTGTCAATTATCCTAGAGAAATAGTAATAAGGTTACATTCATGTTATAAGTGTCTATTGGTGTTTAAGTTGTAATAATTGCTGTAATAATAGACGTCTATTCCATATACATTTATTCTATTATTGCAGTAACGTTACTAGTTCCGTCATGAACAGCTCTCAAAGCATTGATGAACACAAAAGCATGAGATGGTATTACTTCCTAGCATTGATACCTTATTACTTCTCAAATAGGATCTTCCTCTGCTTGAAATCTTCTCTTAATAATGAATTTCCTTGGAAGATGCATTTGTTCTGTCAACGAGTATAGGTCCAATAAAATATTGAATAAGCTGAGCAACCTAGAATTGTAATAAAATATTTATTTCCAATCGAGATTAATTCTCCCGAAATATGGTATTTGAGCTGCAACGGAATTTGTATAAGAAATAAGGCAAAGAGAAATCATCATATTCCATCTAGATATAAAGAAGGCCAAAAAAGGTGTAGCATCTGTGAGATATTTATAAATTGGAATGAAATGCATACTTTCAATGTCGCAATTATAAACTAAGAACAAGGTCTTTCAGAAGGTTTGGAATGGGGAAGAAACATCATAACATAATATGGTAGAATATAGTTACTTTGTCGACTAACCTAACCCAATCCATCTATCTTGGTTTGAAGCTGTGTATCGATCTTAATTGATTGATCTTTTTGCAAAATGTCCATTTTTATATATCATGAATTCGTAGTCACATGGGTAATGTCAACTTTTGATCCTAAACAGTTTAAGGAAGGTCAACGTCAAGGCTGGAATAATGTAGCAAACGGGTGGCTAAAGTGGTGGAAAATAACTGAGGCCGCAGGTGAAGATATAAACAAACTGTTGATAGAACTTGCCGATATAAAGCAAGATTCTAAGGTTCTTGACATAGCGACTGGTATAGGAGAACCATCTATAACTGCAGTACAACGAGTAGGGAAAAATGGACATGTATTGGCAATAGATATATCCCCTCAAATGCTGGCAATCGCAAAACAGAGATCTATTTCCATGGGTCTACAAGATTCGATAGATTTCAGGGAAGGGGATGCTGAAACAACAGATTTGCCGTCTTCCACATTTGACGCAGCGCTTTGTAGATTTGGTCTTATGTTTTTACCCGACGTCAAAGCAGGATTATCAAACATATACAAGTCATTGGTTGATGGTGGACGTTTTGCTGCAGCGGTTTGGGCTTCACCTGATAAGGTTCCTTTTATTTCATTGCCACTTCACATAATAATGAAGGAAACAAATAGTCCACAACCTCCAGCAAATGCACCTGGTCCATTTAGTCTATCTGATGAAAAATTACTAAAAGATTATTTTAGCAGTACAGGGTTCAAAGATGTTACCATGGAAAGACATAATATGATCTTTAACTTTAATTCATCAGAAGAATTTACAAATTTTGTATGTGAAACAGCATCTCCAGTTCAGGTAATATTATCCTATCAATCAGAAGAAAGAAGAAAAAAGATATTGCAGGCGATAAATGAAGCAGCAGAAAATAATCATGTTGATAAAAATTCAGGTTCAATTAGTTTTAGGAACGAAGCTATATGCATTGTAGGAACTAAATAATAACAAATCTATAGTAAGGTAATTTAATAATAAGAAAGTAGTAAAAATAAAAAATTTATTGATCTGGATAGCGCTTTACAATTTAGACTACTCTTTGCATACTCCAGGTTTTCCAGGAACCTCACCTGCTGTTCCACCCTTACATCCTACTACGACAAGTTCATCTGCTTCAATATCTACTGAACTATCTGTCGGTGTGTTACTGCTTGTGGTTTGACTGTCTAGCACTAACAGACGGGTGTTAATTGGGTTATCGAATACTACGATCTCATCTGGAAAACAATCTGTATCTGTTTTGGGATTACATCCAGTTTTATCAGGATCATTTGGTGCAGCTGCGAATATATCACTTGTAGGCAATATATAACATGTTAGTAATGCGAATGTGACTACCATAGCAATTACTGCATGTTCGTGTCCTTTCTTTTCATGATGTTGAGTTGTTATTTTGTTACTCATATCATCAATAAGGAATAAAAAATATATTGATTTTGCTAACTAGGTGCAATACTATAATATTCTAATAATATTAGAATCAAAAAAACAATTTAAACCGCCATATCAATATATTAAAATCAATATCGTGAAATATGACTGGAATATTATCGTTACTAAAATAGGTAGTGGGTTCGGTGGTATGTGAAACAAATTTGACCAAATTCAATCACCTAAGATACTTACGATGTTAAACAGATGGTCACAACTATTTATTTACATCTAATAACATGACACATACTCCCTATTAGTTATCAGATGAAGTTTGTAAAACAGTAACCTGAATAGGCTAATCCAAGATAACCCCTTATATTCTAGATAGTGATACGATTAATGAATAATTCTACCACGGTTCGATCTGTCCTTCATAGAAGAATCCTCCACTAGGACCATTATTGGGTAATAAGCATGCCCATATAATACCTTTAGCACCTTCATCTACTGGTCGGCCTCCTTTTCCACCCAGGTCAGTTGCTACCCAACCTGGATCAACTGAATTTACAAGTATATTAGTTCCTGCTAATTCAGAGGCTAATTTTTTTGTTAACGCATTGAGAGCCACTTTAGAAATGCCATACGCTGGCGTTCCTCCATTCATATAATGTAACGAGCCTGCACCACTAGATACATTTACTATACGACCGTAATTGTTTCTTTTCATGAGTGGTATGAACGCTTGACAAAGTAGCCAGGGACCATATAGATTAGTTTTAAGGGCTCGACTAACAATATCCAAGTCAGCGTTTATAGTAGATTGATTTGAGTCGTACAATATTGCAGCATTATTAACGAGGACATCCAGACGTGAGAATTTTTTTTCAATTGTATTGTAGATATTTACTATATTTTCTTTATCTGATACATCAAGTTTGTAGAAAATAACATCCAAGCCCTGGTCTGTTAACTCTTTTGCTGCATGTTCGCCTTTCACATGATCGCGAGCAGTCAGTATGACTTTTAATCCCAATTGCGAAAGCTGCTTGGATGTTTCAAATCCTATTCCTCTATTTGCTCCTGTAACTAGGACAATCTTTTTATCAGATTTGGGTTGCACGTTTACTCTGATAAACAATGCTTTAATACATTTGACATTTATCACAAATTCAGTATTTTCGGTTCTTGACCTAACTCAAATACAAAAACGATAATAACATATTTTCGTTACTTTAACTAGGTAGCGGGTTCGGTGGAAATCATGAGGATATCCACAGGGGTTTATTACTTTTTAGACGGCTCTTAGTTATCTGAATATGAATTTTTTCCTCATCCCGGGCTGACGTTGAAATAGATTAATCCTTTATAGAAGAAATTTCAGTAGATCTTTAACTACCAAGTCTAAGAATTGCTGCTCCCATTGTGAATATCTTTAACCGTTGTAGTTTCATTTTTGAGTGCCCCATCTTGTTGCATGATAAATCCGCTCATCATACCAAGTAGATGATGTTGGCTTGGAAGGAAAAAATGATTTCGATGATTGTTTTCTGTAATTTTTTGTATTATATTTTCATCCTGTTATTTATTACGGCTTTGCTTCATAGATTATGTTAAATGGTGTCTGAACAGCACGTCTAAATCTTGTAAAGCCTGCTTTTTCTGCTACTTCTTTAATTCTTTTCTCTCCAGCCTGTGCACCCAATCCGGGTCCATTGTCAGCTAATGAATTAGGAACACATACCAGAGTAGATGCTGCGTAATAAACTCTACCGACCAAATTTAAATTGTCTTTCAGATTGTCATTTGCCATTGGTTCTACAATCATACACGACCCATCGGGTTTTAATGATTGTTTTGCAAATTTCATTGCTCCTATAGGATCACCCATGTCATGTAAACAATCAAAAAAGGTTATAAAATCATAATCATTTCCTATAGATTCGTTTGCTGACACTGATTTGAATTCTATATTTCCTATAACTCCTTCTTTTTTTGCACTTTCATTAGCTGCTTCAATGGATGGTGCATGGTTGTCAATTCCAAAAAAATGAGAATTAGGATATGCTTTTGCCATCAACATAGTGGATATTCCATATCCGCATCCAACATCAGCAACTTTGGATCCTTCCTTTAACTTCTGTTCTACTCCATCAAGTGAAGGAATCCAAGACTGTATTAGATTGCCAACATAGTTTGGTTTGAAGAATCTGGCTGTTCCTTCAAACAAGTCGTGATCATGTTCTCCCCATTTCAACCCCTCTCCTGTTTTAAACATTTCCACGAACTTCTCCTCATCTTTAAAGAAAGATTTTATCGCCTGATATGCGCCATGTATATAAACAGGACTGTTCTCATTTGCTAGAACCAAGGATTGTTCTAGTGGAAGAGTGAACTTTCCATTATCAGAATTATATATTAAGTACCCACCTGCAGACTGGTTTGCAAGCCATTCTCTTACATAACGTTCATTGGTATTCGTTTTCTTTGCCAATTCTTCTGATGTAAGAGGACCAAATTCCGTCAAAGCCTTATAAAGCCCTAATCTCTCACCCAAAATTGTAAGCATCGCACTCATACTACTTGCAACATCTCCAACTGCTTTTATCATAAATTCATGTAATAACTCTTCATTAATTTTATCACTATTTGTTTTATCTGATTGCATCCTAAATTTCAAAAATTGATTACATTTAATAAACTTTACAATAAATATTAGCCATTACAAACAAACGTAATATTGACTGCGTTATTTACATAAATTTTATAATCCATCAGTTCATAAGGTAATGTTAATTTACAGATTCATGTTTTTGTATTTGACAAATAAATACGTTCATGTACAGATTGATTGACAGACTAAATTTATCATAGGTTTCGTGAATTTTATGTAATTAGAGCCTACCTCAAAATTCGATAGAAATATGGACGATGTTACTTCCCATAGTGATCTGTATCAAGTAGAGGATGAAGTATAAAAAAGATATCTGTACCATCATTAACATTCCAGATGAATTATGGAATGAATTCAGAATTCTTTTCCCCAATGAGAAACCATCTGAAAACTATAGGCCGACCAATCATACCATACAGAAAATTGCTTGAAGGAATCCTTTTGATGGTAGGAAGATGATGGTTTTTAACAATCTTTGCTCCGTCTTCCTTCTGGGTACACGTCACAGTTTAGGAATGGAAATAAGAAGCTATAATTCTATCGATTTTTGAGGTAGGCTCTTAGTTTAAAGTGTTACTAGCATTAGTATCTAGTTCGGTGGGATTAAGTTCCGTATGGTATAAGGGTTCGGTGGAACTCATGTGGATATTCACATGGGTTTGATAAGGGCTTTTCCTTTAGAAAAGATTAATATCATCAATATTACCAAGCTAAAAATGAAATTTTCTGTGCTGTATGTATTGAGAATTATATTAGTAAAATTACCAATATAGAGCACTATTTGGATTGGTTTAACGAATTTGCCAGAATTGATATCTCTTTTATCAAATCTTGTAGGTTTTTCTTTATTCTCTCCATATATTTTGACACCCTTTGACCATCTGGCAGAGACGGATAAAATATCTTCGCTTTTGCCGCCCTCTCATCAACAGATTCATGAATAAAACAAGACATTCCTTCTAAGTCAGAAAAATGTGTAACGTCATCACGCATATCTACCAAATCTTTAATCCAATACTTGTTCTTCTCAATAATTTTGTATAGTTCATCAAAGCTATTCTTATTACCCTTTACATGACCACTTTCAATTCTTATTCTTATTTGTTTGATTATTTCATCTCCTTCATTTCCCCACGTATTAAGGTCCAGTGTAAATAATAATCCAATCATTTGAGCTAATACATCAAGACAGCTTTTGCATTGGAACAAAAAGGATTCCGTACTAAATATTAGAATTGGCTCATCCATTGAATAAGACACATTTTCAGCAGTATACTCCACCGAAAATTCTTTAATTATTTCTTCTTCTCTTTCTTTAAATATTAAAGAGTAATAGTTTACAGCATTTAGTTTATATTTTAGTTTACCTAATTTTGATTTGAAAATTTCTGTTTTAAATTGATTGTCCCTAATACGAATATTCAACAGTGGCTCTACTAAGCCATCTAACTCTTTGTCCCAGCTGTAGTCATGCTGCAAATAAACAAGAATATCAAGAATGCCGTTAAGCGATTCGGTTCGACCGTCATTTCTTGTTGCAAAGTACTCTACTGATTTTATGTATTTAGTTACATTAACAGTCAAGTATTCTGTAGGTTTCAATTGTCTCATATGACAATTTTTGAATTTTTTTCCACTATTACAATAACATAAATCATCTCTGCTAGGATGTTGAGACATTATTAATAATAATAACCCGAGTAACTTATTGATTTCAATTAGTGATTAAAGCGGAGTTGTTTATATCTCTAAAATGGATGCACCTTCAGTTATGAAAAACCTTTTAGTATGTTGCTTTTGAATGACTATTAGATAATTAAGAGCACTATTCTAAGTAATATAGTCCCTAAAACTAGTAGCTGGTTCGGTGGTATGTGAAACAAATTTGACTTGTTTTATTCACCCAAATGAACAATAGCTGAACTTGGTAAAATATTATAAATCTAAAAAGACATACTACGCTTCCTTAGTGTCGAAATAGCGGTCAAGAGGGAAACTATAACAAGCGAATATGAGCAGAAATAATACAAGATATACAATTGAAGTTGAATGATAAATACTGCTACTTTTGATATAAATTATTTATTTTTTTGATCTTATTTCCTTTAGAACTGTTTCGTAATCCAGTTGAGATTTTATTCTCAAATAAGGGATTAATTTGAAATGAATTGAATGATATTTCCTATCTTGAGTGAGAATTCCTTTGACCAGGAGAGATACCATGCCTCCAGCCAACTTTGAAACGGAAATATTCTTTTCGATTGAAACTTTGTCTCTCATTTTATG
>JBGTFK010000037.1:0-3557 GCA_041747305.1 Candidatus Nitrosocosmicus sp.
AACCTTTTGATTTAATTTCACCTTGGAACTCTTGTGATCCAGGTGGTCATAACGAGAATATTCTCCATTTGCATGTTTGATTGTAATAAAATTAGTATAAAACCAGTATGACGCATCCGGACCTCCAACATTAGAGTCATCCTTGATGTGAGTTATAACACCGTCTGCTGCAGCAAGAACGGGTGTACCTTTAGGAGCAATAAAATCCACTGCATTCTGAAGCTTACCCACATGAGCAGGGGAAGATCTATCTATTCTTTGCAACAATTCTCTAGGGATGGGTATTGTGTATACGTTTTTTGCCCTCATATAAGAAAAATATTCACTTTACATCGATTATGATTTAATAAACTATAATAAGCCTATAACTGGATTTATCCCACCCAATGTCCTCATATGTATTCCAAAGATATCATCACTGTCTATCAATTTATCAATATGAAGAACCATGAAAAATCCGAACTTATTGATCGGATTAGTAGGCACATTACGGCTGCGAATTATTTCTTTTATAGTTTTGTTAATGACTGGGGGAGTTTGTAGTAGTGGATGTAGTAGATGCGTTTACGTTTGAATTGGCTGGTACATCTTTAACATTTGCTGCTATTTGTCTTGAATTTTGTTCAAACACTCTTGCTGTGTTTACTCCCGTGTTTGACATATGTCTTGCAAAATCTTTTGCTTGTTGTAATAATGGTTTCCATGCATCAAGGGTTGAGAAAATAACGTTGTTTGACACTCTCATAGCTGATACTGTGTTGCCTGCAACATTACTGACAAATCTTGTATATGCTTTAACTGCTGCATCAGGAGTAAAGAAGTTGGTAACTAATCCGTTGTAGATCTCATTGTATGGCCTCCATGCTGATTGGAGAGAATTGACCACTTCTTTTTGAGAATCAATATATTCTTCTGAAATCTCTTTTGTAGTTTGTAGAGCTTGCTCTTGATAGCTATTTACAATGTTATTAATTCTTGGAATTTGACTTTTAGATTCATCTAATGATTTTTTGATGTTATCTTTGGTTTCATCTAATGATCTGTTAACGGATTGATTGAAATCATTAATGTTATTATTGTTATTGTTATATTCATTGGTATTATTTGAATAATTTTGGTTAGTTTCTATTTTCTTTGACATACTATCTATTAGATACCATACTATATAAACACCGGTATCAAACGGTTTTTAATACCAAGTATTGTCACAATATGACTACCATTGAATATGCACTTTAGCTAGAATGTCTCAACAAACTCATCGGTGCATAATTTAGTTAAAATATTTCAATCAAGAAGAGCTGTATACGAAGAATCTCAGCATAAATGAATCAACTCTATAATTTCATGGATCAAGATGTCATAGGGAACGAAAGATCACAGAGTGAAAGATGCGATATATATGAAATGATTGCTCGTAATAAAGCTGAATTGGAAAATCATATCAAGCACGTTCACAAACAAGGTGACTGTCATTTCAGAGGACTATATTCCAAAGAGCAAAAACTGATTCTTTCAAAAAATACAAGAATAGCAGTTCTAGAAGAAAATAGGATACTATTTTAGGTAAATCTCATATATTTATTAGGTTATTTTTTTATTTTTGTTGTTCTAATTTGTCTTTTAAATAGCTTTGTTGAGCACAATTAATAATTCATACTTATCCTAATGAACTTGATTCTTTCATGAACCAATTTAATCTATTTTAAATATCATATACTGGATGACTTATTCTAAATTGTGGTCTTTTGCATCCCAATCAAAAATTAAGAGAATGTCGACTTCATTATCAATACTTCTATTCATGGGAATCTATGTTGTCGTATTCTCTATAGAACAGTTCAGTACTGTCCAGGCACAAGGACGATCTAACGATACTACTACTACTACTACTACTACTCCTATGAAAGGTACTCAGGCTAACGCTACTTCTGGTAATGCTATAAAACCGGTTGATGGTTATGGCGGTCCACCAACAGGTCAGTTAAATGCGGTTCGACACGTATTTGAAGATCCTACTCTTAGGGTGTATCATTTTTGTAAACCAAATGACAAAACAATGATGGTGTGTCAACTATATGACAGCCGCTTTCCAAATGCAAGATTGATAGGAGTAGAATACTTGGTTGACTCTAAGACATATCAAGCATTACCAGATAGAGAAAAACCAAATTGGCATTATCATAAAGAAGAGTTTTCTCCAGACACAGCAAATCCAAAATTCCCATTGCTAAATGATCAACAACAAAAAGAATGGTTGGTGAAATTATCCGAGTCATATGGAAAGGTTATACTGATTTGGAATCCTATGGACACATTGCCTGTATTCTCTCCTCAAATACAACAAGTACAACATCCTTTTATGGTGAATCAAACAGTTAATAATAACACCGAAAAATATGTTGGTAGCTTTAATCAAACATTAGACTACTAACCTTTTAAATAGAATTAAAGATAATAATCAACCAAAATCTGTCCATTAAATTCTATTCTAAAGTTGGGGTGTCATACACATGGGCATTTTAATCAAATCCCTTACCTAAGTAGAAGCTCTTGAAGCAATTATTAGAATCAACATTAATTTTGTTTACCATGAAATGAAAATACAAAATGCAGAAATAAAATAGAAAAACATGGGTAACGAAAAAGTAGAATCTTTGGTGGAGTTATTTAAATTTTTATACATATAAGATTCCAGTGCCAAACAAAAAAGAAAACATAGAAAATCTGCAAAAGAAATTGGGTGAAGTTCTAGGTTTAGAACGAGCAGCTCAAAAAGCAGTGGATGAATTAATATCGATGAAGTTATTAAAATCAGATTTCAAAACTGAAGCTAAGGAAATCCAAGGAGAGGCGAGTACTCATGAGGAAAAAATTCAAGAAGTTGTGAGTATTTTTTCTGAAGATAAAGATATCCGATTGGACATAAGCAAAATAGAGGAAAGTGCCAAAGAAACAGAGGAAAAAGCCACCCAGATCATGAAAACCTATCTTGGCGAAGAACCCGACACACCAGAAGCATTAGAATTCCTGTGTTTAGCAGAAGGCGGTGAAGTTTCTCATTATGAAGTTTTGCAAGCTATTTGTGGAAACTTTGATAATAAAAAGGCATTGTCAACAGTCAAATCTATCCTAAAAGAAGAACAAAGACATCTTACTCGATGTATCGATATGGCGAAATCGGCAGTTTCATAATGAAATAGTTGCCTAGGTGCATTATTTTAAGAATTCGTCTTTCATATTTGATATAAAGTGATTCTGTCTTTACTTTGAAGTCAGTGGACATTTAAACAAAGAAGGATGAACTTAGAAACATGCGATTAAGAATTCATAGATTTGATCCTAGACCTAATGATCAAAGTCCATTTACCCTTCTCTTAACCAAGGAAACCAAGGTAATTGGTTACAATTTCAGGATAGATCAACATGATACACTAGTTTGCATCGAAGATGATTCTATAAGTGAAAAAGAAAAAAGAACTTTTCAATGGATTATGGATGGCGACATAATAGAGAATCTAGAGGATTATAAATATCTCGGAACAAGGAATGGTTAT
>JBGTFK010000038.1:0-4903 GCA_041747305.1 Candidatus Nitrosocosmicus sp.
AAATATTTCTGAACCCTCAGGTTACTGACCTAGATGACTTAAATATTGAATTTAATGAGATAGAGAAGGAAAAAATTATAAAATATCTATGTGATGAGAAAAATTTTTCCAATGAAAGAGTTATCAACCACCTGGGAAGGCTTGAAAAAAGCATTATTAAGAAAAGTCAATCTCTTGACAAATGGCTTTAAGAAAAAAAGTAGTGATTTTGATACAAATAACAGTTATGTGTATAGAGATACTATAATGAGGAATCAAAATGTATCAACTAATTATCAGATATATTTATTTTAGATTTTTTCAACACTATATTTTTTTCTGATTTGAATCTTTCTAAATCATAACTATTCATATCTACAAATTTGATGCCTTCAGAAATAACAGGATTGACCTGTTTTATCAATGAATACATCTTCTGACAAGCATTTCTATAATCTGGATGGCCCTGTGGAGTTGTCCGTAGTTCAATCATATGACATGCTTCACGAAGATTCATTTTTATAAAATACGGATACCTATAAGCAAAATTTACAGCGTATTGTGCTTCTGCAGGCATTGTAGATGAGATTAACGTGTATGTATCACCACTGTGATACATACAATCATCATAGTCCTTTTCTATTCCCAGTTCATTTATTTCCTCTGGAATATCAAACCCATACTTTGTAGATAACAACTGTCGACTCATGGTCAAAAGTCTATGCCTATGAAGATCCCTAAACATTCCATAATTAGTTACCAATTCAAACGAATAATCAATTACCTCAAAAGCTCTTCCAGGTCTATGTCTTCTATTTTCTCTAAAATGAGAATAAGCACGGATAATCTCATGTCGCTTTTCTCCAGAGAAAGTAGTAACAAGATCTAGTAAAAAAGACATTAATAAACCTCTACCATATTCATGCAAAATAGAAGCAACCAATTTGATTTCAGCTTCAATATTGGGCATATGATAAAGCAATTTAACATCTATGAAATTTTTGATATTATTGAAAGTATCGAATGAAATATCATTATCAGAAACCTCATCATGTTTTTGATAAAGATCCTTATCCAGAATTCTTGAAATTGATTTCTCGGTATTATCAAGGTAATTGTAATATGAAATACTGTGTCTATCTTTTGATCGTTTGATAAATGGTTCGATGTACTTTTCCAGTTCTTTATATAATAAATCACCTAACTTTTTGATTTCTCCCAATTCGGAGGAGTTCATATTAAACAAGAGATATTCAAACGCTCTTCCATTTCCTGTAATTGCCAGATTAGTTAGGGTTGAAGACGGAAGGAGATTTCTCAATATGTCTAAAGCTTTGGCCCTGATGGATGAATTATATATTTTTTTTGCATTATCAATATCTATAGAGTTTTTTAAGTTTCTAAAGAGGGTATCCGTTTTTGTTTCGGAATCATTAAAATTAAGATTATCTATTGGAATTTTTTCTTTTAGATACTTTTGCATAGGTAAGATATTCTTTGAATAAGTTTCAAATGCCAAATCGCATGACTGTATGTACTTGTCGGCATAAACGGATGACATGATTTTTTTATCCCTAAAATATTTATAAACTCCGTTAATTTTTTTATCAAAGGCAACATAACGGGATGATTTTTCTAAAAACGACAATCCGATCCTATGATCTTCTATTTTTTGTGCAGATATATTGGATATCCATTCTAAAGCACACTGAGCTGTTCCAAGTTCAGCTACAGATTCATCACCATATTCTAAAAGGACCCTGTTATAAAATTCCAGACCTCTATTGGGATTTGGTAGAAATTCATCAATAAATATCCTTCTCATTGTCTTATCAGTTCTAGAATATCTAGACATCAAAGCTCCACGATCGACCTGATGTGGAGTAATTATTACAAATACACTACTGTCTGAATTGGAAAAATGAGATTCAAGCTTTTTTCTTTCTTCATTATTAAAATTTTCCTGATTCAACTTCTTATTCAAAGTTTATAGTATGTATGTAATTGTACTTATAGTTGATTAAATCTTACAATATTATAAAATCTTTTTCACACAGCGAGCATTATACTCGTCTACAAATGGAATTGCATGAGCGAATTGAAGCTCGAATTTGTCAGTAAAAAAGTTAAAGACATGTATGGAACATTCATTGGAAAAGTTGTAGGTATCATCACAGATATAGAAGGATCTATAGAATCTGTAAGTGTAGATTGTGGATCAAGTGGTATAAAAAATTTACCATATGAACAACTGTTGGTACAAGGCGACTATGTCATTTTTATTCCGAGGTGGCGATTGGATGCACAAAAGCTCTTGCGAGAAAAATCTTTAACACTGAAGAGGATTAAAGCTTTGCAAGAAATTGTAGCCGATAACGATAATATGAAAGACGATGCAGAATTGGTATATTTAAAGTATGAAAAAAGGTTGGATGATTTAGGCGAAAACACCAAAGAGATTATTGAGAGACTTCATCAAAGAATATCTGAAATAGATATGGAATCGAAAAGAATAAAAGCAGTTTTATTTGATGCAAAGTTACAGTACAAGAGTAACGAAATAACAGAAGATATTTATCAACAGATAACTATGCACACTAATGAATTAATAGATCATGTCAACTTAGAAAAAACAGAAATAAATAACATAATTAACAAGCTTACACAACAAACAGTAGACAACACAGTTACCTCAAACAATAACGACATCAAGAATGATCAATTAGACGTTCAAAATGAAGACAAAGAAGAGGTATTAGATTACAATATTCAAAAGCCAACCCAAGAATCGGAACAAGATATGAATTATAATCAAGGGATTCAACAAGACCAAGAACAACAAGAAGTTGGATCAAATGCAGAAGTTGCTGAAAGTTCTACCAATGAAGTAACTAACTATGTAGAAGCATCATTAGGAAATAACATAGAAAATAACGAATCCACTCACATAATGGCTACAAATAATTAATGAGTACAAAATAACAAAAAAGATCTGAAATATGCTGACATTTGGTTAGAATGCCAATTATTTTTGATCGTTCCTTCACTTTTATTTGTTTATTTGATTGATTGTACTTGTAGAATTTATTAAAAAAATCATAAATTACAAGAATTTATAAAAATTTGAAAGGTTGCTTTACTTTTGTGTAGTTGAACTTAAGAGTTCTCCAATTTCATTGTGCATTTTAAGAAAGTTTAAGCCTTTTTCGGTGGTTTTGTAGGTTTGAGAACCTTCAACATATTCGATTAGATTATTTTCAATTAATACTGATAAATATTCACGTAACTGGGCATAACTTAAAAATGCTTTATACATAATTTTTGTTTTGGTTGCTCCGCCGTTGCCTGCATCCAGGATCATGGCCACTATTTCAGTTCGACTTCTATATTTCACACTTTATTTTCGTTCTCTTTATTTATTTTAGTTTATTGCAACAATCAGATATAACATTCCTATATAAAATCATTATATAATTTGAAATTGTCACTGAAAGAAAAATCTGAATGTATAAGACCATGTTAATTGGTGTGATTGTGAATGGTTTTTGATAGAAAAATCATATATATACTATAAGGATGGAATCTTTTAATCATGTTGTAGGAGCAAGGGACATATGTCATCCCTCCATAGCAACTGGTACTGGGAGTATACTTTCTAGCTTAAGTGCTTTTACAAAGCGTACATACCAACCATCATCTCTTTGACCAGAGTATCTTTTCTCAGGATAGCATTTTGTAGTGGATATCTTTTTCCCATTGTTGTACCAGTCTGTATAAACTTCAATACATCTATCAATGCTTTTATGATCAGTACAGTGATTCCCCAATCTGTGTATAAGAAATCGTTTCAGTCCTTTCTGAGCATTTGAGATTACCCATAGTTTGTGGATGATGTATTGAGGTCCAGATATGCCTCCCTGTTAAATATTGGTCGCAATATCTTCTCATCGTTGAATTCTTTCTGTCAAACTGGCTGCCGTTATCAGTCAAAAGAGAACCATATTTTTGGTCATGCAGAAGGCGTTTCATGGCATCTACTACATTATCGTCTGTTTCGTTGTCCAGTCTTGCAGCCCAGAGTTTCCTGGAATGATCATCTTCCATAGTAAGTATTGGTACTCCATTGAATCTTGTAAGATCTGCCTGTAACAATTCATTAGGCTTGTCTCGTTCAAATGATTTGTATTCTTTAATCAACTTTTTCTCAGCATCGACCAGTGAATGTCTGACAAGGATATTGTATGCAGTAGTTTTGCTGATACAATACTTTTGGTCATATCTGTGTTCTTCCACATTCAAACTCTCATTGACGATGTTTGCCAGTTGTTCAGAACCAAAGCCTGTAGCTTTTCTTACTCTGATTATCCTCTTCTCAATCTCTACAGGTGTTTTATTTAGAACCTTGTTTGGTCTCCTAGATTTAAACCTCAGACCCGTAATACCTTCTTCTCTGAACCTTTTTACCACTCGCTGTAACTGACGTTTACTCCTACTAATCATGTCAGCACCATCCTGTCTTGTTATTCTGATGATGTCACTGACAAGAGTTCTAGATACTGCATGATACCGCTTTCTAACTATTTCTGACTCTTTCTTTAATATGTCGATATGACATTCTTCTAGGTACACCTCTCCTTGTACAATAATCATTTCCTTTCACTTTGTTTATTGTGCAGGAGGGGTGACACATGTATATTAGCTTACCAATCTTTTAATCATGTATCGATAATACACTATAATAAATAATGAAAGCATTTAAGTAAAGAAAAATCTTTTCTTTTTCATGATTGATCCTCAATATCGCCAGGATGGACATCAAGAAATCATTTCTCTAGAGGGAAATAAAATAAAAGAATTAAAGAGAATATCCCAAAAAGATCCAAAACAATTTTGGTCAAATTGTGCAAAAAACTTGACATGGTTT
>JBGTFK010000039.1:0-35776 GCA_041747305.1 Candidatus Nitrosocosmicus sp.
ATCTGGAAAGATATAATTATTATCCTCAGAAACAAAGAACTTTAATTGGATAAAGTGAATTATTTTAATAGTTGATCCCTGAACATTGTTCTTTTGTATCAGAAGGCATAAAATGCCCTCTTCCACCTGAATTCATTATCGAGGTGGAAGATGAAACTGACGACAACAGTAAATTTATGATAGGGGTGACCTGTTCTGATCACCGGGCAATATTGGAGAATAAATTTTATCTACTACAAAAAAAGAATGCAATTCCTGCAGGTAGGATAAGTTTAACAAACGTTAGGATAATTCACACTGATTGTATTAAAGGAACCCGGGAAGATGAGGAAGAGGTTCAGATTAAACGACTAGATACATAGGTGGTTGCTATATTATCTTAATAGTAAAGCCTTGTCTTGACTACCTTTCAACACGTGAATTATGTTTAAAGCAGCTATTTCTGACATTTTATTTCGTGTATCGATACTCGCGCTACCTATATGTGGTAATAGAACTACATTTTGCATTTTAATGAGCGGATTGTTTCTCCGGATCGGTTCATCTTCAAAGACATCTAGGCCGGCCCCGGCGATCAACTTCTCTTTTAAGCCACGAATCAAATCATGTTCTTTAACAATTTTGCCCCTGGATATATTAATTAAATAAGCATTCTTTTTCATTTTCCTTATCTGTTCATAATCTATTAAATGGTAGCTGTCTTTATTTAGAGTACAACTAATTACAATATAGTCTGAATCTGAAACAAGTCTTTGTAAATTGCAATATTCTATCCTGTCGAACAATTTATTTTTCCTAGAATCATCTGGACCAAATTTCCTTTTTGTAAATAATATTTTCATTCCAAATCCAATCGCTCGCATACAAATTGCACTACCGATTTTCCCTAATCCAATGACTCCCAATGTCTTATGATGCAAATCCCTTCCAATCATTAGCTCGGGATTCCAGCCATATTTCCATTTACCTTTTCTAAGGTATCTGTCAGCCTCAACTAACCTTCTCCCAAGGCAAAGCATTAACCCGATTGCTATATCTGCCGTTGTTTCGGTAAGGATGTCTCCAGTATAGCCTATCTTTATTCCTCTTCTCCTTGCTTCTGAGCTGTCTATATGCTCATAGCCTGTACTGAAAGTGCTTATTATTTTAAGTGATGGACCCGCAGCGTCCATTATTTCTTTGTTAATTTTATCATTAAGAAAACACAAAATCGCATCTACTCCCTTTACTTTGTTTAATAGTTCCGAGTATCGAAGAGGAGCCATTTTTTGATTTATGATTAAATCACAATGAGTCTCTAAGAGGCTTCGACCTATTTCTGGAATCGGTCTCGTTACTAATACAATCGGTTTATTTTGTTTAGGCAAATATTGTCTATTGAGTTCCCGTCATATTATTTGTTAATTTTGTATTAATGATCTATACAAGAATCAATGTACATGACGGCTTTCTTCAACTAAATAATCGTATAGTTTATTTAGTCAAGACCACCAAATTAGCCTTTAACCTTGGCTTAGGAATGCTTTTTTAGAATTAAGATTCTAGATATATACCCCCGTTAACATCTGGTGTCTTTATACCAAATCAATTCAGCATTATACTAGATTATCAACAAGATTACTGAAGTAATTTGCATCCATAAAGCCTTGAGCACTAATTGATAGTTCTAGAATAGGCTCGTTGTGGCCATACTAAAAAATAGTGAACGCTGTTGCAAAGACTAAATCCGTAGAAGCAAAAACAAGGGGCTAGATTTTATAAGTATATTTTTATAGACTATTTGTTATTAGAATTCATGCAAGACCGTTCTACCAATGTGCAAGAGAATGGAATGGATTCAATTAGCAACCGCAAAAATGTTAGGATCCGAAAAAAGGTCGAATATAAGGAAGATCATGCTAATTTAGAGGCACCGCTGGTAGGAAAAAATTCTAAGGAATTATCAGAAACCCTATTTGCAAACATAGTGGGATATGACGACATTAAGAAAATTTTTAACTATGCATTTAATTCGTCGTTACCAGTCCATATATTGCTGGTGGGTCCGCCTGGCTCTGCTAAAACCCTGTTCTTGATGGAATGTATGAAACTTTCTCGTTCCTATTTTACGTTGGGTAGTCATAGCACGAAAGCCGGAATGTTAGACTACTTGTTCAATAATAGACCAAAAAATTTGATAATCGATGAAATTGAATATATGGCAATTAAGGATCAGGCTGCATTGCTGAGTTTAATGGAAACAGGAATATTAAGCGAAACCAAGTATGAAAAAACTCGAAAATCGATCATGAAAACTTGGGTTTTTGCATCTTGTAATGACGAGAAAAAACTTTTAACCCCGTTATTGTCACGGTTCTTTGTACTTTATTTTAAGAAATATGATTATGCTACGTTTGAAAAGATAGCAAACCACATTTTAGGAAATGAGTGCAACATCGATTTTGAAGTCTCAACTCTGATTGCACAATTAGTTTGGAATAAACTTAAATCTAGAGATATTAGGGATTGTATCAAGATAGGTCGAATTTGCAATAATAAAGAAGATGTTTACATGATAGTAAAGACTCTAATACGGTATGATAATACAAACGCTGGTAACATTAAGAAACTTTAGTCAAAATCCTCTAGGAGCATTCATTTGAATTTCGCGGCCACCTTCTATGTATATAAACAAGGTAAAAAAAATAGTAGTGTTCCTATTTTGATTAATGCACAAGAAAAATTGAAAATTTTTATCTGTGGTCCAACATTGTATGAAAAAAGCCACTTGGGACATGCACGAATTTATATTTTTTTAATTTTTTGATTAATTATTACAAATATCTGTGCCAATCTCCTATTGCTGTAGTGCTATTGACTGATGTCGATCCCAAAATATTTGCCAAAATCAGGACAGGACTTATAAAATTTACAAGTTATTAACAATTTTACATTCACAAGGGTATCTAGCTTCCAATTCAAATGATGAACCAAAGAATAAAATTACTTGAACTCAAAAAGGCTTACTCATACCGAGGTTATGTTTATCTTAAAATAGATTCAGATGTCAAGAGTCCTTTTGGTTTTACAGCAAAACAATTAGATAACATGCCAAATGATATCTCGCCAGGTAAACTAGATCAAAAGGAAATAATGATTTGGACTGCTGAGAATTTCTATGATCTATCTTTGAGGCGTGACGAGCGCTCTGAGTTCTATTTTAGGAATTTAGTTAGCGGAATCATTGGATAGCATTTTCAAGATTTTCAAATAATAAAATCCATTTTTAACAATCGCTACGACATACATGGTGGGGCAGATGAGATAATGTATCCTCACCATGAATTCATTTTTAGAATTTCGTATCAAATACCGAGATGTAATCACCAAATGGAAAAAAAACAAGTGGATTCGCATAGGTATTTTAAAGATCAAATCTAAAAAGATGTCTAACTCTAAAGGCAACTCAATCACTATCAGTTAGATTTAATACATCATTTGGCACACTTATTAAAAATCATTTGACATTTGTTGAACGTATACAGGACGATCTAATTTTTCCGGTATTCGTTTATGAGGACGAGCACGCTTACAAACAAAGCTTAAATTCTGGATATATGAATAACTCAAAGGTATTTTCAAAAAATTTGATCATTAGATTTGAAGAGTTGGCTCAGCTAAAAATATCTAATTTGTTGTTATTTGGGATTCCAAAAAAAAGAGACGGCTTGGGAAGTGAAGCTTTTAATAAGAATGGTGTGATTCAAAGAGCAATTCAAACGATAAAAAAAACTTTTGACAAGAAATTTAACATTCTCTCAGACGTTTGTGTATGCCAGTACAATAGAAGTGGGCATTGTGGTGTTACTAATGGATTCGTCCAGGATACTAAGCAACTTAAACAGGAATTGAGAATACATAATGACAAGACCTTAAATATTCTTGGAAAAATTTCATTGAGCCTTTGCGAGAGTGGAACCGATTTCATAGCCCCATCGTCAATGATGGATGGTCAAATCTTGTACCTTTCTAATTTGTTAGATACGAGTGGGTTTAAAAAAGTTAAAATTATGAGTTATTCTGCTAAACATAATTCTTGTCTATACTCGCCATTTCGTAATTACAATTATCACAATACTAGCTTTATAGATAAATCAAGTTATCAAAGTAATTTCAGTAATCCCAGGGAATCAATGCGAGAAATATTACATGATGTAAATGAGGGCTCGGATTGGGTAATGATAAAACCTTCGTTATGGTATATGGATTTAGTAAGGTTAGCTAAAAACCTAATCGATGTACCGTTAGTAGTTCAGAATGTCTCAGGAGAGTATGCTTTATTAAAAGCAGGATCAAAACTAGATCCAATTGATCAACGGGAATGGATCATAAAGTATCTCAAGAGTTTAAGAAGGGCTGGTGCCGATAAAATAATTTCTTATTTGATGCTTGATTTGCTCGTTGATTTTGAGAAAAGCCCTCCATCATCGATTTGAGCTCTGATTCTGAATGGATTTTTGTGGGTAAGAGATCATTTGACCACTTAAAGAATCAATATAATATTTTGTATTATTTGTGGTAATTTCCCAACCATAGTGGATACCTCCAGTCAGGGGTTCAACTGCATTGCCTACTAGTTTGCCTATCTCATGAGTATCTCGATCCGCCTGATATATAGTACCATCAGCTTTTACTATCACGTATTGAGATGTAAAATTCCCTTCAAGATCTGCAAAGGTTATCTCGCTCAACCGATCCAAGGACTGATTATACACATCATGTAGAATTATTATATAAGCTTCTTCTGGTATGAGTTTACCAGAGGTGGAATTGGGTTGACTTAGTGAGTAACTGAGTACCCAATACATCGCCAATGTAAATCCAATGGATAACAGAACTATGAATATTACTTTATTACGGGCAATATCAAGTTTCATAAAGGTGTTTTATTGACCGAAGAACACTATATAATCATTGATTTATACCTTTACGATTAGAATATATATCAATTCTTTTAAAAATTACATATCCCGCGGGAGCTCAGCCTGGTAGAGCTTTCGGCTGTAGATGTTGGCAGAATATTGCTAATCGTACATCAGCCTATCAGGCTTACATTCAACAGTAACCGAAGAGTCGCAGGCTCAATCAAGAAATAAGAGATTATTTTTTGGAGTAAATCCTGCTCGCGGGATACAAAAAGATAAAAATTTTGTTTATTGATTGGGAGTTATTATGGCACGTCCAATAATTTTACCATTCTTTAAATCGTGTAAAGCTTCGTTGACCTCGTCTAGAGAGAATCGCCTATCCAAGACGGTACGTACCTTCCCATTTGATGCAAGCTCTACTAATTCTGTCAACTCCTGGAACGTTCCGGTGTAAGCTCCTGTCAATGTATACCCTCTTAACGGAATCATAGGCAAGTTCAACTCCATTGATCCGCCAAATAATCCAACCATAATTAATTTACCCCTTTTTCGTAACATATTAAATGAATTTACAGAGGTAATATTGTTATTTACAAAGTCTATGACGACGTCTGTTCCGGAACCATTGGTAAGATCTTTGATCTCTTTAACCACATCTTGTTTCTCTTTGGTATTGATAATGCTGTCTGCACCTAGCTTTTTTGCCTCTGCTAATTTTTGATTATTGACATCTATAACAGTTATTCTTGATTTGTATATGGCTTTAGCGACTTGTACCGCCATAAGCCCAAGTCCACCAGCCCCAACGATTACAATATTATGACTATCTTCCAAACCATAGATCGGGTTTGCTTTTTTTACTGCGTTGTACGCTGTCAATCCCGAGCAGGCCAACGATGATGCAGAATCAAATTCTAAACGGTCAAGCCTTATCAAAAACTTTGAATCTGGGATTAAAACATATTGCGCATATCCTCCATTTTGATAAATTCCAAGGGTTCTAGGATTATCACACAGATTTTGTTCACCAGATATGCAGGCAGGACAGGTCCCTTCGCCTAGCCAAGGATAAACCAACACCTTTTCGCCTACATTAAAATTATTTACGCTGTTACCAACCTCTTCTATTGTTCCAGATATTTCATGGCCCGGTATGAGGGGAAATTTAACACCCCTGTCTTCAACCTTCATGAAAACGCCTTTGGGTCCTGCATATCCGCCTTCCCATAAATGAAGATCGCTATGACACACCCCAGTAGCCGCAACTCTGACTAAAACTTGATTTCCTTCAGGTTTAGGTTTTTCTACTTCATTGATTACCAATGGTTCGTTTGTTTTAATAATTTGAGCCCCTTTCATATCAAAATCAAGGTCTCATTGTTTAATTATCTTTACTAACGAATAAGGGCTCTGTTAACTCAAGAGATAATTCGAGAATAAATTTTATTCAACCTCGTATCAAATAAACCAATTACATCAAGATTCTCTGTATTCTGAGCAGGATTAAGAGCTATTGTTCCAAAATAAATAAACTAATTGGAAAAGCATTATTAGAAAGCAGTTAATAATTTTCGTTCAGTTATCAGTTGTGTAGAGAATCTGGTATACTTTCATGTAGACCAATCATGTTCGCTTAGATCCTGATATTTTGTTAATTATTTTGGGTCATCATAATAAATTACCTTTTTCCATCTTTCATGGTACGATTCACGCTAACTACATAGACAAAGAAACAGATTATTCTGCTCGTCGTTAAAGAATCTGAACAATAGCTCTATTATAATGTAAATAAATTAATGAATTTGATTAGTTAGCACATACAACGATGACCATTTAGAAGAAAAGAGCTCCTTCTTCAAGTCAAAATAAACGCGAGAGTATATTTTTAATACAGGGTAGAAATAATCCCCGACTAAATAATCTGATCAGGGATGTTTAGTAATCAGGTCTGAATTTTACATTTAATGGATCATTTAACAAGAAATTGTCAATATTATAGTATTTTTTATAATTTTTAGTAATATTTGGATGAAAGGACGTAAATTCTGGACATTAACTCCTCATATTAGACATATGTATGCTTTTGCGAATAAGCTAAG
This sequence comes from Candidatus Nitrosocosmicus sp., assembly GCA_041747305.1. Classification (GTDB taxonomy): domain Archaea; phylum Thermoproteota; class Nitrososphaeria; order Nitrososphaerales; family Nitrososphaeraceae; genus Nitrosocosmicus. The sequence goes on from JBGTFK010000039.1 coordinate 7,007, forward strand.
ATACTAGAATTAATTAAACGTTGGATTTTTGCTTTCTCCTATTATATCATAATTTGAGCGAAGGGATTAACTAATGCTATATAAGCAAATTGATATATGGACAGATATATATTAACAAATTATGACATTAGCTGTGTCTCCCTGTATGCATTTTTAGCTCTCATCAAATAGCGAGGATAAAAGAACTGATAAAACTTCTATATCTGATATATTAATCAATATATTTAAAAAGCGTTATGAGTTTCACGGATTCAGGCATCTTGATCGAGTGATGTAGTCCACAAATGCTCGTATGAATATTGATATGCTTGTTTTGCCAACATGATTCTTGTACTCGCAAATCTATTTTCAAACCACTTTTGTCGATGTGCTCTTCTTTTGAAAGGCGGCATTATCCCTATCGCTACCTGTCAGGTATGCGGTATTGTATCTATCAGAACCTTCCTTGCTTGTCTTTCGTGTCTATCTCCAGAATGATAGGGAACAAATACAATCCGTAATAGTTTAGTATTTGATATGGTCGACTGTATCCACCTTGTTTGACCTATGGTAGATGTAAGCTAGCCCTAGAATTATCTTCTTGATAACCTTGTCATACCCTCTTACTGGTAATCTCTAAGCAGAAACTCTTTCTGTCGTATCTTCTTTTTGACTGCCGTTTAACACCCCTCTCTGAAACACCAACTGGTCTTACAAACTTTGACTCAAACGCATGGTAAGGATACCCATAATTTCGGTGACTATTGAATACTTTAGGTGTTTGGAGGACATATGTATTATAACTATATTCTTATGCCTGCACTCGGTCCCTTCCTATTTTATTTTAGTACAGTACGGCGCCATCTACAAGCAATATTGTCAAGGAGGATGTCGCCCCTCATATTTATGACCCAAATAATTAACAAAATATCAGGATCTAAGCGAACATGATTCGTCTACATGAAAGTATACTATATTCTTTACACAACTGTTGACAGAGCTCAAATAAGTATTCAAAAGAATATATTAATTCATATTCAAAAACCTATTGATGTCAATGATGACGACGAAGAGCCGTCTGAAATTACAGGGTGACGAAGATTATGAGTACTGAGACATCAAACTCTTAAAGGATGGATATTAGCTATATTATTTCAAACCTATTTGAGTTCAAAATAACATACAAAGGGTACAACTATTAGGATATTACCATAAAATAGTTGGAATTGTAGGGACTCAAGACGTGCACTGTACTACCAATTCAATATCTTTGGCAATCCTAGAACTGAAGCTTTTTGATAAACCGCAGAATAATTTGTTTAATGAACGTTTGGAATTCGAGCTGTAAAATTATATACAATGAAAGTTTATGATAAATCAAAATTAATGAATTCGATACAACGGTTCCTACTATGTTCGATATATGGCAATAATTTGATTGATAGCCCGGATCCTGATCCCATATTGCCATATTTAATGAAAAAATTGGAACTCGATATGACCTTTTACACCAATCAATTATGTAGACTTGAAGACCTTGGCTTAATTGTTACGAAACAAGTTGAAAGAGATTCTGAAATGAGATCAAGCAATATGACTTGTACACTTACAAACTTGGGCCGTGAACAAATTAAGGTTGTCCTTGTAGGAGGGGTATTTGATCTACTCCATGTTGGTCATATTCATACACTTAAATCTGCAAAATCATTAGGTGATGTCCTAATAATTGTAGTTGCGACTGATTCCACGGTTAGCAACTTAAAAAAAAATCGCAAGATTTACCATGATGAAAAAAGTCGATTAGAGCTAGTTTCATCTATAAAATTTGTTGATAAAGCCGTAATAGGGAGAAAAAAATCGATATATGATACAGTCGAATTCGTCAGGCCAGACATAATAGCCTTAGGATACGACCAAATTCATGATGAAATAGCCATGAAAAAAAACTGCTTTGATCGAGGTTTGAATCTAGATGTTGTCAGACTTTCATCTCCGCTTCCCGAGCTCAAAAGTTCGTTAATTAAAAGCGAACTGGGAAACTCTTTTTATGATCTTTAAGTGGTTATGATAGATTCTTTGATCTTTATCACAACATTATCCCCATTTTTGAATTTTGATGATTCTTTTAAGTTCAAAGGACCAATGACCTCTATTAGATTGTTATTATGATGAGTCCTTTCTAATAAGAGAACATGGACCTCATTTAAAATACAAGTTGGTGGTGATTCAATCCCTTCATGAGAGAATTTTGGGTCTTGAGATATCGTAGCTGGATAGCATCTAACCCAACCAAAAGTTCTGTCTGAATTTTTGAACCCATCAATGTAAATAGAGGGGTAATTTATCAAATCCTTTCTTGAATTCATGTAGTTCTTATCTTCGATCTTTACATTAAGAGTACCAGGGAATGGTTCATAACCTAATTTATGTTGGAATTGTTTCTTGTATCCATCTAGGGACATATAATAAGCGCCTTCTCCCATCCCAGTAACTATTTTTCCCTTAAAAAGCATAGGCTTAATGTGCGATTCTTCCATAGATATTTTCAATAAATTATAAACATTCTGTAGTATTTCAAAACCTGTTTCTGTCAATTTCATTCCAAATTTCTTTTTGTTTTTTACTCTTTCTATTAGATTTTCTTTCTCTAAGTCGATTAATATTTTTGACGCTGTTTGTTGTGACCTATTGATTAAACGACTTATTTGGGTACTGGTAATTTCCAAATAACTGTTTTTACCCCCATTTGACAGTAAATGAATCATAACTAAAAAATGAAAATAGTTAAAGTTTGAATGATCTTTAACCATCATATGCGATTATCTGCTGCTGATAGGCTGATTAATTAACCCCATGTCCGAAAATGTTTGAACACGAACATCTGGGCTTGCCTTTTTAAAATTACCGGTTCTATGACCTATTATATACTTTATACCCGATTTATTTGCAGCTTCAACGAGCCTAGGCGTAACTATGCCGTCCAATATCAATAAATTTCCGTCCTTCAGGTCAGATATTTTCTTCAATATTTCAGAAATGGGAATTTTAACTATCCTTTTCATAGACTTGTCAAAAACCATTGCATCTAGAGTTTCATTTATCTCTTGAAATACCTTCTTCACTGTGGAGATAACTTCTTCGTCTTCTTTAGAAGTCATCGTATCTGTGTTTTGCTTTTGGTTGCTATTATCATAATTGTTATGTTTGCTTAAACTTTGATTTGCAAAATCCTTATTATATGGGAAGAAGCTATTCTGGTCTTGGTTGTTTGATTGATTCTGGTTATGATCCACTCTATGATGATTCCTAATCTGTTGAACATTAGATGGGACGGTGTTTGTGTCGTTGATTTTATCCTGAATAAATTGTTCAACGTCCTTTAATATTTCTGAAATTTCAAGTGGAGTGCACTCTTCTACCTCTCTGCCCGGTGGAGCTCTGTATACCTTTTCTATATCTACTAGCCCCTGTAACTCCTTTAATATCAAGTCTCCGGCACGATCACCGTCAATAAATGCAATAGTTCTCTTACCCTGTGTCAATTTCAATATCGTCTCGTCAATTTTCGCACCTTCTATTGCAATTGAATTATCATATCCTGCCCTTAAGAGATTAATTACATCTGCACGACCTTCTACTAGTATTATCCAATCGCTGTCAAAAACGCCAACACCACATGCTAGTTGTGCCCTTCCGAATGTAGTCAATCTGCCTGGCTTACTCGCATCATAAACATCCTTAAGCATTTCTTCTCCTTCACTAATGGTCTTTGTGGCCCACTCTTGGACAATTTTTTTAGCCCTGTCAACTATTACTTTCTTTTTTATCGCTCTAATATCATCAATACCGACCAAGGAAAATTTTGCCTGGAAGGGTCCCACTTTATCGATACTTTCAATAGCCGCAGCAATCAAAGCTGCTGTAGATATATCAGTACTCATAGGAATCAAGGCGTCTCCACGTGCTGAGTTGGATTTCGTATCTACGTTAACTTCAATTCTGCCAACTTTGGAAACCTTTTGTAGTTCATTCAAGTTCATTTCTGGACCCAATAGACCTTCAGTTTGGCCAAAAATTGCGCCAATGATGTCGGCCTTCTCTACCAGTCCATCTACATCAAATTTTAGCTTGACATGGTATTTTACAATACCAGTGTTCGGCATTTTTATAACTTCATTATTAATTTTATTTATCATATTTCACTGATTATTATAACTATAATATCCTACCTTGATTAAGTTTTTTGTTTTAAAATTTTCCGTCTTTTAATGAGACCTTTAATTGGTTATATCATAAATAATGTATAGATCTTAAAATTATTAACTAATATCTGCTTTCTTTATAATTTCATAACATATTGTTGTAGAATGATTTTAACTCCTCAATAGTCCTTATTTTCCCTTGGGTGATTTTTATTATCTTTTTTCTGTAATAATTGTCTATATAACTTTGATTCAGTAAATGAGAAATCTTTCTAGTCATTATTTTACCAGTATCGTCCAAATCCAATAGCAAAATTAATTTCTTGTATTTAACCCTAAAATTATCCGCAAGATCGACAATATTTTTATAATTGTGGTACACCTGTATGTTTCCAGAGCAGCCTAAATATGATAATGCTTCCAGATCTCTTTTACCTTCCACCAGAATCAATGAATCTTTGGTGGATTCGTTGTTAATCTGATTTACAAATTCTCGTAATTCTCTAATTTTCTCTTGTCGTTGGGTCTTATCCATTAGTTCATACTATTTTGATTACGAGCCTACTCTTTTCATTTTGGATCCGCATTTTGGACATGAAGATTGATTATGTTTTGTTCCACAGCTCATACAGTAATAGCTCACGGAACTACCATTTCCTCCAAATACAGAGCCTGCCATCCCCATTTTCTTCATGGCTCTATTTCGAATGTAATAACTAAGCAAAATGAAAACTACTATTATTACCGGTAAAGATAACGGAAAAGGTAGCAAAAACGAGATTGCAAGACTTAGTCCTAAGGAAATACCAATCCACAATAATTGTTGAGACAAGAATTGTTTGTTATTATCTATCACTATCTCTCAGTGTTATATTTAAGAAACATTATATATAAAATGTTTCCCATGACGACTAAAACCAGAAACTTAGCTATATTCTGTGTAATATTTATATCTCTTTTCAACTTCTTTATTCTTTCCTTCGCGAACTTTATCAATTTCCATTTTAATTAGACTCCTGGCATGCTCTTTAAATTTAGTTCCTTCATCGGTATCTGGAAATTTGCTAAGCGAAAAATCAAATTGTCTCATGAATTCGATAACTAGATCTCTAAAATCCTCTTTCGAGGGTTTCTTATTCTTGTTGACCTTTAGCCATGAAACAGCTAATTGCGAGGCATATATTTTTGCTATATCTTCAACTAATCTATCAACTTCAAAGTAATCAGCCACCAAGTAACCGCCCTTGAATAATTTATAAATTTTATGAGGCGGTTCCTATTCGCAAAATAGAAAGATAAAAATGTGAATAGATTTTAAAAAAATTATTATGCCAATTACCGATGTAACAAAAAGAAGTATTGCACAAAAGCGTCGATTGTTTTTCAAGATCTGTTTTGATTGCGGAGCAAAAAATCCAATAGGTGGAACTAGATGTAGAAAGTGTCATGGCGGTCAAATGCGATTAAAGAATAGAACTCTAGGTGCAAAGAAATAATCTAGTGTTTGGCATATAGTTATTACAACTTCTTAAATTTTAAATAAGAAAACTTTAATTATCTTTTTTGATTCCTACACTTTGAGATAACAAATAATATGAAGCACCCAAAGGTTGTTCTTACCGCTGATAGAACATTAATGTCTCCCTATCGAGGAATTTCACTTGCGTCATTTTTTGGATGTGCTCCTGCACTGGATCCAAATCGTAGTCATGATTCTATTTGGTATAAAATATTAGGAAATCAAGTAACTCCTAAATTGCTTTTTGATTTTATTTGTAACCCTATTGCTAATTCAAACGGATTGGCCGACTACGCACCATATGGTTTGAGAAAGCTTGAAGCCGCCCTATTAAGGGACGGGTACACAAAGGAGGATGTAGTTGTTGCTCACCCGGATCATATTGATAAATTTATTGGTCCACAAACTGAATTCGTAGGTACATATGAAATGGACCCGCTAGGAATGGGGCCTGTTACAATGACATTTACTTATGGGCGAAAACAAATGTCATACGCTGAATTTTATAATCGTGATCTCCATCATCGAATTAATGCTGCCAAACAAAAGAATGGAAGCAAGGCCAAAGTAGTTGTCGGGGCTTCGGGGACATGGCAGTATAATTATGACCCAGCCAAAATTGAAGAATATGGATTGTACGCAATCGTAGAGGGAGATTTGGGAGGTATTGGACCTGAGCTAGATGGAGTAGGAGGGAGGTTCTTTGATGCTATGATCAATAACGAGTTGGAAACAGCTAACCCATTTAAGAAATCTGAGTTTAAAGTCGAAGTCAAAGAATTTGATAGAAACGGCAGGAAATATCATGGGAGGTTCGTTCATTATTCCAGAGAACCAAGCGTAGCTGAAATTCCCGATATAGTCAATCCCAGTATGCACGGGATGGTTGAGGTTATGAGAGGATGTGGAAGAGGTTGCAAATTTTGCGATGTTACACTTAGACCTTTACGCTATTATCCAGTAGAAAAAGTACAAAGGGAAATCCGTGTAAATATGAAATATGGGGGTTTGAAAAATGCTTGGATTCATAGTGATGATATCTTTGTATATGGGCTTAATCCAAGGACAACCAAAAATATGCAGCCAAATAGGGAGGCAATTGAAGAATTATTCAAGGGGATAATGGAGACAGGAGTAGAACATACTAATCCTACACACGGAACATTAGCTGGCGCCATCGCAGACGAGAAACTTATACCCAGTCTTTCGCGGATAATCAAAGCTGGACCTACCAACCATATTGGTGTTCAATGTGGATTCGAAACAGGCAGCATCAGATTAATCGGGAAATATGCCGACAGAAAGTTAGCTCCCTTTAGACCATCAGAGTGGCATTGGGTGGTAAAAGAAGGTGTAAAGACACTAAATGAAAATTACTGGGTGCCTGCATTTACCCTTATCATGGGATTAGATAACGATGAGACTGCAGACGATAGTTGGGAGACCATCCAGCTTATACATCAGTTAGAGAAAGAACAACCCGATTCCAAATTCACCGTTACGCCATTGACTTTTGTTCCAATTGGTCTATTAGAAAAATCCGACTTTTTTGACATTGGGAACACAATGGATCCAGCAAAATTAGGTGTGATGTATAAAACATGGCAACACAACTTCAAATATGCAATTCACAAATTCATGCACAAGGTAGGTCAAAATGACCCCATAAAGAAATTCTTTTTTGCATCACTCGCTAGGACATTAGGAGGCGTACCTTTAAATGCTATGGAAAGATATGCTCGTAAAAAGAGCCCTGAACATGAGAAGGTCATTGAAAAAATTAAGGCGCAGTATGCATAAAGATCTATTTCGTATTCATCAGTTCTAATTCGCTTAAGAACAGTTCAATGTCTGAATAAATTGGGCTAGTGACCGATTTTTCCAATTTTTCCTTCATTAACTTATTAGAGAATATGATGATTTGATATTTTTCCTTGGCTTGTGTATTGACTAGAGCAGAGTGTAGAAATCTTATGGCCGTTTCGTTATACGAAACAACAATAACACTAGTTTTTCCCCTCGCTCTTTTAGATAATTTATTGATATATCGTTGAAAATCAATATCAAAAAAGGGATCAATTAAGTTTTCAACATTTCCTATAACGGTTGGATTTAGTCCCTCTCGCCTTGTCAAAATGTCAATCATAATACAGATAGGTAAAGATTCGTCATCTCCAGATACTATTGCAAGTAAGGAGTTGCCGGTCTTTCGATCATAACTATTATTCGTTTTTATGGTGTTTCTAAATAATCTGAATGAGTCCGCAAGATTGGTAAGTAAGTGAATTTTTTCGGTTTTGCCTATTTTCCCTCTGTTATACAATTCGAGAATGGTATTTAAGACGGGGAAACTAACATCTGTGAATATTTTTCTCAAATTGATATTCCGGTTAATCAAGCTAAGAATAATATTGTCTGTAATTTCCTTTTGACCATTGATTAGAGCTTCAATGAGCTTTTGTTGAATCTCGAGGAAATTTTCATCTTTTAAATCTAAATTGATTATCCCAGGGTCTAAAAACCAGAAGTTTACAGAGCCAATTTTTTTTTTGTTCAGGATTTTTTGAAAAAATAGTATATCCAGATATTTAGACATTGTAATACGATTAGTTCCTAGTTTGTTTGAAATTTCACTACTAGACATAGGATTATTATTTTGTAAGAGATCTATTACTCTTTTCTGAATGTCGGATAAATCGTATCTCTTAAACATTGGTTACCATGTTTTGGCCGGAATCATTTAAAAAGAATTTTTTTGTTAAGGATTTTCAAGCTTCAAAACTGGGATGCCAATTCATAAATTTTTTCATACCAATTTTTTGATTTTATCACGCTACTAGCAGCTAGTATCCCTTTTGATCCCAACTTCATTGCAATTCTAATGTCCTCAGATGAGTTAATTCCTGCTCCGCAAATCAATTGGGACCGGCTTGCAACTAATTTTAAATGTTGGAACGAATCAGTTATTAAAGATGGTTTTTCTGTAGCAATAGATTTTTTAGTTCCGATCAATTCAGGGGGCTCAATTGCTACATAATCGGGACTCATAGAACTATAGTCTTTTAGTTCAGACAAATTTTTGGCACAAACAATGCTCAATAGACCTAACGAACCCAACCTCGAAATCAAATCTCTTATAATTTCTTGATTTATTGGATGCTCGCTGTGATTGATTAATGACCCCGCTCCACCTACATCTTTAACAATCTCTGGAATTGAAAACCCCGTACTTGGGCCTGGTTGTTGTACATCTACATGTTGTGCTATTACACCTAATTTTGTATTTTTTATAAGCCATGCTAATAGGACTTGCGGGGGTGAAATGATTATTTCAGTATCCGTCTGCTCGCTAACTCTTTCAGCATCTCTTGTAAGGGCTAAAGCCTTATCGCCAGAGATCTCACGATAGTTTTTAAAATTGATTATGAGGGGTCCCTTTCTTTCTGACATTCCAGTTAATTCCGGTTTATTTGAATTTTTCATTTAATTTAGCCATTCTAGCCTCATATCCTTTGTTATATTCTAATTCATCAGGTACTAGTGTGGCTGGATGAATAAATCCTTGAACTCTCAATACCGTTGCGCGCTCAGATGCTAACCTACGTTGATATTCCCAATCAGCTGTCCCGAATCCATCATGAGGGCCAGTAAGCTTACCGTTATGCATACTAAATAACAAACACGAAACTATGGGAATGGAGTAATTCAAACTTGCAGCAGAGTTCAATGAAACGGGCATGAATGGCATGTGATGACTACCCCTAGTGTTGCCTGCTACTATATGAGGATCATTAAAAGCACTACCTGCTTCTTCTGTGGCCGGAAAATTCTTTTGGGTTCTTACGATTGCAATAGGATCATCTTTTCCCACATAAGTTCCTGCAATATTATGAAGCCTATCTGTGGAACAAGATACGATCTGTTCACGCTGGTGCGTTAATACAGAATGTACCACATATCTACCTGGATACATCAAAGCAGCCTCTAGCTCTGGTTTATCGTTCCATAATTTAAGATCGGCAATTTTGCCCGACATTACATCCATTATCCTGAATATTACCCCCTCTGCCAGCTCCTCGTTAATAATCAATCCTGTATTGCTTCTTGCGTCAACAAACATTCTCCAAAGGGGAAAATTGTAAGCCCCTGGTTCAGTCTTGTCTGCTGCGAATATGCAAAATACTTCACTAGGTCTTTCTTCCATTTCTATTTCTGCAACTCCTGGGCCCATTCCCTTTACATTTCCAGAGAATGAATCTTTAAGCAAATCTTGCCCTGCGCCGTAAAGTCCCTGTTCTTTAGCAATTTTTGTCCCCTCAGTAAATGCATCCCATGCAAGTTTATGAATTTCTTTGTTGTCTGTACCAAGTGTATGGGTCGTCACAATGTGGATATCATCGCCCGTGTAACCGATATAATTGTCAATCAACATTCCTTTTCCATTTTTTAGCACAAAATCTTTAACAGTTTGAACCAATTTATCACTCGGCCTGGTATGTCCTCCGATTCCGCCAATGTCTGCTTTTATTGCTGAAACAGTGATCTTCATACTCAACTTGAATTCTACGAGGTTTAAAAATTTTTGTTTCCCGCATTTTCATACTAATGCGTCAATGATCGTAAGATTCTGAACGACAGTCTTGTTCTCTTCAGAAAAAAGAGGTGGATTTCCTGATTTGTTACTGTTATTTTTTTCTAATGGTGATACCATTCTACGATTAATATCGATATTTGTTGCCAAAAAAAGTAACCAATAAATATCCTTAATATTACTTTACTGTCATGCGTGACGCAAATTTAATAAAAATAATGATTGAAGAAAGAGCTTTAGTGAAACTGATAAAAACTATAGGAGAAAAGGAGTATTCAACAAGAGATCTACTAAAGAAATTGGGCGCTTATGGGTATGGCCATAAATTACTCATAAAAGCTGAGGATAAAGGATTGGTTGAACGAAGTAACGTAAAAAACAAGACTTACAATAAATTAACTAAAGAAGGAAAGAAAATCATAAGATTAGCCAAGGAGATAGGAGTATAGTTTTACTTTAGGGGATTAACAAGTCTCTTATTTTAAACATTTTTCTTTTTTCTGTTTCACAAAGATTAAATTATTAATTATACTACGGACCCGTGTTTAATGAGCAAAGTAATACTGGCTTTTTCTGGGGGATTAGATACGTCTGTTTGTGTAAAATATCTGCAGAATTATCATAAACTTGATGTAATAACGCTTACTGTTGATGTCGGTCAAGACGATGATTTTGACGAAATTAAAACAATTTCGTCAGAACTAGGCGCTATTGAGCATATTTATATTGACTCTAAACAAGAATTTGTTCACAACTACGTAACCCCCGCAATTAAGGCAAACGCCCTATATCAACAAAAATATCCACTTGCTACAGCGTTAGCTCGACCGCTAATTGCAAGTAAAGCTGTTGATATGGCTAAAAAATATGACGCTACGTCTATTTCCCATGGGTGCACAGGCAAGGGTAACGATCAGGTTAGGTTCGATCTTACAATTAGATCTTTGGATCCTAGTTTGAACATAATTGCTCCAATTAGAGATATGAACCTTACAAGGGATAAGGAATTGCGATATGCTAGTGAGACTGGAATTAAAATAAGCGAAATAGCTAAGAAATATAGTGTTGATGAAAATCTATGGGGTCGGGCTATTGAAGGTGGCCTTTTAGAGAATTTGGAAAACGAACCTTCAAATGATTCGCTGAAATACGTTCATCAGGACAACACCTCTACTGAATATATATCGATCGGATTCGAAAAAGGAATACCTGTATCCATGAACGATCAAAAAATGGATCTCGAAAAGCTGATCACTAAGCTCAATAATATTGCGGGATCACATGGAGTTGGCATAATTGATCATATTGAGGATAGAGTAGTCGGCATTAAATCTCGCGAAGTCTATGAGGCTCCTGCTGCACTGGTATTAATAGAAGCGCACAAAGATCTTGAGAAATTGGTGTTGACTAACTCCGAACTTCGTTTCAAACTATTAGTAGATGAGCAGTGGGCGTGGTTATCATATTCAGGATTGTGGCTAGACCCCCTTTTGTCTGACTTGAATGCTTTTATCGAGAAAACACAACAAAGGGTAAGTGGCGAAATAAAGGTTAAAATGCATAACGGATCCTATCGTGTGGTAGGGAGAAAATCAATGTTTTCGCTATATAATAATGAAACAGTAACTTATTTATCTAATTCTAATTTCGACCAAAAATTGGCGAGAGGATTTGTTGCACTTTGGGGCTTACAATCTATCGCAGCAAATTCAAAAATTATGGAAAATAAGGAGTAAAAATGGTAAAATTAGATATCCTTTTTGATAAATTAAGATTTGAAGAAAAGGCTCTCTATAATACTGCGATAAAAAAAGGAATCGATGCAAGGTTAGTCGATTCAAGAAATATCATTCTTGACACGGATGATTTGGATTCAAATGAATTTGAATTTGGAGATGTATTGCTACAACGTAGCATAAGCCACTTTCGGGGACAATTTCTTACCTATTGCTTGGAGTTGTGTGGCTATAATGTAATTAATAGTTCAAGAATCGGAGAGGTATGTGGAAACAAATTATTGACTTCGATGATTCTCAAGAAAAACGATATACCTACACCTAAATCTTATTTCTCATTTAATTCTGATTCTGCCTTTAACTTTATAAATACCATAGACCTGGAGCAGACTCCGTTAGTATTCAAACCAGTGATTGGATCTTGGGGACGCGGCGTATTCCCTGTTCGGAATAAGGAAATAGGGAAGATAATTGTAGAGATGAGACAAGAAAGCACTAGCCCATTCTCGAGTATTTTTTATTTTCAGGAACTAATTCAGCGGCCACCAAGAGATATTCGTTGTATAGTAGTAGGTGAAAAATTGATCGCAGCTGTATATAGGTATTCATCTGAGGATGAATGGCGAACGAACGTAGCTAAAGGCGGCAAGGCTGAAATAATTGAAATCACCTCCGAATTAGAAAAGTTAGCCCTAAAGGCCGCAAGAGCGGTAGGGACAGGCGTGTTAGGTATAGACATGATGGAGGATCAAAAACGGGGACTAGTCGTACACGAAATAAATAATACAGTAGAGTTTAAGGGAGCCAGTTTAGCTACTGGAATTGATATTGCCGACATGATAATTGAATATGCAAAGGATTGTGACAAGAAATAGAAAAACTATAATTGACAAAAAATTTAAATGAGGATTATTGAACGATTTATTATTTATGAAATTCATCGTCGATAAATACTTTTTATTTGAAAGAGAGTTAAATGAATATACATTGAGGAATTCTATATGAAAATTGGAGTTATAGGTGCTTCCGGTTTTGTAGGTGGAGAGTTGCTGCGACTGCTAGTAACTCATCCTGAGGTCGAGGTATCGATGGTTACATCAAGACAAAGGGTAGGTGAATATGTTCATAGAATTCATCCGAGTCTAAAAAGTTTTATTAATTTGACATTCTCAGATCTTAATCTTGATAAATTGACTGACACTTGTGACGTGGTTTTTGTATCTGTTCCTCATGGTAAATCCAATAAAATCGTTAATGAATTGTTTAATAGGGGTATCAAAATAATTGATCTTTCTGCCGATTTTAGATTAAAGGCTCCGGAGGATTATGTAAAGTGGTATGGCTGGGAGCATCCTTATCCTGAAATGCTATCAAAATCTGTTTACGGAGTTCCCGAATTTCATCGCGATCAAATAAAAAATGCCAAGTTAGTTTCATGTCCTGGATGTATGGCTGTAACTTCCCTTCTTGCACTAAAACCGTTAATTGAGAACGATGTGATAGATGCTGACCATCTTGTAGTAGATAGTAAAATAGGTTCATCAGGCGCAGGCGGGCAGGCAAATTCTGCAACACATCATGCTATGCGTTATGGTGTAATTCGCCCTTACAAACCTGCCAAACATCGTCACACCGGAGAGATAGAACAGGAGCTAAGTTTGTTGGGTGGCAAAAAAATTCATGTTAGTATGACCCCTCATGCTGTTAATCTGGTAAGGGGGATATTGACTACCAATCACGCATTTTTAAAGAAAGACCTAAGTGAGTTGGAACTTTGGAAAATGTACAGGAATTCGTACAATAATGAAATATTCGTGAGGTTAATAAGAGACAAAAATGGAATATACAAATTTCCAGATCCGAAATTTGTGATAGCATCTAATTTTTGCGATGTCGGGTTCGACTTGGACGAAGATAATAAACGAATCGTAGCAATGTCTGCCTCAGACAACCTAATGAAAGGAGCTGCAGGCTCTGCAATTCAAAACCTTAACGTAATGGCGGGGTTTGATGAAATGACAGGACTAAGATTCACTCCAGTTACTCCAGTATGATTGTTATCAAAATAGGGGGAAGTATAGTGGAAGGATTAAACCCATCTATCTTAGATGACTTTAGTGATTTGGTAAAAAAACAAAAAGTTGTAATAGTTCATGGGGGAGGTAAAGATGTTACTAATACCGCAAACAGCATGGGAAAGGAACAGAAATTCATAATGTCCCCGGCAGGTAAGCGCAGCAGATATACCGATAAAGAGACTGCAATGATTTATACAATGGTAATGTCTGGGAAGATTAGTAAGAACATTACTGCAATGCTGCAAAGTAAAGGTATATCGTCTGTGGGGGTAACTGGTATTGACGGGGAAACGATTAAAGCAGTCCGAAAAACGAAATTAATGATACTAAATGAAAAGGGAAGAAAAATGTTAATAGATGGAGGCTACACTGGAAAAGTTTCAAGTGTGAATCCTAAATTAATTAATTGCTTGTTAGATAACGATTATGTGCCAATTATATCTCCTGTGGCTATTAGCGATGAGTTTGAATTTTTGAACATTGACGGTGATCGAGCCGCGGCCAATGTAGCTGGAGCACTTCAGTCTGATATAGTAATCTTCATTACCAACGTGAATGGGCTTATGATGGATGATCATCTGATACCCCGTCTTTCTCTAGACGAGGCGAAAAACATGCTGCCACAAATAGGACCAGGGATGGAAAAAAAAGTCCTAGCTTGCACAGAGGCCTTGTCTATGGGTGTAAAAAAAGCTATAATAGCCTCTGGTTCCGTACAAAATCCAATAATGTCTGCTCTTGAAAATAAGAATTGTACAGTGATCTCGTGATGCAAAGTGTAGAGAGTGAAGAGTCCTTTGTCGGGAATTTGTATCAGAGGTTTCCTGTTAGTATCTCAAAAGGAAAAGGATGCAAGGTTTGGGATATTAATGATAAAGAATATCTTGACTGCATGGGCGGATATGGGGTGGCCCTAGTAGGTCACTGCAATGATCGAGTCGTGCATGCAATAACTAGTCAAGCTCAAGATTTGATTACATGCCACATGTCTGTTTATAATACCGTCCGTCTTAATTTTCTTAAGAAGTTCTCTAAAATAGCTCCAAACAATCTTCAAAAGACCTTTTTCACAAATAGTGGAACTGAATCCGTAGAAGCTGCTTTAAAATTCTCTCGAAAATTCTCTGGTAAACCCGGCGTTTTAGCCTTAAATGGTGGTTACCACGGAAAAACTTTTGGAGCTCTATCTGTAACTTATAATGAGAAATATAGAAAGTCGTTTTTACCATTGTTGGACAATATGCAATTCATCCCGTATTCTGAATCAAATACAATTTCAGAGATAGTGACAAAGACAAATGACAAAATAGGGACTGTAATAGTAGAACCTATTCAAGGGGAAACAGGAATCATTATGCCCCCTTCCGATTTTCTGAAGGATATTAGGAATATTTGCAATGAAAATGACTTGGTACTTATTTTTGACGAAATTCAGTCTGGGTTAGGGAGAACTGGAAAAATGTGGGCAGGGCAACATTGGGATGTTGAGCCTGATATAATGTGCTTGGCAAAAGGTATTGCGGGTGGCGTCCCGATGGGACTCACAATCATGCGTTCTGAAATTTTAGAATGTCTGAAGGTTGGAGAACACTCTTCTACCTTTGCCGGAAACCCATTAGCCTGCGCAGCAGGTTCTGCAACTATAGATTCTTTAACTGAGGATAAACTCGTTTCAAACTCTGAAAAAATGGGCCGCATTTTTAAGTCCGGCCTTTTAGAAATTAAAGAAAAATATAAGATTGTTCGTGAGGTCAGAGGACTTGGAATGATGCTAGGTGTAGAAATGAGGTTTGATGTTAAAGACATTCTTCTTGATGGTATCAAAAACGGTATTCTATTGCTTTATTCAGGTAGAAACATTTTAAGATTGCTGCCTCCAATAGTCATGAAAGAAGAAGAAGTGAACAAGTCTCTAGAATTAATTGATAAGCTAATTTATAACGAGGAGAAGAGACGATTTGGCTGATAATCTAAATAGTATCGATGAAAAAATAATTGGATTACTGAAAAGTGATTCACGCAAGTCGTTCGTTGAGATTGCAAATTCAATAGGGATGTCTGAATCTGCAGTTAGACGGAGAGTTAAAAACTTGCAAGACACGGGCGTAATCCGAAAATTTACAATCGACTTGGGCCCTTCCAATAAGACTAGCGCCATAACATTGATTTCTGTAAGTTCTGTCGCTGATACAGCCAAGGTGTCTGACCAATTATTAAAGCTCAAAGGGGTGGAGATCGTATACGAAATCACTGGTCAATATGATATAGCGACCATAATAGTAGCTCCTACTATCTTGGAAATAAACTCATATATTGATGAAATTCGGAAAATTGATGGCGTATCTGATACTAATACGGTAATAATCTTGAGAACGTTGGGAAGCCTAAATTAAATTTAAGCTCCTTCACGCTGATTGTCGTTGTTAATAACCATTTAATTCTTTACTGGAACGACTGGTAATGCCTGGCTGGTATAGGGTTTTTAGGCAGAAGCCATTATATAGTTGATTTGATTTAATTTTTAACGAAAACATACATTATATAATCGATTATAGTAATATTATAAGTCGAATGTCACTAAAAACAGATGACCCTAACTATTTTGCTCATCAGTATAATGATTCTGAGAAAGATAAGAAAAAAATTAGAATCCTTGACTCTACTCTTAGAGAAGGTGAACAGCATCCAGGTGTATCCTTCTCCAATAAGCAAAGAATCCAGATAGCTTGGATGTTGGATTCTTTTGGCGTGGATCAGATAGAAATTAGTCCCATAGTTTCACCTGATCATCATGAAGCAACAAAAATAATCATGAAGCAGGGTTTAAAAGCTGACATTGTGGCACATGTGAGAGCTATAAAATCTGACGTGGATAGAGCATTAGATTGTGATACTAATTGGGTTGCAACTTACATGGGTATTTCTGATATTCACTTGTCAGCCAAGCTCCGGATATCGGGAGCAGAGGCAAAACAGAGGGCACTTGAAGTAGTGGATTATATCAAATCTCATGGCCTAAAATCCCGTTTTACTATGGAAGACGCGAGCAGAACAGATCCTGAATTCTTATTGGAAATGTGTAAAGAAATGAATCAGAGAGGAATAGAAAGAATTAGTATTCCAGATACTGTCGGGATTATGAGACCACGGGGAATGTATAACTTAGTTAAAATGATATACGACAATATAGACAATTCAAAAACCTCTTTAGATGTACATTGTCATAATGATGTAGGATTGGCCCTTTCCAATGCATTATCTGGGTGTGACGGAGGTGCTGATCAGATTCACACAACCATAGATGGACTTGGTGAACGGACCGGAATTCCTACGTTAGCCGAAACTGCCGTCGCATTGAATTTAATCTATAAATCAAATAACAGTTTCAGGCTACATCTCCTGAAGGACTTATCTAGAACCATATCGGATTATACTAGAATTCCCATCCATGAATCAAAACCATTGGTTGGGGATAGTGCTTATAAACATAAGGCGGGAACTCACCTGGCAGCCATCTTGAGAAATCCCTCGGCATATGAAATTATTGAACCTAAACAAGTAGGGAATCGACGTAAAATAGTATTCGGTGAGCTATCAGGAAAGAATGGTTCTGCCTACTTGTTGTCCCTATTGGGTTTGGATTCTAACAAAGAAAATGCCGAGTCCTTGGCCAAAGGATTGAAAGAGCTGCGGATGGGTGACATTTTGGAGCTATTTTTAGATGAAAAATTAGAGAGAAAAATACTTAATGAGGATTATGTCAAAAATAATAAGGATTAAGAAAATGGCAAAAGTTAATTGTAAAGAATGTGATGCAGAAATTCCAATACCAGCTGACTCGATGCAAGGTGAAATCGTTACTTGTCCTGACTGCGGAGAAAGTTTTGAATTGGTAAAATCTGGTGACGAATTTAGTATAAAGCCTGCGCAAGTAGTTGGAGAAGATTGGGGACAATAAATATAGAGGAAGATACATCTTCTCTCTATATCCTTTTTGACAATATCCGTTGGGAAGAGAAATCTATCATCGAAAAAGCAAAACAAACAGGAATAGACGTAAAGCCGGTTGATTGCAAAGATCTTGTACTTTTTCTAAATGAAAATACAAAAAAATTTAAGGATAAAATAATTTTACAACGATGTATCAGCTATTTTAGGAGTCTTCATTCAACAGGAGGACTAGAAGGATTAGGTGCAAGAATGATTAATTCTTTGTATACATCTTTTATGTGTGGAAATAAGTTAATTTCTCATATAGAACTTCAGAAGAATGGGATACAAACGCCCAATGCAATGTGCGGCTTTAATACTGATTCCACTATTGCAGGCATCAAGAAATTTGGCTATCCTGTAGTCATAAAGCCTACCGTAGGAAGTTGGGGGCGACTAATTGGACTATTAAATGATGAGGAAGCGGTAAAGGCGGTGTTGGAAGATAGAGAACATATGTTTCCTATTTATCACATTAATTATTTCGAAGAATTCATCAAAAGACCACCTAGGGATATTCGTGCGATAGTAATTGGTGATGAAGTTGTGGCCGCAATTTACCGATATTCTGGAACTAATGAATGGAAGACTAATATGGCTTTAGGCGGTCACGCTTCCCCTTGTCCAATTACGACTGAGCTAGAAGAAATCTGTATTAAATCATCAAAAATTTTTAAGGGAGACATAGTCGGAGTGGACCTGATGGAAAGTGAAAAATATGGATTAGTTGTTCACGAAGTAAATAATACTACTGAATTCAAGAATACTGTGCGAGTAACTGGCGTTGATATACCCGGTTTAATTGTGGATTATATGGTTAATATTCATAAGAAATAAGAATCTAGAAAATGGTTTCCCCAAATTTTGCTATTGATCTACTAAAAAATACTTTGGAAATTTATACACCATCAAGATCAGAATCTCAACTGGCCAATTTCTTGAAAGATATTTGTATGGATTTGGGATTTGAAGCGGCTAATATTGACAGCGTTGGAAATATGGTAGCGGTAAGAGGAAACGGAGAACCGATAATTCTCCTCTGCGGTCACATGGATACTGTCCCTGGGATTGTACCTGTAAGACTTGAGGGTGATTATTTATATGGACGTGGTGCCTCCGATGCAAAGGCTCCTTTGGTTTCAATGTTGCTTGCAGCGGCAGACATCCCCAAACAAACAGGGACAATTGTTTTTGCTGCCGTGGTAGACGAAGAGGGTAATGCTACTGGAATAAAAAATCTGGTAAAAGACACTACATTAAAACCCGACTATGCTATATTTGGAGAACCAAGCGGAATAGAAAATATCACCATATCGTATAAAGGCCGCCTTGAAATTCGCCTGATGTGTGATGTTGATAATAGTGCTCATGCGAGTGCTCCTTGGTTGTCATTAAATGCAATTGATGAATTATATAATGTGTGGAATGAATTGAAAAGTGTATTTCAGAGGCCGGAAATCGCTAAAGCAAAAAATAAGGCCGATCAAATAAGTTACAGCGTTACGGAAATAAATGGAGGCACGAGTCATAATGTTACTCCGCAAAAATGTCGAATAACTATCGATATACGTATTCCAGCGAGTTTATCTTGTGACAAAGTATTAGAACTGATTGATATTCGGATAAACGAGATTAAAGATTTCATTAAGGGTGTAAAGATCAAATATCGGGTAGAGGATAAAACTGAACCCTTTCAAGCAAACGTATCCTCTCCGTTGGTACGGGCATTGGTCTTATCCATCTTGGATCAAAGAAAAAAAAGACCGTTATTATTAAAGAAAACTGGAACGGGTGATATGAATATCCTAGGTAATATTTTAAATATTCCAGTCGTAACCTTCGGCCCTGGAGACCCTCATTCATCCCACACAGTGGACGAAAAAGTATTTGTTCCTGACTATTTGACTGGCATAGAAATTTACAAAGCTGCACTAATACACATGGTAAGGCTTCATAAAAATCTTCAAGAAAAATCAAATACAGTTAACTCGGAGTAAGATTCACGATTTCTATCATAAGTTGATATAAATTAGAATAATTACTAGGATGACTTAATATTAGAAAATGTTGTGTATAATTGGCGTCGGTATTAATGAATTTGAATCCTTACCTCTAGGATCTATGGAAATACTGAGAAGGAGTGAAATTATATATGTTGAAAGATTTACCGGGTTTATTTCCGACGAATTTGTTCGGAATCTGTCTGATACTCTGCAAAATAAAAACGGTTCAAAATCAAAAACCGATATCGATATAAAGTTCATTAAGAGGTGGTTTATTGAAGATGGAAGAGAGATCCTTGAGAATGCTCAAAAATCATACGTTAGCATACTAGTCTATGGTGACCCGTTAATAGCAACTACTTACAATGAGCTACTTGTGAGGGCAAGAAAACTATCCATAAATTTTAAAGTAGTTCATTCTTCTTCTGGGATCCTGTCATTAATGGGGGAATCTGGTCTTCAACCATACAAATTTGGAAAGATGGTTACCATGATGGACGATCCGATGTCTTCAATTACAGTATATAACACAATCTATGAAAACATGTGCCTCGGATTGCATACACTGATTCTTACAGAATATAATAATGATGATGGACATAACAATATTCAATCAAGTTCTGATCCATTTTTCTTATCTCCAAAAAGAGTAATAGAAGTCCTACTTGAAAGAGAAAAAGAAATAAAACTATTGAATTTTTCGATTGAAACTTATGGGATGGTAGCTAGCAAAATAGGACAAAAGGAATCAACTTTTAGTTCCGGAACAATAAAGTCGCTATTGAAGTTAGAATATAGTGGTGGACCCAATTCGATTATTATTCCAGGAAGACTGCATTTTACCGAAGTAGATTCAATCAAATATCTTACTAGTATGATTGATGAGCCAACGGATAATACTGAACGTGTTTCCCGATTGGCACATCGTATGTTGGATAAATACATCCCCAATACAAAAGTCGCCGTTGATAACATGTATAACCTTATTAGAACAGAGTCATCTCGACTTTCAAAGGATTATGCCCCGGTGATTGAAAATGCAGAAAACTACTTACTCGATGCACAAAATTTTTACAATCAAGGAAAACTTGAACTAGCTATACTAAGTGTGGGTTATGCCGAGGGACTAATTGATTCAATCCGATTTCAAAAAAACATGAATCCTTGGTAGGTTTTTGTATACTAATTTTTTATAGTTGATAGTTTAGAATTGTTAATAGAATATCTTAGTTTAGATGTATCGAGGAATGTCCGAGAGCAACAGAAATTCTGCCAATGATGATAACAATAGCATCAATCATACGGACGTCGATGGACCCAGACGGAGAAAGAGAAGTACAGTGGGTCATTTGCCATGGGAGCTCCTTAAATTTGTCAAAAACGATTCATATTCGTTACTCATAAAGGGTAAACCTGGGACTGGCAAAACTACATTTGCACTTACTTTATTAGACAATCTTAACGATGATAGTAATTACTTTTATATTTCAACTCGTCTATCTTTAAAACAATTATCATTTTATTACCCTTGGGTCGAAAAATTCTTCTCCAAGGATGAGAACAAATCCGGCTATAGATTTGAAGATGCTAGGCTAGATGAACCTGAATCATTATTTGAAAGAATCACTAATCAATTAATGGATGTAAAATCTCCGGTAATAATAATCGATACATGGGACACCATCGCATCATTTATGGATCGAGAATCTAGACTAAATAATGAGAGAGTGTTGCAGATTTGGAGGGAGCGGGCAGGTGCTAAATTAATCTTTCTAAGCGAAACATTCGATCTTGGAATATTGGATTCAATTGTTGATGGAGTTATTACTTTGGAAAACATCATATTTGAATCTAGTAACAACAGACAAATGACGATCAATAAACTAAGAGGGTTACCAATTAGGTGTAGTAGTTACTCTTATTCACTATATAACGGGGTGTTTTATACATCCGACTTAATTAGGGATTTAAACTTGTTTCCATCTCTTGAAAAAATAAAACCTTTTTATGAGAGGTCAAAATCGATTGTTGATAAATCATCAGATAAGTTAAAGTTTAAGAGGCTAGACGACTTTAATGTAAAGGAACTTTTTATGAAACATAATTTTATTTCGATTTTGGTAGAAAATGATATTAGTAATGAATTATTGATATCTTTGTTATTAAAACCGCTTTGTTTTTGGTTAAACAAGATCAACAATAAACTGATGTTAAATAATTTTGGCCCGGGCTTCAGGAAATTGTGTCAGAGGATCTTGGATTATCACTTGACCAGCGATAAAGTTAGGGACAAATTATTAAACCAAGAGATTGATTTTACAAGCTCATTTGGAGTCCTAAGAGACACATCTAAGAAGGCAGAATTTCATGGGGGAGAGAATAAGATTGAACTTGAAAAGGTAACAAATCCAAAAATTGTAAATTCGGAGTGGAACACAAATTCAAAATTATACGATTCCATACCTATTCAAGCTGAAACTCATATCCTTAATATTTTAAATGCATCTAACTTATTGTCTCTCATAAACGATGAATCTTTCTCAAAAATATTACAAAATAACTTTGCTACTAATGTGATTATTGTCAATCAGCATGAACCGAATTTTAATCTCCAGTTCATAGAGAAAGGGATATACATAAAGATGAACTTGGTCGGAAAAAATATTTTGATACGAGTCAAAAATGATGATACTACCTTGTTTGAAACTATAATCGACAGATCCCGCTTGTTTGTGGAATGGCGTCCTGTTCTTTGATCATTCTGTTATCTACATCCGTCAATAAATTTAATTTAATCAAAGCCCTGAAATTAACAAATGGATGATCTATTATCAGTTTTTGATTATACCCTTGAGGAGTGTAAAGAGTTAGTTGAAAAAATAACAATAATTCACAATGATCAAAAACTTCAAGGATTCATTTCAGATATTGGTATGAGTTCAGGTGACTACCTTAATTTTCAAATACCTGATAACCTAGTCGTGGTGGGAGACTTACATGGTGATTTTACTTCATTGAAAGAGATAATGAATAAGATTAACTATGAAGAGTATTTAAAGAGCGAATCAAACATATTGATTTTTTTGGGAGATTATATCGATAGAGGTAAATATTCTTTGGAGGTTTTGCTATTCTTGTGTGGTATTAAATCTGTATTCCCTAATAATGTGTTCATGTTAAGAGGTAATCATGAAGCATACCATAGATTCCCTTTTTCAGCCTTTGATTTTCCCAGGGATCTCCTAAACAAATTTGGTGGCTCTGGCCATAATCTCTATGCAAATACTATGGTGCCTTTTTTCGATTCACTTTCAAGTGTTTGCGAAATAAATGGATTTAGTCTTTTAGTACACGGGGGGTTACCTATAATAGAAGATGTAGAGTTTTTCAGAAATTATAAATATAGATTATCTGACATGAAATCAGACGAGGGATTGTTAGAAGAGATACTATGGAATGATCCAAGGGAATTTACCGATAGAATTTGGCAGGCCTCAAACAGGGGTCTAGGCAAATACTTTGGAATCAATATTACAAAGAATTGGCTCAATCTTACTGATACCAAGTTGATAATAAGAGGACATGAACCGTGTATGGGACATAAATTCAACCACGACAATAAGGTGTTGACACTTTTCTCATCTAAAGACCCGTATCCAAAATTTGAATCCTCGTATCTGGAAATTTCAAAAAAGCAGATGGAAGGCCTAAATTTAACACTTGATATTAAAGAGTTTGTCCATGGTATCTAGAATATTTCTTAATGATTCTTTTGTCAATTAGATCTCTGTCTTGGACTTGATTTCTTTACATCGTTTTCTTAATGAAACAGTTGAAATTTCTGCAACTTGGCATATTTCCACTTGTCTTAAGAATTCGTTGCAATTCTGGGAGGCGAGATAGATTATAGAACCTGCCAAAGCTCTTGGATTCTTGCCGATTGAAATTCTGTTTTGCTGCACTAGTGAAAAAATTCGCAGAGCTTCCCTTTTGGTTCTTTCGCTTAGTTGTAAGCGGTTACATATTAGTGTAACATAATCTGGTCCATGCAAAACTGGCATCTGGAGGGACAGTTCCTTTAATATTAATTTATAGTGAGACATGATATCTTTGGTAGTTATATTACAAGCTGTTGCAATATCTGTAATCGTTTTAGGAGTGGCAGTTTCTCTGCATGCAGCATATAAGGCTGCGCCTACTAAACCTAGAGTTGAACGCCCCTTGGCTAATTTCTTAATTGCCGCCTTCCTGTATATATAAGCAGCCCCTTCTATCACTGCCTGACTGAGATATAATTTATCCCCAAAGTTATTCAACAGTTTTAATGCTTTTTCTAAATTCCTAGAAACAGAATCATTAAGTTGAGCTCTGTTATTCCATGTCCTTAATCTTTGGATATTATTCTTCTGGGAGGAATCTAATGCCTTTCCTCTTGCATCAGTGTCCCCGATTCCAATTAATGTTGAAAGCCCCTTGTTATGGATTGCAAGTGATTCAGGCATACCTGTTCTTGTCCTGTCGTTATACCCTGAATTATTTCTAAAGCTTGCCATCGAGTCAGAATTTGGGTCCTGGCTCGATACACAACCGCAAGATGAGCATACATATTCAAACGATACATTATCAAAAATAACAGAATCACTTTTACAAAATTCACATACTAGTGGCTTTGAATTCTCTACCTTGCCTTCTGGATGCATAAAACTATATTCAATCCTTTATCACTTATAGCAGTTATTATATATCTTTTTTCAAATAATTAAGTATAGCTATGTTAGCGATAATAGTACTATGACTCGGAGGTCCTATTTCATTTTACAGGTTTATCTCCTTGTTATGATGGTCACCCAAGAACCGCAGCCAATTATATACATGCTATAACTTGCCATTCTTAATTCTCTGTTCTACCCTTGATACCGCATTGTTCTATTGCTTATGATTTTCTCGTAGGAAGAATGAATGTGATGAACAAGATTTTAGAGTCTACAAGTCTTTGGGTACCACGACCCACTACCTGTTGAAATTGGAAGCTTTCCCGGAATCTTTCAGCTATTATCAGGTTTCTTTCCTAGGATATTTATAAAAAATGAGAATTTGCCTTTTTTCAGGCTCTGTTGCAACCCAGAGCTAGATGTGTTCCTACCCCCCTTTACCATAGTCTCATCTACAATATACTTTACAACTTTTCTTCTAGTTGCCTGTAACTTTTGAATCCAGTTTCATATAGAGATATTATTTCGAGTATACAACTGAGATAATCTTTCAGAGGTTTTTTTATAGATAGGCCTAAAAAATACAAATATAGACATAACATACATACTATGAAGGTGTTCTGTTTCAAGTATTCATAAAAGAAATATGGTATCTTCAAGCTATAGATTATCGTCAAATGAATAGAGCCACTAGGAGCCTTCTCTAATGAAATTTTAACTTAAAAACGATTAAATTATTAAATAATAATAATACTAGATATTTAATTGATTGACAATCCTGCTTTAATGATAGCTATGATTCTTTGGATATTCTTTATTCCTAACGCTGTTAAATTATTCTATAGGTTTGTCAGAAATAATAAACAATTTATAGAGAAGGATCTGAGGAGAATTTCCAATGATCCAAAGATTATATTCCAAATTACTACTAGATCCGCCACGAAAACCAGTGTTGTGAAACGTGGAATCCAATCGATTATTGACTCGTGCAAATCTACAAAATACTGGAAGTACGAGATTCTGGTTGTCACTGAGGATCCTAAGGATACCCAGACATTGGAACCTATGCCTTGTAAGGTACTTTGCGTGGAAAAGAGCTTTTCACCTAACGCCATAAAGAAAGCTAGAGCTCTGCAATTCGCAATAGAGTCAAGGAGAAAACTGAAAAAGCAAAATTCAGACCATTGGATTTTCCATATGGATGATGAGAGTTATGTGGTACCACAAACCATTCTCTCAATTTTAAAATTCATACGAGAAAAGAAGGGTATAGCAAGTGAGGGTCCAATATTTTATCCTCTCAAATTTGAAAAAGCTAATCGGATTACTGCTTTGGCTGAGTCTATGAGAGCTTTCGGTTGTTTTGAATGTGTTACTCATATGCATAATCCTCCGCCAATACATATGCACGGAAGTAATCTGCTCGTTCGTTCAGACGTGGAGGACAAGATTGGATGGGAATTTGGACCTATCTTGGCTGAAGATCAAAGGTTTGGATATGAATTATACAAAAAGTATGGAAGGAATTCCATGGGCTGGCATGGAGGAATTCTCTTGGAACAGCCTCCACTTAACATAAAAGATCATTTTATGCAGAGGAGACGTTGGGTAATAGGTAACTTACAAAATATAGAGAATTTTCCAAGGTTGTTCAAGGCCCGTTTAATATATAAATGCACATCATTTTTCCTTGGGTTTGTATCTGGAGTAATCTCTTTAGCTTTGGCCTTTTACATCAATATTCCTAAACTAATAAGTGTATTTTCATATGCAAGTTTTGATTGGAACAATAACATTAGTTTCGATTTGTTTGTTTGGTTTGATCGAATAATCCATATTAACAGCTCATATAACCAGATATTTAGACCACTTTTTGATATTCAAGTTTTTGATATTACACTTGCTTTGATCTTGATCTTTTCAAGTACAGTTTGGCTACTGTCTTATCAAGTAGGACTCTTTCTAAATCTCAAGTATACCAGAATTGGCCGATTAAAGCGAATTTTCTTACATTTTCAGACTCTGATACTAGCTCCATTTTTGGGATTATTGGAATCATTTCCTGCCTTTTATTCTGTCATCGAATTTTATTTCTATAAGTTAATAAGGCAAAATAAACTGAAATCATATGATTTTTACGTGGTCAAAAAATAGTATTGAAATTATTGAGGTTAGTGTCTCTCACCAGTAAAATGATCAACATACATATTCGTGCAAATATTTATGAAAAGGAACAAAACTAAAGTGCGATGGAGGAGGTGGGATTCGAACCCACGAACCCCTAAAGGACGGGATTTCTTAATTTAATCTTGAGTCCTGCGCGTTTGACCAGGCTACGCGACTCCTCCTTTGTAAAACTAATGAATAAAACTCTGTATATAATCTTTTGATCTCGAAGATTACCAAATTCCCAAATGTCGGTAAGATAGGGGAAAATAAAAATGATAAAATTTTATATTAATTAGAACTAAACATAATAAAAAGATGACAATGAAGATAAATGAACTAACGAATGATATGAGACATGTTACGATTGAAGGTAAGATCGAAAAAATAAGTGAACCTAGGACTGTAAATTTGCGTGCAGGCGGCTCGGCGCTTGTAGCTGATGCTATGATATCCGATGATACCGGCAGCATTAAGCTATCGTTATGGGATGATCAAATCAAGATGGTAAAAGAAGGTGACAAAATATCAATTGAAAATGGGTATACTCAAGCTTTTCGAGGAGAGAATAGTCTAAACATTGGAAGATATGGAAAAATTGCAGTCTTGGATGAATAAAAGAACCTTTTCGTAACTTATCTTTTTATATTTTTGTTGGACCCGACCATAAAAGACTTTTTATACCGTTTTTCGGTCCTTTCAATTTTAATAATTACTATGTTTTTGTCAACTCTTTGTATCTATTCAATATTAAACATCATAATCAAAGCAAATGACGCGATACCTCTAAAAAAACAGTTTTACCCGATTGTCTTACCTACAAAATTTTCTCAGTCTCAGAAAAAAAGAATTAGTATCTTAATCCAACCAGGAGAGCCCGGACACATCATCGACTAACAGTCCCGAGGTAAGATCCTACATTTAAGATGAAGTACTTTCAATTTTCTCCATAATAATCTACTCGTTAAATTCGTTTAATGGAATAGTTATCAAAGATCATCCTTCCTATCAGAAATGTCAGGCATACGAAAGGATACGTTGTGACTACTTTTTCCTTAAAATAAAACAAATGATAAACCATCGGGAATCCCAGGGTAATTCATAATACAACTTGTACAGAGGATTTGAGTAGTAATCTTGGACCTGTTTTTTGGTGGTTTTGGTATCGTATTCTTATCGTTCCTATCTACCAATCCTAATTGCTTTTTTTGTTTGGGTGACTTAAGTGAAATTTGTTTATTGATAGGACTTTTTAATCTGATTTGCCATTAGGGATTTCTGATATTGTTTTTCTTTTACTGCTACAAGATCACTCTATAATTTTATTTTATAACATAACGAAATCATTTTGTTATGCAATTATTATAAACTCCTATATTTTATAGAATGTTTTTGATAACAATGCATTATCTTAAAAGTTATCTTGTTCTTTTTCTAATTATTCCAACACTTTTTTTGGCTGGCTTATATAGCTCTGTTTCTTTTGGGGCGACTGAAAAGCCCCACATTATCACTCCAGCTAAGAACATTTGTTGCAAGAATGATACTAGTGCCGGTTCAGAATCTACTTCCACTTCTCTTGCAAGTCCATTAAAGAAAGTAAGTACTACACCCACCCAATCAGATGAGGATGCCGAAACAGAGAAAACTGAACCTACTTCCACTTCTCTTGCAAGTCCATTAAAGAAAGTAAACACAGATGAGAAAAAAATTATCACTCCAGCTATGAACATTTGTTGCAAGAATGATACTAGTGCCGGTTCAGAATCTACTTCCACTTCTCTTGCAAGTCCA
>JBGTFK010000040.1:0-2671 GCA_041747305.1 Candidatus Nitrosocosmicus sp.
TTTGCTATAAACTATCCTTATGGGGAGACTTTTGTTTAGGTATGTAGAGAGGGATGTCAGAATATTTCCAGAATGTTTCAGAACAGGTTTTTCTTTGAAAATTATTTCATCAATTATTTTGGGTATGTTTTTATTAACACCTGAAATTATGTTTGTTACTGTATTTATCTCTGTTTGAGAGAACATGTTAAATCTTTTATATTCAGTGTTAATTACTAGCCATTGTGGAATGATAATCCTGAATATTGCATTCTTATTATCAATAGATTTATTTTTCTTTCCGGTAGAATCCACATGATTGAATTTTTTTAATATCGCTACTACGTTGCCTTTTCCTCTTTTAAAAGGGAGATTTGCATCCTTTGTCACTTCCAGCCTTACATTCTTATTTATTTTCCGCAACTCCAATAATATCTTCCAATATTTTCCTTTATCGAGCCAGTGGGGTACTTCGTTTTCCCTATCCCAAAAATCTACTAAACTGTGATAGGCATATCCGTCTTCTAAATGATTTGTTTCCGGATTGGGAGTTGCATAGTCATATTCTCCAATGAATGGGTCCAGTTTACGACATAAATGCCAGGTATTCCTTATCAATTTTGTATTTATATCAAACTGTGAATGTGCCATAAGACCCCATATACAACCCAGCGCGCTAGTTATAGTGAATAGTACGTTGGTCCAATTTCTATTCCAATCAAATTCTTTATCTAAAAAAAAATCCGATACTAGCGGGATGGCGAAAATACCTGTTGTGATCATCGATGCAAACGATAATGTAATGAAAAAGTAACTTGCATAATCATAATAGGACAAATTAAAAGTCCATTTCTGAGTCGACTTGCTCACATTCAAATCAATTTTCCACCCCAAATGGAAATTGGGTTCTGATTAATATTCCATTTATTAATATTTAACTTGACTTATCCATCATTCTATCTTATGAATGTTATTTTTTATTACCGCCGCTATTGATGCTGTAAATTATGAATTAACATGTACATTTGACGGAATACCGTAAAAGTTGGGAAGCTGCTTTGAGATTTGGAATCAAACTAGTATTCGAAATTGGGAGGAATACTTTGATAAAAAATTGTAAAAGCCATCATTAGAAAATATTCATTTGTTTCGCTTTATTTACTATATTTCTTATAATGTTCTTCGATGCAGAAAGCTGACTTTGAGGATTAAATATTACTTCTAATTCCTCTTTGCTTACATTGTTGATAATTTCTTCTTCTTTTATTAAAGCATCAAAAAAATGTTCGTGTTTTTCAACTGCATTAAAGGCTACCGATTGAATATCTCTATATGCTTTGAATCTCGTAATACCTTTTAATACCAAAACTTGCAGGACAAATTCTGCAAATATTTGACCCTTGGTCAATTCTATGTTATTTACTATTTTTTCCTTGTTTATTTTCAAACCTGCTATGATCTTTATCATTGTACTTATCATATCATCCACCAGGATGGATGACATTGGAATAATAAAACGTTCGTTGGCCGAATTTGATAAATCTCTTTCATGCCATAGTGCTATATTTTCTAAAGAAACATTCAGATTTGATTTCACGATTCTGGCCAATGAAGATATTCTTTCACTCTTTATTGGATTTTTTTTTACCGGTACCGCGCTGCTTCCCATCTGTCCTTTCTTAAATGGTTCTTGAACTTCTCCGATCTCCGTGCGCTGCAGGTTTCTAATTTCGATGGCTGTTTTATCTAATGTTAATGCTATTAGTGTAATTGTGAATAACATTTCTGAATATCTCTCCCTTGGAATCACTTGAGTTGCAGCTTCGGCGGGAAAGAGGTCTAGTTTCTTTGCTACTATTTTTTGAACCTCTAATGCATTTTCTCTCATCAAAGATCCTGTTCCCACAACTCCTAGGGTTTTGCAAAGTAGAAATCTTTTTTTCCCCTCGTCAATCCTTGTTAGATGGTCAAGTAATTCATTTGACCAAATGGCAAATTTAAGTCCAAAGGAAGTTATACTTGCATGTTGCCCATGAGTTCTACCTACCGCAGGCAAATCTTGATATTCAACTGCTTTTTTCAGTAATTCTTTGATTAGCTGGTGCAATTTTGATTCCACTATCTTAAATACGTCCCGCATCTGCATTGAGGTACTACTATCAACCACATCATTACTTGTCAAACCATAATGAATCCAAGGTTTTGAACTTTCTGAACATAACTCGCTTATTGCTTCTACTATCGCAGCAGTATCATGATCGCTTATACTTTCTAATTCTTTTACTCTTTGTACTGTTATTTTATTAGATGAAACAACCTCTTCTATATTTTTAGAAGCTTGCATCGGAATTATCTGTAATTCCGCCTGTGCACTTGCAACTGCAGATTCAAAAATTAATTCATAATTTAGTTTTCTATCTTCTTCAAAAATGTCTTTCATTTCTTTCGTTCCATATCTTCCGCTATCTATAGGTAAAATAGGCATTAGTCTAAAGTCAGATATTGATTATCTAATTTATTATTTAGGATGATTAATATTTGACAAAATTAGAATATTTATCATAAAGGGAATAATGTCTGGTTCATTAGTAACAAAAAATGGTAAGCATTTGGTTAATAAAATTTCTGACTATCAATTTCAGATATATAAAGAAGATTCGCGCGGGATGAATGTTCCTGTCACAATATTTGC
>JBGTFK010000041.1:0-13430 GCA_041747305.1 Candidatus Nitrosocosmicus sp.
GAAAAGCAAGGAAGGTTCTAATAGATACAATGCCGCTTACCTGACAGGCAGCGATAGGGATAATGCCGCCTTTTACAATGAACAGGACATCGACAAAAGTGGTTTGAAAATAGATTTGTGGTCAAGAATCATGTTGGTAAAACAAGCATGGTCAATATTGATATAGAGCAACCATGGATTTACACAACTCTTAACCACGGCGCCTAAATAGACAGAACATAAGCTTGCCTTTTAAATAGATTGATTAATATATTATAAGTATAGAGGTTTTATCAATTCTTTTATCCTCGCTATTTGATGAAAACTAAAAATGCATACAGGGAGACACAGCTAATGTCATAATTTGTTAATATATATCTGACTATAGTACGTATCTGCTTATATAACATTGGTCCATGGACCTAACATATGATACGGATAGAGCAAATAGCCATTCCATGTCCAATTAATTCTAGTATCTTAGCTTATTCCCAAGAGTATACATATTTCTAAAAATGAGGAGTTAATGTCCAGAATTTACGTTCTTTCATCCAAATATTACTAAAAATTATAAAAAATACTATAATATTGACAATTTCTTGTTACATGATCCATTAAATGTAAAATTCAGACCTGATTACGAAACATCCATGATCAGATTATGTAGTTGAGGTCTAATTCTACCCGTATTAATAATATACTCCGGTGTTGATTATGTATCTAACATGGCTCTCTTTTCTTCTCGATGGTCGTTTTTGGATGTTCTAGCTACTCAAATTCATTAATTCATTAATATTATAATTGGTTCTATGTCATATGTTTTGGAGTCGAACAAAAAAGTCTATTTCTTTGTTTATATGGTTAGGAGCAAATTATATCATTAAAGATGGAAAAAGGTACTTTATTGTGACGACCCAAAATAATTAACAAAAGATCAGGATCTAAGCGAACATGATTAATTTGCATGAAAGTATACCTTATTCCTTACACGACTGTTAACCACCCCTTCCTACGATCCCTTCAGATTTGACTCTCTTTTGGGCTGCAGAGTATTACTGGGCATGTTTTTATGATTGTTCGCATAAATTCTAGAATCCGGGTAGGACAGAATTCATTGATGATTTTTTTGTTTACTACGCCCTGGTTAAAAAAAGGTAATTTGGACCAGGAGAATAAAAAGTTGTAGAAAAATTTCTATTTTGAAATCAAAGTGATATGTATTTTTTCCACATAGAATTTTTGCTGTAATCCAGCAGTTTATTCTCGCAATATACACTAACCATGAAATTATGGTATATAAATTAAAATTTCTCTACCATCTAGTTCTATCTTTTTAGATCCCTTATCTCCATCGGTATTCTCTGAAAATTCAATCTTGTTTACCCGAACTAAGTTCTGTAGATCTATTTTGAAATCACGTAATTTTGTAATTTCCTCTGGAGAAAAATTGGAAATATATGCGGTATCCAATATTTGGGTAGGCGAATACCCCAATTCTTTTCGAAGCTGCTGAATATTTCGAGCCAAGTCCTTAACCAAGCCTTTTATTACTAATTCCTCGTTTCTGCAAGTATTAAGCAGGAGAACTACATTTTCTTTCTCACCCACCACATAACCGCTAGCTGGGACAAAAGCAAAATCCAGGTCTGTAATATTCAAATCTAATGATTTATTTGGTGAATAATCGAAATGATAAAACCCCTTCTCACGGAGTTGCTTGAGTATTAGGATTTTATCTTC
This sequence comes from Candidatus Nitrosocosmicus sp., assembly GCA_041747305.1. Lineage (GTDB taxonomy): Archaea > Thermoproteota > Nitrososphaeria > Nitrososphaerales > Nitrososphaeraceae > Nitrosocosmicus. The sequence continues at coordinate 1,720 of JBGTFK010000041.1, forward strand.
ATTTTCAAACTTGTTAATTAATATGCCAATATCACCTTTCACGATCTTGGCAACACTTTTTCTGTTTATGGTAACTGATGGGATTATGGGGGCTTGAGTATTCATTAGACCTGTTATTTTTTCAACAACATTACTTGCCCTGAGCTCGATAACCTCAATATTTTCAACGTTCATTTGTTCTTTTAACAATTCCTTTATTCCTCCCACTTTTAGAAATTCAAAATCATTAACGTAAATCATAGCTGACTCAAGCGGCCATCTCCTTTTTAGCTTGTGCCTGTTTCTCAATGAAAATGATAGCGATGCTATCTCCTTAATCTTATCAAATGCGCCCTCCACTTTTTTATTAGATATCAAAGATAATTCTTTACCGAGAGGCAGATTTTCCATCAGAATCGAATCAAACTCTTTAAAACATGATTGATATAGGTATTCGGTAAAAAATGGGCATATAGGATGAAGTATTATGTCAATCGTCAATAGACAACGAGATAAGATTCTATACACAGTAAATCTCCTTTTCTGGTTATCCAGATCATCGCTCCAAAGATCATATCTTATCAAGGGGACATAGGTTTGACTCAATGAATTTATTATAAAATCTTCAATCGCATGAGAAGCTTCATGAAATCTGCAGTTATTTAACAAATGAGCGTATTCGTCAATTAGGTCCTTTAGCTTTGTTAAGATCCAAATGTCTTGACTCCTCAATGAAAAGTCGTTTGTATTCCAACCGGATCTTGAGTACCAATCACTGAAGTTGAATTGATCATATGCCGCATTTTGCTGATAATATATATGTAAGAAAAAAAGCGTGCTTAATACCTGATGAGGTCTAGATGACATTTCCTTCATGTCAAAATTCAAAGGTTCTATTGGAGAAGATTTCCACATAAAATACAATCTTACCAGGTCCACAGGATTGTTGATTAAGAGAGATTTTGCATCGATAACATTACCCAGACTTTTGCTCATCTTGTTGCCCTTATCATCCAAGACATGACCTGTGAACAAGAATGATTGAAATGGGGATTGAGGACTTTTTTTAAAGATAACATTTAACATTAATAAGGTATAGGCCCATCCTCGGGTTTGGTCAATTCCCTCTGTCAAAAATTCAGCTGGAATTAATGTATCGTATTCTGCATCAGAAAGTGATGAATAAGGGGCACTACCGCTATTATGCCAGGTATCTAAAACAAATAATTCCCTTTTCATTTTATTTTGACATTTGGGACAATTAATTAACACCTCATCTATCCAAGGCCTGTGCAATTCAAAGTTTTCTCCATCCGGTAAATACGAGGCTCTCGCAATAATTGCTTCCCTGGAAAACAGTCCTTCTATAAAAAAGCATTTAGTACATTTCCAAATTGGAAGAGGTGTACCCCACACTCGCTCTCTCGATATACACCAAGGAACTCTTTCCTTAATGATCTCAAGAAATCTATTTTTCGGTTGCTCGTAAAAATAATTTACTTTTGAAGCAGCGACAATGGATTGGTCTCCTAAAACATCAATCATGTAGAAATATTCCTTCCTTGCCAACCAGACTATCTTGTGATGAGATCGCCAGCACGTTGGATATTTATGAGTTAGTTTGCCGATTTTTACTACTGAATTTTTCAATTCCATGTCATTAACCACAATTGGGTCCACATCTCTTACGAATTGATGTTCGTATTTGCCTGCATCTTTAGTAAATAACACCTTGTCATCAATGGGTACAAAGATTGGTATTTTTCGTCTAGTTGCTATTTCAAAGTCCTCTTCTCCATTGGCTGGGGATAAGTGAACAATTCCGCTACCGGTAGTAACATCTACAAAATTTTCTGCGACTACAAAATGGATTTTTCCTTGGGATGCGAGACTACTCAAGCCAGGTATCTTATCTAGTAGGGGATGAATATAGTACTGGCCTTCCAATTTTATACCCAAGAATGTATCGACTACCTCATAATTTTCAACCTTTAAATGGGCCATTAATTCCTTAACCCTATTTTCAGAAACAATCCATTTTTCATTTTTGTCTTTGAAATAAACCTTTATGGTTAGATATTGAGCCCCTGGATTTACACCCACCAATTCGTCGGTAATTAGTGTAAAAGGCATCGTAGTCCATACCACTAGGAAAGTTTCTGATTCTTTTAGTTTTACCTTATAATAGAATGAGGGATCTTCAACCAGCTCATAGCTTTGATTGATTTCAGCATTGCTTAACGAAGTCTGACAAGAGGGACAATATGCTACAACTCGAAACCATTCCTTCAATATCCCGTCCTCTAGTGCCTTGCTAATGTATTTCCATTCTCTTTCAATATATGTATCAGTATAAGTCCAGTAGCCCTTATCATAATCGAAAGACATTCCAATTAAATTATCTACTTCTACCCATTTTTTGTTATAATCAAGAATTAATTTTTTACATGTTTCTACAATCTTCTTGATCCCAACCTTGCGAAGATTATCAGATTTGTTACCGGTTAAGCCTAGAATCTTCTCTGCTTGAAGTTCCACCGGCAGACCTTGAGAATCCCAACCAGGTTGAAACTCCATTTTCTTTTTTTCTATGGTAGATTTTCTGAACCACAGGTCCTTTATTATCCTACCCCTAATATGGCCCAAGTGTGGTTCCCCATTCATCGTAGGCGGCCCCTCTATGTAGCCTATCGTCTTTTTGAAATTTCTAGAATCTCTTAGATATTCCTTAATGTTTGTTTTTATTGTGGGATCATCATAATATGCTCTAACTTGATTTTCAAATGTCTTTAGCTCAAATTTATCCCCCAATTTCATACTATATTGAAAGTCAAATGACCATCCATTCTTATGTTTTTGGAAAACATTCAATCACACTTTTCAAGTTACAAATACCACAACTTGATTTAAGCCCCAGAGAATAAGGCGATTTGATAATTCGATTTAAAGACTAAATTTTTGCGCTTTTGTACGGTCCTTGCACATCCGGGCTAAACTCAAGAATGAGAGAAAATTGTAGTAAGCTTGTTCTTGATCACAAGCACCTGGATGCAGATCCTCTTACAAATAGAATTATATTAAAATTGTAAAAATCTCTTAATGTGAATAAATTTAATCAAATTGGAGCAGGAAAGAAACCACCTGGTGACATTTATGTAGTAGTTGAAATTCCTAAAAACAGTAACATCAAGTATGAATTGGATGAAGAAACTGGAATTCTATTTGTAGACAGAAAGTTACATACTTCCATGGTATACCCATTTAATTATGGATTTGTCCCCCAAACTAAGGAAGAAGATGGGGACCCAATAGATATCCTGATATTGAGTAACGATCAATTTTCTCCCCTTTCAGTAGTCAAGTCAAAGCCTATTGGTGTCCTAATCATGGAGGACGAAGAAGGAAAGGACTCTAAAATCATAGCCGTACCTCATGAAAAGATCGATTTTGATTATTCCAGGTACAATGAAATAGATCAATTGGACAGCCGAACTTTGGATAAAATAAAGCACTTTTTTGAGCACTATAAGGAATTAGAAAAAGGCAAGTTTGTAAAAGTCACCGGCTGGGAAAATAGTAAGGTGGCTGAGCGGATAATTAAAGAGGGAATTGACAGATTTGAGACGGGATCATAGGGCTTTGAATTGTTCACTCCAACGCATATAAGCTCTAACCATATCTGAACTTACACTGGGTTTCCGGACTTTAAACATTTCTTTAAAGTCTGCCAAATTCAATTCCCTTGGTAAATCACCTTCTACCAATGGTTCACCTTTTTCAAAGAGTTCATTTACAACCCTTAGTTGTGCAGACTGACAAATGTCTTTGATGTCACTAGCACTGTAGGCTTCCGATAATCTAGCCAATTCATCTACCTTAAGTAATGGATCTTTTGTAAGTTTTGCAACATACTGTTTGAAAAGGTTCCGTCTGGAAGCCATATCCGGAAGGGTTACATAGATCCTCTTTTGAAACCTTCTCAAAAATCCAGATTCAAGACTCCAAGGTTTGTTGGTTGCACCTATTACATAAAGGAATGATTCTTTAGATTTTCCATTAATTCCATCCATTTCGGTCAAAAATTGATTCTTTACACGAACTTCTCCTCCAACCTCTCCATTCCTGGTCCCCAAAAGAGAATCTATTTCATCAATAAATAGCAATATTGGAATTTTTTCTTTCTGGTGCAGGGCTCTCGCAAAGGTAAATAATTTTGAAATATTTTTTTCTGCTTCTCCTAACCATTTGCTCATCATTGAGGCTGCATCAATATTTATGAAATATCCATGTATCTCAGCGGCAGCGGCGGCTGCAAGTAAAGTTTTTCCGCAACCAGGGGGTCCAAAAAGTAATATACCTCTGGGCCAACCCAGTGGGAATAAATCAGCCCGTTTTGTTGGGTAAACAATGGATTCACGAATGGCTCTTTTTGCATCTTCAAGCCCCACTACCTCTTTCCAACTTACCATTGGTTTTTCCTTCAGTATCAGGTTTTCAAGCTCTGAACTTAACTCTTGAATCTTGTTTGAATCTGCAGATTGCGGGTTCTGCCGTCCATGATGAATATCATTATGCAAACTTGTTTTATTGGTAGGAATAACGTGATCAATTCTTGCGTTCATCTTCGGCAATGGGTTATCTATTATCCCATTTCTCTTTAATTCTGGCTCAGCTGAAGAATGCCTATCATCCTCTAGTATGCCATTTGCCATTTGTATGGCCTTTATCCTATTCTGATAAGCACCTGCCCTCTCTAGATAGACTCTATTTAATTTATACTCTGGATAGATTTGAACCAACTTTATTAATGCTTCACTAGCCCTTTGATACGAGTTTATTGCTGATGAATGTGATCCTTGAGAATCCAGTTTGATAGCTTCGGCGGCAAATTTGCTTGCAGTATTCTCTAATTCCTGTGGCGCAAGTGTCATAGTATTATGTTCTCATTTTATATTTCTAATTTGTTTGATAGGATATGAAGTAAATAGTTTTAATCAAAAGAATAAAAAAAAATAAACCTTTTTGTAGTTAATTAAAAATGAATTATAGTTGTCTTTTTTTAATTATTAATATAAAAATTTTGACACACGATCTTACTATCCTTTGTGATACATTATCAGTCATGATGTCAACTGACGGTAATGTAAATAACGAAATTCTTGGTGGTCTAGAAGAATTGGGATTAACAAAATACGAGGCATCAGCTTATTATAGTCTACTTGGAAAGGGCATGATTTCAGCAACCGAAATAGCATATTACTCAGATTTGCCAAGGACAAAAATCTACTTTATACTGAAAAAACTAGAAAAAAAAAATCTAGTTTTTATAAATTACCAAAAGCCATTAATGTTTAGAGCTCTTTCCCCAAAGGATTCTTTTGACAACATAGTAAGAAAGTACGAGAACAGAATTAAGAGCTTAAGGAAAATAATAGATACGCTTCAACAGATTAATGAAAATGGATTGAAGAATAAGGGAATTGAGGAGAAAAGATACCTAGTCTTAAATCAATTTTCCACAGACAGCAAGATTATTGAATTACTAAAAAAAACAAACGAATCAATCGACATCTCTCTAAATCATTGGGGAAATGTGATTCTAAATGCCTCAAAGGAAGAGATATTGAAGGCCATATACAGAGGAGTAAAAGTAAGAATCCTATTTGACTTTATGTGCCCCGCTGATTCAATAATTTTGCCTAACGCAGTTGATAAGAAATGTGCAAAAATAAGTACAAATATGTTTATCTTTGATAACAACAGTACGATATTATTTAATAACGATGGTACCAAATCGGCTTATTTCGATTCTCATGAAATTTTTATTCCCACCTTAGTTAGTCAATTCAACGATACGTGGGTCAAGATGGAAACAACATCTTTGGAAAATAGTAAAATAGATCCTATCAATTTATGATTGGTCAGTAAATTAATTAATCAGATAATCAATTAATAGCATCATATTCCTTCATCACATAAGGTAATTCAGTCAAAAGGTCAGAGGCGAGCATGTGAAATCCGATCTTACTCGAGAGTCGTGATGCTGCTTTTCCGTTAAAAAATAAACCAAGTAAGCAAGAATGTAATGATCCATATTTTGTCCTGAACCCAGTAATTAATCCCGAAAGTATATCTCCTGTCCCTCCTACGGTCATTGATGGTGTTGCTCTTTCTATAACAAAAGTGCTTACCCCGTCAGAAACTATGTTCTGATATCCCTTTAATACAATAGTCAGGTCAAATTCCTTTGCTTTTCGGGATACCAATTCTATCTGCTCTGATAACTTTGTGGTAGGGCTATCACCAAACAGCCGCTTGAATTCTCCAGCATGAGGGGTAATTATTGTGTCAAACTTGGATATACTTTGTAGTATCTCAGGAATTAGAGCCCCAGCGTCAATCACCAGATGAGAATCGCTTTCCATTAACTTTTGTATAAGCAAAATCAATGGTTGTGATTTAGATGCATTCAATCCCATCCCAATCGCTGCTGCATCAATTTTTTTTGGTATGGTATTTAAAAGCCTCCTTACTGATCCGGTGGTTAGTTTATCATCTGGAAATGGCAAGAATATGAGATCAGGAGAAAAAATTCTGGATGAAATTAAGTTGATCTTTGGAATAGCAGTGTAGACCAAGTCAGTCCCACTTCTTAAGGCTGCTAGAGAGGATAGTAGAGGAGCTCCATGGTAGATTCTGCTCCCTCCAACCACCAAGGCTATACCGTTCTCACCTTTTCTTGACAAGATATCTCGTGGTCTAACAATTTTTCTGATAAGATTATCATCTACTAAAGAGTAGTCTTTCATCTTGGATTAATATTAGAAAGAGTGATTATAATAATTAGTTTTAATGACAATTAAATAGAAATATAGGATTATCTCATATAATGATTATAGTATTGAACAAAAAGGAAAAGGGTTCACATAAAGATCCCCATGAAGAGAAGAAAGATCAAAAATTCACCGTTCCCTTAGAAATCGATACACACTATCAATTATATGGTAAGCATATGTGGGAGGTCAACTACTTTGAAAAATGTCCTCGGTGTGATAAACGAATTGACGAATTTGGTTATTGCGCCTGTACCGGATTTGCAGAGTAACCAAACTTTCATTTTCTCAACCAAATTAAACCACCAATCTTTGGCCAGGTATGAAAAGGCAATTGGTATGTTAATAAATGTAGATTTGTATTAATTGGGCTCTTTTAACTTAAGAGTTAATTTGAGATTAAATTTTAAATAACTTCGTATCAAATGAACCATTACATCAAGATTCTCTGTATTTGAGCAGGATTTATGAGCTATTGTTCCAAAATAAATTAGCTGATTGGAATTAACTGATTGGAAAGGAGTATTGGAAAGGAGTTGAAAAATTTCGTTAAGTTAACAGAGCCATTAATTGGATAATAATTATATAGCTGTTCAAAGAGATATTAAGTATGAGTAACGAAGTTATGGGTGCAGTAACGTATGAATGCATGTCATGTGGCACTAACGTAACAGCAGAAGAGTTGTCATACTTACCAGAAATAAAATGTATTTGCGGGTTTAGGGTATTTAGAAAGGTAAGACAACCAATAATAAAACAACTGAAAGCGATCTAAGTGAAAATCAGATGTCCAGATTGTAAAGAAGCAGCATTTCTCAGTGATGACTTTTCATTAGTCAAATGTGATAACTGCGGTTTTGATAAATCTTATGGAGAGTATGTTAAATACGTTGCATACAAGGATTCGAGATACTCAGACATACTAAGTGATTACAAGTAAATAGATTGATATAATACCACCAGATTTCATTGGGATTGGGGTGTAATTTGTATGGCAATTAGGCCTGAAGACGTAGAAAAGTATGAAATTGGAAAGTCAGAATACTTGTGGGCGAAGAAGAGCATGCCCGTTTTAAATCGTTTAACTCAAAGGTTTGTCTCTAAAAGGCGCTTGGAAAATTTTAAACTTGGCATTTGTCTACACATCACAAAAGAAACATCGGTCTTGTTGATGGCACTTAAAGGGGCCGGTGCCGAAGTTGCTTTGTGCCCTGCCAACCCACTATCAATCCAAGAACCAGTCAAATCTTTTTTGATTATGAATGACATAAAGATTTTTGCTAAAAAGGAAGATACCCTACTAGATTTTTACAGTAACATGGAAAGTGTGTTAGAGACCAAACCTCACATTATTACAGATGATGGTGGAGAGCTTCACAAAAGAGCACTACGAGGAAAGTTCAACATAATTGGCGGAACTGAGGAAACTACTTCGGGAGTTAACAGACTCATGGCATGGGGTGAAGAAGGTTTGTTGTTGTATCCAATTATCGCAGTAAATCGCTCAAGGGCAAAATACTTATTTGATAACAAATACGGAACAGGTCAAAGTACTATAGAAGGCATATTAAAAACTACGGGGATACTATTATCTAGTAAGAGGATCGTAGTTTGCGGCTACGGCTGGGTTGGAAAAGGCGTAGCAAGATGCGCTTCCGGAATGGGAGCTAAAGTGACAATTACAGAGGTTAATCCCCTTCGAGCATTAGAGGCTTTTTTTGATGGTTTGGAAGTGAAGCCATTAGATGAGGTAATATCAAATGCAGATATTTTCATAACTTGTACCGGTCAAGTAAATGTTATTGGTCAAGATCAAATTGAAAAAATTAAGGAGGGCGCAATATTATGTAATGCAGGCCATTTTGACGTAGAAATTGACGTAAATTATTTGAATTCTGTAGACCCGAACCATTTCTCCCCAAGAATGAATGTAGAATGCTACAGAGTTGGAGAAAGTAAAAAAAAAATTTACTTGCTAGGAAAGGGGAGGGTTATTAACTTGGTCGGTGCAGAAGGGAACTCGCCAGAGGTTATGAGCATTTCTTTCTCAAATCAATTTTTGTCTATTATTTACCTTTCACAATTTCATGAAAAGTTAGAAAACCAGATCTATAAAACACCGAAAAAAATTGATAGAAAGATAATAATGACTTCTTTGGATTCATTTGGTTTGAAAATAGATAGTTTAACTCCACAACAACATAATTACTTTAAGATATAATTTTATCAAATGGCTTGGATTTGATTTTTTTTATAATTAACTTTGACCTAACCTTAATCGTTGTTTTGAAAACGAATTATGTGGTCTACTTCTCAGAATAGTATTACAACATGGACATTTAAATCCCTGCCATTCAAGAAACAATTCACATTCCTTGCATAATTTGTAACCCTGGCTGTAATAACTAAAAGAGTCGTTGGTCTTATACGCTTTGTATGTTTTGCAGATTGATCTACAATACATCTCTTAAAAAATAATTAAACATTTTTGTCGTGCTGCTTTGTATGAATTTTAGATTATTTTTCATATACCACAATTACATTAATTGCTTAAGAACTTAACTATCTATTCTTATAGCAAATTTGCGTAATCATTCAAACTACACTATGTGGAATGATATCTTCAGAGAGGAAAAGGTAGTTTCCGAAATTCTTGGTCAAATAACAACTGTAGACTGTCAATATATCATAAGTAAAGTGGCTCACATCCTAATACTATACTAACGAATCCTTTCCTGTTTAAGGACCAAACTGTTGCCACATTTGTTGCAAAAACTTGAATTTAGATCAAAAAAAATCTTACATATGCTGCAATACTTTGTTGTTTTTTTTGTCACAAAATTTTTTTTCCCAGGCGTTAGTATATTTATAGAAAAATATTTTGCAGCATTGGCCAGAGCGTAATCGGTAGATAGGATTGGCATATGAAGTTGTAGACTCAGTGCAATTACAGAACAATCTGCCTTTGACAATTCCGTTTGACCTAGATCTATACATTTTTGTTGGACCATAGAAAGGATATGGATATCTACTTGATGAATTATCACCTTTCCTGCCGTTATCAATAAATTCAACCCATCAATCCGTCTCTTGATGTGATTTATTTCTTCTCGAATATCAGGTGTTACATAATAAACATAATCTGAGGTGGTCTGAAATGGTATTCCACTATAAAATATATTGGAATCTGTTACAAATTTTTTTCTAGAATCCAAGTTTGTTCATCTGTCGAGTATCATTTTTATTGAATCTAAGAAACACTGCGTCATATCGATATTTAGAAATCTTTATTGGCTGATTCTCTTGGATTTCCTTTACAAGTTGGCCATCCATGATTAATTTGAGATCGTGAGTTGCGCTTATTGTAATTGTCATTAAAGGTAACACAAATGAAGGCAGCCTATTAACTGATCCTATAGGAGTAATCAACATACAATCCAAATGTTCTTGCAGTATAGGTCCGCCACTGGATAGAGAATGTCCAGTAGATCCGGTGGGGGTTGAAACTATCAATCCATCCATCTTTTGACTATAACCGTCGTCATTGATGGAGAGATAAAACAAAGGTGTTTTCGTAAGATCTGAACGCATTATGACATAATCATTCAATACAGGGACAGTAATATCTTCGCCAAGATCTGCTACTAATCTAATCCTTCTATCAAGAAAATAATGACCATCTAAGAGAGGACCCACTATAGAATCAACTGAATCCTTTGAGACTTCTGAAAGAATTCCCCGGGTACCACCCGCATTTATGCAAAGCACTGGTATGCTTGGCGGTAACGTTCTAAATGTTTTGATAGTAGTACCGTCGCCACCAATCGCAATAGCCAAATCAATATCAATATTCAATTCCGGGCGATGTGAATCATAGTTCTTTCTAAAGTCTATGACACTAATCCCATGTCCAGCTAACTTTTCTCTTAACAAGTTAGAAACCTTTTTAGATTCTTCATTATTTCTTTTGGTAATAATGGCAATACACCGGATTCGACTACTCAAACAGTTAATGATATAATGTGCAGGTATATTTTTTTACTCATTCCATCTAGGATATTTATGCTAGTTTGAGAATTTTTGGTGGAATTTTTACTTAAAACAATACAAATTGCTATAATACTGATCCTGAAAGTATATATTAAATTTGATAAAATACAATACTTTCATGTTTGAAATAGCTAAACATGGTTGGAATTAGTTCATACTTTCATTACGATGTAGATAGTAATAGAATAAAAAAATAATTCTTATAGGAAAATGACCGCTAAATTTGATCTATAGTAAATAGAAAAGCCAATGATTCTTTCTATCGACATGAAGTTTGATTGTTTACTAAAATTTGACCTCAAGAACACAATAAATTACATTTATATTACAAAAATAAAGCCTTTAGAAAATAGAAAAACAGGGCCGATAGCTCAGCTTGGTGGAGCGTTCGACTGATAATCGAAAGGCCGAGGGTTCAAATCCCTTTCGGCCCACGTCAAATTTGACTATAAATTTGGGTTCACCAGGGACAGATTCAAAAAATTATTTTCCACTACTAACCTATTTTTCATATAACATAGGAATATTTCTGTATTCATTTTCTCCCGTCGCAATCAAAACTTCTGAAATTTCAATCAAGCTCTTGCTAATGGATTTTAATTCAAATCTGAATGGAAATCCTTTAGTGATTGGAGCTATTCTGCTCATCTTGATCACATTGCATTTAAGATTTGGTTGTATTTCCAGATTATTGTATTTTTCTGTAGGTAATGAATAGCCTTTAACGTTGACTTCTATATCTTCCACAAAATTTTTGATTATCATTACAATTGTAGCGTGTGGTTCCATATAGTACTGTGCTTCAATTCTTACCCTGATCACGTCATTCTCAGTTTTAAAAAAAGAGAC
>JBGTFK010000042.1:0-14362 GCA_041747305.1 Candidatus Nitrosocosmicus sp.
ATACCGCGATTTCACTTGTGTTGCATGAGTATCTTCAAAAATATAGTACTCCTGAAGACGCTGCAAAACACGCAACGGAGGCACATGTCACAATGAAACACTTCGAAGATGCTGTTAAGAAGATAAAAACTCAAAGAGATAGTAAGTCGGGTGAGAAAGTTACAGTACCTTATTATAGGTAATTTTTCTATTTTCTCCCATATTTTGATTTCTTTATTACTTGAAAAAAATTGTATTCTTATATTTTTTATTAATATTGCACAAAAATTATTATAAATTATTTAACATAATTATTAAAATGAAAGTAAATTTTAGGGGCAATGTTTTTAAGTATAATCTCGTTGAATAACTTTCACAAAAAGAATGGTTGAAAATGTACTGCAGATTATTCAAAATAAAGTAACGTTATCTAAGATTAATCGTTTTTTTACAGACGAAGAAATTAGCCAGTTGGTTGAAAAATATGGGACTCCCCTGTATCTAGTAGACGAAGAGGCTCTGCATGGTAAAGTTTTAGAACTTAACAGAGCTTATGAAAAATTCCATGGTCATGTAAAGATTGCTTATTCAATTAAAGCTAATTTTAATCCATCTATCCTTAGAACATTCATGAAAGACAATATTACTTTTGATCTTACTTCTCTGGGTGAATTGTTTTTTATAAGGGAATTAAACATTAATCCTGAAAATATTGTCTACACTAGTGTAACAGAAGAGCTAGATGAATATAAGCAGGCGCTTTCTTATGGAATTACGAGAATTGTCGTTAGTTCTTACTTTGGATTAGTTAATTTGTCTCAAGCTGCTAACGCTGTTGGCATTATTCCTAAAGTAATGGTACGTATCAATCCTGAGGTAGGTGTTAAAGCCGAGGTCAGGGCGTCTTACAAAAATGGCAAATTTGGAGTTCCTTTAAACGGTGGGAAAGTTGATTCAGCTTATTTCATTGTTAAATCTATTTTTGATAATCCCTTATTGGAGTTTGAGGGTTTTCATTTTCATCTGGGATCCCAAATTACCAACTTTGTATGTTATGTTAATGCTCTAGACAGACTAAATTCATTATTAAACAAACTAAAAAAAGAAATTCCAGATTTTTCATTAAAAACACTGGATATTGGCGGCGGGACTCCTGTATATTATAACGAGCCCGTTCCTACGCCAAGTGAAATGTCGTCTGTATACATAGAAAAACTGAATAATCTAGTGTCCTCCCATGATAAATTTACACTAATGATAGAGAGCGGTAGGTACCTAGTTGCAGAATCGTCTATAATGGTTTCAAAAATTGTCAATACTAAAGAATACAATGATCATAAAATAGTTATTTTAGATACAGGATATCATCTTTTGTTAGATGCCGCTTTACTTAAACAAGAATATCCTCAGGAAGTGATATCAAACAAAAACAACAGTAATCATCTTTACTTTTCCAATTCTAACAAACAGTATACTGGGAAGAATATTCATCTTGTGGGAAGATTGTGTGATACTTTAGATGTTTTTCCTACCTCAAAACTATCCGACCTATCATACGCGAACATTGGAAATTATATTTTGTTTTATAATGTGGGAGCCTATTCTCTAGTTTTTAATATGCCATTTCATTGTCAAACAAAACCCCCCGTTCTGATGAAAACTTGTGAGGGCGATATAAAATTAATAAGAAAAGGTACCTCTTATAAGGATCTTTATGAAGAAGAAGGCGGCTTAATTCCATAACATTTTTTGTATGATTCAAATATCATGTGGTTTTGACTTTGATAAATTATACTAGAGTCCATATTTTTGTAAGTGGAAAGGTACAAGGGGTATATTATCGTCAAAATACTGCACAAAAGGCACAGGAGATAGGCGTCGTTGGTTGGGTTAGAAATTTGTCAGACGGACGGGTAGAATCTGTGATGGAGGGTTTGGATGTCAATATTGATAAAATGCTTAGTTGGTGTAAGTCGGGACCTAAGGATGCTCTAGTGACAGATATTAAAATTATGAATGAGGAATATAAGGAGGAGTTTACTACTTTTGATATCGTCAAAACACTTTAGATGATGGATGTTTCTCTGACAAGTAATATTGTTTAGTTTTAAATTTTAGAATATTGTTACTGTTTTATTTTTCTCATACTAATTTAACATTTTAACATTATGGTCTTACTAATATGTTATTTTTCTCTAGATGTTTCTTGACCTCTTTTAATTTTGCCTTATTAAAATGGAACAGAGATGCTGCCAACGCTGCATCGACCTCTGTTTTTTTATACACTTTTAGTATATCATCAACCGATCCGCATCCTCCTGAGGCTATAACGGGAATGTTTATTTCATCACAAATCGCATTAATTAATTCAATATCGTATCCATTTTCTGTCCCATCTGTATCTATGCTTGTCAAAAGTATTTCTCCTGCTCCCAACTTTTCAACTTTTTTAGCCCACTCAATAGCATCAATTCCCGTAGATTTTTTCCCACCGAAGATCTTGATTTCAAACCAATATTTTTTTCCATCCTTGGAAAAAAAATTTTTCCCACTTTGATCATAGTTTCTTTTTACATCCAAAGCAACTACTATACACTGCTTTCCGAAAATACGCATTAATTCCTGGATCAATTCCGGGTCTACTACTGCTGCGGTATTTATTGAAACCCTGTCTGCGCCGCTCAAGAGTAGATTACGTGCATCTTCCAATGTCTTTATGCCGCCCCCTACCGTAAATGGTATGTTTATTACACTTGCTACATTTTTTACAATATCTTTCATTGTTTTACGATGTTCCTCAGCAGCAGTAATGTCTAAAAATATTAATTCATCGGCGCCTTCGTCACTATATTGTTTGGCTAATTTGACAGGGTCTCCAGCATCTTTTAGCTCCTTAAAGTTAATACCTTTTACAACTCTACCTTTACTTACATCCAGACAGGGAATGATTCTTTTTGCCACTGCCATATTAAATCAATTCTTGAACATGTTCTATTTTCAATTTCTTGTCATACAATGCTTTCCCTAAGATTACTGCATAACAATTAACGTTCCTTAACTTCAATATATCTATGATATTGCTAACTCCTCCGCTAGAAACTATTTTTATATCTTTAAAGGTATTATTTATTTTGATTAGTGTTTCTATATCAGGACCTTCTAAGGTGCCATCTTTGTCAATGTTTGTCAACAAGAACTCATTAATACCCAGTTCTTGGTAAAACCTGATGGCATCAAATAATTTTATACCTGAAAATTCCTTCCATCCAGAGATCATTACATTTTCTTTATTGTGATCTACTGAAATTATAATCCGGTTTAGTCTTTTCTTTGATATCTTTTGTATTATCTCAGGTTGTTTGAAAGCAAATGTTCCTATGACAACCTTTATTGGCTTTTTGATGTCTAAGAATCTATTTATGCTGTTAATAGTTCTGATTCCACCTGCAACCTGTACTGGAATGTTTACCGAATCAATGATCTTTAATATTATTTCGCTATTGTTCTTTCCTGTATTCAAAGCTGCATTTAGATCAACTATGTGTAACATGTCAACCCCTTCGGATTCCCATTTTTTTGCCACTTCTAATGGATTGTCATCGTACACGGTTTTATTTTCTAATTTACCATTAACCAATCTTACTACCTGGCCATCTAATAGATCAATTGCTGCGATGCTTTTCATTTTGATCGTTTACAAATATTTATAAAATTTTTAATCATTTTTTCGCCAATTGTACTTGATTTTTCTGGATGAAATTGTGTACAATAAATACTGTTAATTTCTATTGAGGCCGGGATGTGTACTCCGTAATTCGATCTTGATGTTATTATGTCGCTATTTTTAGGTGTAGTATAATAAGAATGTACAAAATAGACCCAAGATTTATTTGGTATTCCTTCAAATAATTTGCTCTTCTTATCTGTTATCTCTAAACTATTCCATCCTATATGAGGGATTTTTACCAAGTTTTTGGGAAGGGACAATACTTCTCCTTCAATTATGTCAAGCCCTGCTAATTGTCCCTCTTCACTTTTCTCAAATAACATCTCCATTCCCAAGCATATTCCCAAGACTGGAATGTTTTTTTCCATAAATCGGGAGAATCCTGCTTTACATTTGTTTATTGAAATAATTGCTGGATCAAAATTTCCAACGCCGGGCAATACTATCCCATCTACTTCTGATGTTTCTTCAAAATCATTTATGATTGATACCTGTGCTCCGTTTCTTTGCAAGGATGATTGGAGACTAAAAATGTTTCCGGCTCCATAATCAAAAATTGATATTTTCACCATATATTACATCATCCCTTTGGTAGTAGGACCTCCTTCGCTGTTTGGATCAATCCCGATGGCGTTCCTTAATGCAACTGCGGTGGCTTTTATGGCAGATTCGATTTTATGGTGATCATTTGTTCCATAATGTACGATAATATGCATACAACAATTAATATTTCCAATAAATGAGTGAAAAAAATGAATAATATCTTCTTGCGAAATATTCTCAATCTTTTCTCTTTCTAATTTCATGTCGATGTGACTATGTTGTCTCTTTATTAGATCTACAGAGACGCTTGAAACGGATTCATCCATTGGAACTGTGGCATTTCCAAAACGATTAATGTTCTCTCTCTTGCCCAGGGCCTTATCAATGGCTTGGCCTAATACGATGCCTGTATCTTCAATTAGATGATGCTTGATACCGTCTTCACTTTTTGCTTTCAAATCAATGTCAATCTTGCTGTGTTTTGAAAAAGATATTACAATATGATTTAAAAAATCGATCCCTGTATTAACGTTTGAATTTCCTTTTCCATCTAAATTAATTTTAGTCACTATATTTACTTCCTTCGTCCTTCTTTCGATTTCACACGTACGTTGATGATCCTCAATAATCACTATGTGTTTTAATTTTTTGTATTATTTAATATATTTGGTAAATCGTTTACATTTTTAATGACTACGTCTGCATTATTTGAATTTAGTAGTCTTTTCTTATCAATTGATCGGTTGTTATTTTCACCCTCACAATCACCATCACCATCACCCTCACCATCACCATAGACTCCACAAAAAAATATTCTGTCCTCTGTTGTTTGCTTCCTAAAATTTTCTACCATTAAAAGATCTGCCATGGAGTCTCCAACGTACAACGCACTACTTAATTTTAAATTATCAAATACCTTTTGTAGGGCAAATGCATTAGGCTTGGAGAATTCTCTATTTTCATCCTCTAAGAACACGCAAGCATTTTCATTAAAGTAATCTAGAATACTTCTAAGTGTGAAATAAGAAGCAACCTTGCTTCGTCCGGATATCAATCCCAAATTTCCATTAAATTTCTGTGAAAGAAAACGTATTGTACTCTCTTTAATTATTAGAATATCTTTGCTTATTAGTGGCTCGTCAAAATAGTATATTGGCTCCTTATTGAACCGCTTTTTATATAAAATTG
The DNA here is from genome assembly GCA_041747305.1 of Candidatus Nitrosocosmicus sp. Lineage (GTDB taxonomy): Archaea > Thermoproteota > Nitrososphaeria > Nitrososphaerales > Nitrososphaeraceae > Nitrosocosmicus. Next base: position 5,438 of record JBGTFK010000042.1, read on the forward strand.
GACCATAAAAGATTTCATTAAAAAGGGTGGAAATCGTATCGCCATCGCTAGGATATCTTAATTGCTTTGTTATGGATGTTATATTTCCGATCTTCTCGAGCTCTTTTTCTACCGAATCTTTGCCTTTGTCATCTAGTTTCTCCAATATGCTATGAAAAACTTGAACGGTCTTGTCTAAATTCATTTTATTGTTTAAAATACAATATAAAATTATTAGAACTATTGAATAAGCAGTATCGATATCATTATTAAATCCGCCCGTATTTCGAAGTTTTGAAATCAAGCCTTGAAAAGGAAAGTTATCTAAATTTATGTTAAAACTCTTAATTAGTATAAACTGGACTGTTTTTATTATTGCTTCATCATATGATTTCTTTACATCAACTAATACACCATCTATATCAAAGATAATAGCTTCACATTCTGAAAAATTGATTTTCTTATTAGTCAACTTTATAGCTATAGATAATCAATAATCAATAATTAATATCCTGTTATGATCTTGTGTATGTATAATTAATCGACTATAGTATATTAATATAGAATAATCAACGATATAAGTTATATAATACATTCTTCTATATTATTGTGTGAAATATCGGAATAGGACCGAAATAATTTCTAATATCCTAAATGCCGCTAATGGAGGCATTTCAAAAACTAAAATAATGTACAAGGCCTTTCTATCATATGCTCAAATAAAGGAGTATTTGCCCATACTATTAGAAAATAACTTGTTGGCTCTTGGCACCGACGGCAAATACAGGACTACCGAAAAGGGTATTAGGTTCTTAAAGATGAATGAGGAGATTCAAGAATTAATCGAATCAAAATCACTTCAGGACGATTTTACCTAAATATCAATATTCCAATATGAATAATTTCACTAAAATAATAGTTTTATCTTAATAAAATAGTACTTTAGCTTATCAAATAATCCTGTTTTTTAGCTTGAATATAAAAAACAATATATTGTTATGGTAAGAAATAGAGATGGATTTAGGCAATGCTAGTTGTTAAAATTTTTCATCTAGGAATCTTGTTTACTGTTTTTATCTTTATTATTCATATTAATTCTGTTTATGCTTCCGTTGATGCCAAAAATAGCAATAGTTCTTCAACCGGTAATAACACCTCCTCTATAAAGACTGATAATTATGCTATTAAAGTGGGAGAAGGAAATAATACCGTATCCGTTACAAAGTATTTTCCTGATTATGTAGAAATTACTGCCGGGGATAGTATAACGTGGTATAACGGAGTCGGTGTTCCAAATCCTCATACTGTTACCTTTATAAGGAATTTAGGTAATATCGAAAAGATCGGGGTTCCCTTCTACGTTCCTAATAACACAAAATTTACCCCGGTATTAAATAATCTGGGAGAGCCATTAGAAGAAAAGACTAGTAATGGAACACGGATTGTTATGATGTTAAATGCACGAGCATTAACTCCTACTGTAATTGCAGCAGATGATAAAGTAATGGAATTAAAACAAAACTCTGTATATGCTCTTAATGGAAGTGAAAAATTCGTTAACTCCGGACCGTTGCTATCTTTGGATAAAGAACAGAAATTTGATTACTCTTTTAGCAGCTCCTTCACTGTTGTTTTTAATAAACCCGGATTTTTTGAATATACCTGTCTATTTCATCCTTGGATGATCGGAAAGTTATTGGTGAAACCCTAAATAGTTATATACTTTCTTAAAATTTACCTTTTATGATCTAACTATATATTTTCTAACCTTTTTCATACTTGTATAATTGACACGAATTATTGATCTCGATTCCCATAATAGCTCTGATAAAAGCTATAGCAGAAATTCTCAACAATTTTTAAACAAATTTAAAGTTAGTGTAGGTGATGAAGTGAAAATAGTTACTAAAAAAGCAGAATTTTTTGGCATTATTCTACCCCGATATGAAACATTTAGTGACAAATATATAGTGTTAAAATTGAAAAGCGGTTACAATATTGGAATTGAAATAGAAAATATCATAGAAATTATCAATAAAAATGTTGATCAATTATCAAAAAAACCTATAGCAAAATCAGGTCCAAGTGATAATGCCTCTCCTGCTAACGATGACAATAATAACCACCACAATTTATTCGATAAAATGAATGGTTCTAAATTATTACCAAAAATATTGCTAATTAGTACAGGTGGCACTATTGCAAGTAAAATAGATTATAGAACAGGTGGTGTAACTTCACTTTTGACTGCATCTGAATTATATTCTGCTTTTCCAGAACTTTCTGACTACGGATACATTTACCCTGAATTCTTATTCAATGAATATAGTGAAAACATGAATCCCAATCATTGGTCTGCTTTAGCGGATAGAATCTCATATGCTATCAACAACGAACACTATGATGGAATTATTGTATCTCACGGTACGGATACCATGCATTATACTTCCTCTGCACTGAGTTTCGCTCTCCAAAATATCTCAATTCCTGTAGTTTTGGTTGGTTCTCAGCGATCATCTGATAGACCTTCTTCAGACGCATTCAGCAATCTAGTTGGCGCAATAAGATTTATCAAGGATGCAAGATATTCAGGCATTTTTGTTTGTATGCACCATAATACATCAGATGAAGTAATTGCATGTCACCTTGGGACACGAGTAAGAAAAAATCATACCAGCAAACGTGATGCATTTAGATCGCTTGATGGTATGCCTTTTGCCTTAATTGAGAATTCAGACATAAAATACAATAAGTTATTAGACAAGGGAATAGAACGTGCAAATATTTCAAAAAATTTTACTTCAAAGACGGCTTTTAGTGATAAAGTGTTTCTATTGAAATTCTATCCTGGATTTAGTTCTTCATTTCTTGAGAACTTTTTACAGATGGATTATAAAGTCATTATATTGGAGGGTACTGGGCTTGGACATGTGAGTAAAGACTGCTTTCCTATTTTAGAAAAACTAATAAATTTAGGCATTTTTGTTTTTATGACTTCACAGTGTATATTTGGTACCGTACAGATGACCGTTTATGATACCGGCAGAGATCTTTTGGGTTTGGGTGTTATCCCTCTTTCAAATATGAGTTCGGAGACCGCTGTCGTTAAAGCAATGTGGGCGTTAGGTAATAATACGGATGCCGAGGATTTTGTTAGGATCATGAAAACTGATTATTCTAATGAAATTTCTAATATGTTGCCACTAGTTTAATAGGTTTAAAGAGGACGAATTTGATGAATCTAGATATCGACAAATTAAGCGTAAAGGTTGGCTTTGAAATACATCAACAACTAAGTACATTATCTAAACTCTTTTGTAGTTGCAAAGGCGATGGGACCAACGACGAGGGTTATGATTTCAACTTTATTCGAGTTTTGAGGCCTACAAAAAGTGAATTGGGTGATTTTGACAAAGCAGCATTATTTGAACACGCCAAAATGAATTCAATCAAGTATTATTCTAAAGTAGGATATAGCTGTTTAGTCGAAGCTGACGAGGAGCCCCCACATGAAGTAAGCAAAGATGCACTTGAAACAGCATTGTTGTTTTCACTTGCTCTAAATTCAAATATTGTAGATGAAATTCATGTCATGAGGAAATTAGTGATAGATGGCTCTAATGTCAGTGGATTTCAAAGGACTATGTTGATATCGACGGGCGGTTATTTAGAAGTCGATAATTTCAACAAGGTAGGTGTTCAGGGCATATGTTTAGAAGAGGATGCAGCAAAATTAATTTCTACCAGTCCTCTAGTAAAGGAATATGGACTTGACAGGCTTGGGATCCCGTTAGTCGAAATCGCACTTGATCCCATATCTGGGACTCCTGCAGAAATTGTAAACGTCGCATTAACTCTCGGTAGATTACTTCGAAGTAGTAAAAGAGTCACGCGAGGAATCGGGAGTATAAGGCAGGATGTAAATATATCTGTCAATGGTGGCCAAGTAGTCGAAGTCAAAGGAGTACAGCAATTATCACAACTTATCAAAGTTTTAGACTATGAAACAAAAAGACAGTACGGATTAATTAAAATTGCCGATGAATTTAAAAATAGAAATATCGATGATTCCTTTATTGGCGATAAAATTGAAGACTTAACATCCTTGTTCTCAAATTCATCATCTAAGGTAATAAAAAAAATACTAAAAGATCCGGACCCGGTAATTAATTGTATTCGTTTGAGGGGTTTAAGAGGGTTGATTGGCTATGAGCCTGTGAAAGATGTAAGACTAGGTAAAGAGTTGGGAGAGTTTGTTAGATTTTTTGGGCTGGGTGGTGTCTTTCATTCCGATGAATTACCTAATTATGGAATCACTATTAACGAGATAGATAGCCTTAAGAAATCTGTTGATGTTTCCTCTGACGATGCCTTTATAATAATAGGTGGTAACAGGGAAAAAATAAACAATCTTCTTGAACCATTGATTAAAAGGATAATCCAATTTAAATATGGTGTTATTGCTGAAACTCGTTCAGTTACTTTAGACGGAACTACTATTTTTTCACGACCTAGACCAGGTTCATCCAGAATGTATCCTGAAACGGATATCATGCCAATTCCTGTTGATCGTAACTTACTTGATAATTTGAAGGATAAAATACCTTTGCCGTGGAATGAATTAATCAAAGGAATTATGAAAAAGTATGGATTGAATATGAAACTATCTGAACAAATCTTTGATTCTGATTATTATAATTTATTTGAAAGACTTTTGATATCCAATCCCACTCTTTCACCTACCTTCGTTGCATCAAAACTTACTGAAGATATTGTTAGTCTCTCCAGAAATAACCTTGATGAGGACCTCTTGACAGATGAAATGATTCTAGACATTTTCAATAGACTTGATAAGGGACTTATTGCAAAAGAGTCCATAATCTTAATTTTTGAAAAATTAATGAAAAAGGATTGCATGTCGGTAGAGGAGGCAATAAATTCTCTCAACCTGACTAAATTAGATGATTCAGACTTATTTTCTACTTTGGATAAATTGTTTGATGATAATTTGAGCGTTATAAGAGAGAAAGGGCCCAATTCCATGGGTGTATTGATGGGCAAAAGTATGGCAGTTCTGAGAGGTAAGGTAGACGGTAGCAAAATTAATGACTATTTGAAACACAAATTAGAAACATTTCTTAATGAAGGATCTTCATAGCATGACTCGCGTACCTAAATCAATCAAGAATCACTACATCGATTCCTTTCTTATAAATTCAGAGAACCTGAAGTCATTTCTCTCGTCTCACGAGATTTCAAACTCTGAACTGGAGGATGTGTTGTTTGCAATTTCCAAACTATATACTCAAAAGGTGGACGATATTTTAGAATCGTGTGGAAATGATTGGGCTAGGCTAGATTCTGCTTCTTCTCCTTTAATTTTATTCGTTCAATGCATTGATGAATTACTTGGTGAAGATCACTTGGATATTTCATCACGATGCAGGTTTATTCTAAATTCATTCTCAAAAACGTTAGAATCTTGGATGATCTGGTAATTTCTATATTTTGTTATGTTGATTTAATTTTTATTTACTTTTGTTTTTCTAACATTAATAATCTTGTAAGTAATTATTGCTGATTCTAAAAAAAAGTTTAGTGTGCGTGCGGTGGTGGTGCACTACCTTTTGATATTTCTTCGTTAAATGTTCCTGATGCTTTTTCGTGGAATTCCAATGCGGCCTGATCTACCTTAATTGCTTGAGGTGGACATACCGACACACATGCCATACACCAAATACAATCGTGTTCTCTGATCGGATCTGCTTTATCTGTATAGTCTTTTCTTTCTTCTTTAACTGAAGAGCCAGTACCTTCAAATACTTCATTTATTGCATCTTTAGGTGATACGTCATGCTCAGTTCTGTACCATTGAAAAACTTGTACAGGACATGCTTCAATACATGCTCCATCTGCTACACACGAGTCCCAGTCGACTGCTACCATAGTTCCACTTACACCTAAAGGTCCTATTTCTTCTCCTTTTGCCTGGAATGCTTCTTTAACTTCTGGATTCTCTGCTGCCTCTTTTAGTGAACCTGGACCCCATAAATAGTGAAATTGTTCATCGTCTGAAGTTTTTATCTTTCCAATTACTTGATGATTTGCTGGAAAATCTGGATCGATTGGCATATTTTTTTGCAAGATAATTGATCCTTCTATATTATATAAATCATGTGTAGAAATATCTATAAGAATCTAGATATTTCCATTAATTTTTCATAATTCCTTTGATTTAATTGATTTATTCTTTCCTGTTTACCAATTGAATGTATTCATATGCAGGGGTTTCATTATCAAACGCATAATGCACCTTTTGAAAGTTCTTCTTGAACTCTTTTACATTTTGCAAAACTTTAGGAATATCTTGTTTGTCTATTACAACTTTTTTAATAAAGGTTGCTATTTCCTGCATTTCGTCTTCCTTCATTCCTAGTCTGGTTACTTCAGGAACTCCTATTCTAACGCCACTAGGATGAAAATAGTTTCTTCCCTCTTTTATATCTCCAGGAAGCAATTGCCTATTTAGGATTATATTACATTTTTCCAGATCCTTTTCTATAGTTCCACCATCGCCATAATTTGAGACATCGACGGCAAGTTGATGTGATTCTGTATAGCCTCTCTTTTCCCCTAAAACATTGAATCCATGATTTGCAAGGGAGTATGCCAGCATTTTCGCGTTCTTAATGACTTGTTTTGCATACTCCTCTCCAAATTCTAATGATTCAGCTAATGCTACTGCTTTGCCAGCAACATGATGTAAGTGATGACTACTTGTATTTCCTGGAAAAATTGCTTTCTTTATAGAATCCGAATATTTTTCAACCGACACTATAATGCCTCCTTGGGGTCCCCATAGTGTCTTATGGGAGCTCATGGTCATCGAATCGGCACCTTCTCGTAAAGGGTCTTGAAATTGTCCACCAGCGATCAGACCTGCTACGTGTGCTCCATCGTAATTTATATACACATCTCGTTCATGCAAGAATTCTGATAATTCCTTCACAGGATGGGGAAACAAAAAAAGACTACCACCAAACATCGCTATTTTCGGTCCTTTTCCTTCGGCAATCATTGTATCTATTTTTTTCTTGGTCAGCTCAACATCGATGGTCATGTTTTCTTTTGAAAATGGAAAGTGTTCTATTACTAATCCGTGAACCAAGCCGGCCGTTCCTGAATGTTCTTTTTTTCCGTGTGAAATATGTCCACCAGTAGGAATCGACGAAGCTATCATGGTGTCTCCAGGATTTGAGAACGCAGAATATATTGCTAAATTTGCGACTACTCCTGATGTTGCTCTACAATCTGCAAATTCAGCTTTAAATACTGATCTTGCTAAATCATTGCAAATATTTTCAACTTTGTCTATAAAAGTGCAGCCAGCATATACTCTTTCTCCAGGCCAACCCTCTGCATACCTATTTCCAAAATCAGACGCCACAGCTTCCCTGACGGCTGGACTGGGAATGTTTTCACTAGCTATGAGGGGAATGGAGTCATTGAACCAGTCATGATGCTCTTTAATTAATTTTAGAATATTATCCTGAATTTCTTTTGCATTCAATATCATTTTTTGAAATAATTACTTATATAAAATATCGTAATCTAGTAAAATAGTACTATTTTAGTGATGATTTTTTGGTCATTTATAACAATAATTTTATACTACATGTATTTTATCTACTCATGCAGAAGGTTAAACAGATGGAAGGATATTGTGTTAAATGTAAAGCAAAAAGAGAAATGAAAGATGAAAAAGAGGTAACCATGAAAAATGGAAGACCTGCTACTCAAGGTATATGTACTGTGTGTAATACGAAAATGTTCAAGATAGGAGGAAGTAAGAAATAATAAAAAATAAGAAAAATTGCAATAATCTAGTCGATTTATATCGATATTTTCTATATTTACCTTTTTGATTGATTTGCTATCTATAAAATTGATTGATCTTAAATGTTTGAGAATGAGAATGCGTGTTAAGTTGTATTAAATTGGAATTAAATGCAGTTGAAAACAAAATTCTTTGGCCATTATATATTTATTCTTAGTGTTTTTCAAAAAAACCCATTTAATATTTTTATAGGCGTCATTGTTTTATGATATTACAGTAATGATGACAACCTTCTAGCTCTGAACTGTTTTATTTTAATTAATGGCCATTATATATAGGAATTTATGAATGGATTAGACAAGGAATTTGAAAGACCCAATTGGGACGTTTACTTTATGATACAAGCTTTTTTAGCAAAGATGCGATCCAACTGCCTTACTAGACAAATCGGAGCCGTAATAGTTAAGAATAATAGACAAATATCCACCGGTTACAACGGTACCCCATCTGGATTTCCGAATTGTTTTGAGGGTGGATGTAAAAGATGTACAGATAGGATTAAGGGTATTGTTAAATCAGGTGAATCTTTAGATAGGTGTATTTGCGTGCATGCGGAGGCCAATGCAATAATGCAATGTGTTATGTTTGGAAATGCTGGTAGTACCAAAAATGCTACTTTATACTCTACTCTTGCTCCATGCATAGAATGTAGCAAGATGGCTATAACAGTAGGGATCGATAAAGTGGTCATTTTATCTAAATATGACGAGGACGGGACAGAGATTTTAAGACATGGAAATATACAGATATTAGAAATGGATCCAGCTAAATTACAACTTTGGATCTCAAAGCTATTTGGATGATGATACTTAAGAGTGCTATTTCTGTCTAATCAAACCTGTCTATCCTAAAATATCACTGGGTAATTAACATTAACAGTACGAGATTAACTAATAAATATCAAACCTAAACAAAAACAAAAACAAAAAAAGAAGATTAAGGAACTGATCTGCTGTAGAGTTTTCCTTCTAATGCTAGTTTGTACATTTCTGCTACATAGGGGTTTCTTGCAGGAGTTTCCGCGCCAAGTTCCACCAAACGTGCGTATA
>JBGTFK010000043.1:0-4531 GCA_041747305.1 Candidatus Nitrosocosmicus sp.
TACCTGTTATCTTATAACCTTTGATAAAAGCAGATATAGATAGCGCATTCCATGATAAAATTGTTTTATCATCTTTTTGAGGCTTTATCCTTTTCTCTCTGATATCAAAAAGCCTTGCAGAATTTACAGCTATAATGTTATTAACCTCCTTCACATCTAATCCATACTTTCTTGCTAGGTGTTCGACTGAGGTTTTGATATTTAGTATGTTTTTCCCTTCAAAATTGCCTACTTCTGTTATATCAAAGTATTCACAGAAGATGTTTTGATGCAAAGGACTTTGAATGATTGAGGTGACCTCTCTCTTAGACCATACATAAAATTTTCCCTCTTCTCCGTCAGAATCTGCATCTTCAGCTGAAAAGAAAATCCCTTCTTTGTTTGTAAGCACACGTAAAATATAATCGAGGGTTTTTCCAACAGTATCTCTAAATATTTTCTCCTTAGTGATTTGATACATTTCAGAAAACAAAATAACCAATAATGCATTATCGTACAACATTTTTTCAAAATGCGGCACTAACCATTTTTGATCGGTCGAATATCTCGAGAACCCACCACCTAGGTGATCGTGTATCCCTCCACAGATCATTTTTTCACTTGTTAAAGTTACAAAGTCCTTGAATTTTTCAATACTCGATATATCGTAATAACGAAGCAAAAATAATAAGTTAGATACGTTAGGAAATTTAGGGGCGATTCCAAAACCTCCATGAATAAAGTCTGCCATTTGCAATAAATTTAATGCGGATTCATCTAGAACTGTCTTGTCAATTTCTACACTTTTATTGTTCAAAATATCTTTTGATGTGTTTATCAGCGCTCCTACAAATTCCGAGGTGGTCTTATTTATGTCGCTTTTTTTATGTACATAAGCCTGAGAAAGTTGATTTAAAATTTCAGTAAAACCGGGCATACCATATCTGCTCTCTTTTGGAAAATATGTACCGACATAAAATGGCTTGAGATCAGGAGTCAAAAATACCGATAATGGCCAGCCTCCATTGCCATTTACTAGTTGACATGCTCTTTGATATATGTCATCTATATCTGGTCTTTCCTCTCTGTCGACCTTTATGCTAATAAATTTTTCATTCATGATTTTTGCAACTTCGGTATCTTCAAATGACTCATGTGCCATTACATGACACCAATGACATGAACTATATCCTATACTGAGAAAGATTGGTTTATCTTCTTTTTTTGCCAAATTGATGGACTCGTCATTCCAAGCCAACCAGTTAACTGGATTATAAGCGTGTTGTAATAGATAGGGACTATTTTCTTTGATCAACGAATTGGGTTTTGCATTGTCAAAACGATTATCCATGACTCTGAAGATACATGATTCTATTTATTATGTACTGATCATCATTTTTTTACACTTTCTTAGAATATCACAATTAGATAAAATAGGTAGATCTTTGTCACGGATTAGCAGGAATCACGGAACTAGAATTTCGTGTTCAACTATTTTCTTTCCTTTTGCTCCCTTTTCAAATTCATATTGAGAACTCTGTTCCGGTGGCAATTATCTTTGATGTCTTTATCTATATTTGGAATAAAGATGAATTGTTTAAACCACTGTGAACACTAAACAAATCTAATGGATGTCTAAGTCTTTAATTTCATCAACGAAGCCAGAGACAAATTAAAATGCCCTTTGTTTTAGTTCACTATCACAGTACCAACCATCGCTGGATGTAAGATACAAAAATAAGGATATTCGCCAGCTATATCGAAAGTATGCTCAAAGGTTTTTCCCTTACTAGTCAGTGCTGTTGGACCAGTTAGACCCGAATCAAATTCCTTCCCAACATCTGCTGCACCGACGGTTCCAGATGTTACCGTATGGAATACGGAGTCATCGTTTGTCCACACTACAGTTTGACCAACAGTGACTTCGACAGGATTTGGACTGTATGCCGTATCGGTCAAAGTAGATGATCCTGGAACTATTGATACTTGAGTATTGTCTGAAGCTTGATCAGTTGCATTGGTCGAACCACTAGTTGCATTGGTCGAACCACTAGTTGCATTGTCTGTTAAAAACTCACGAAGTGAAGGTGGAGTTTCTAATACTTGAGGATCTGTAATAACTGGTTCTTCCGGTAAATGATATTGGGTTCTTAAAGTTGATTGTTGCAAATTTAAAACATCAGTTGAGAACGAAGGGCCAATATAGCCAAAGGATGTCCACAATATATAGATAAATAACAATGATGAGCCTATCACGATAACAGAGATACCTATAGTACCTATTTTCCTGTTTTTGATGGGAAGTTTTGGAAGGTCACCCTCCTTTGACATAATTACAACAAAAGTCAAAGATATTAAAAAGGTTACTGAATACTAAAGTTAACCTTTTAATTCTAATTATGGCATATTCAAACATGACACCCGAAGAAAAAATAGAGTCTTTGAATCTTGTTATTCCAATTGGAAAACCAAAAGCATTAGGTTCATACGTCCCGATAGTAAATGTCAACGATCTAGCTTTTATTTCAGGTCAACTTCCAATCGACATAAATTCTCCATCAAACGACCTGAAATTTACAGGCAAAGTGGGAAAACAAATTTCAATCGAGGATGCTCAACTAGCTTGTAAAATTTGTTGTTTAAACGCCTTCTCTATAATTAAGAGCCTAATTGGTGACTTAGATAAAGTAAAAAGCATAGTCAAAATAACAGGTTATGTAAACTGTGGTGATGATTTCACGGATCATCCAAAAGTCATTAACGGAGCTTCAGATTTCCTTATTAAGGTGTTTGGAGATCTAGGTCGGCACTCTAGAGTAGCTATAGGAGTAAATAGTTTACCGTTAAATTCTCCGGTAGAAATTGATTTTATTATTCAAATTCGAAAATAAGAAAAAGATTCTCTATTTTTATATTTTAAACCATTACATTAGGTATTACTGGCCAAATAACTTAAAGTCAGTAATTCCCAGGCCTTTTTCCAATGTACTTCCAAGAGGCACTAGTTTTAAGAATTTGGCTTCCACTGAGGATGGGTATATGTACATTTCTGGTAACTCACCGCTGAATCCTGTGTTTGCAAAAACTATTGGATCAGAATATTGTGATCCGTCTGTTGAACTCTGGACTGCAAAGAAATTGATATCATTTTGTGAATTTTTGAGCCCTAATTGAATTCCGCAAATGTTTTTGACATCGTTTAATTGTACGTTCAATTCATCGATAATCCCAAATGACAACTCTTTGATTAATGGCTGATTAATTACTTGGTTCAAAATGCTTGTAGCCGGATTACCACTTGCAGTTAACTTATCTAATGTTATCTCATTACCACATTGATTACTTTGAGGGGTCAAACTTAGAAGATTTAGATCGTTGTCTACAACGTTAAGTAACTTAGAATATGATACGTATTCTCCGTCTGGATATATAGCATGTACATCTAGATTATAAAGACCTGGTGAGGGTGTATTAGCAATAAACTCTCCGGTTGGTGTTTTCTCTAAAGCCCATAACGTACTATAGTCGGTTTCGTAATCTATGAGAAAAGCATCAACTTGAGAGGGTTCATCTTCAAAGTTAAAAGATACTTGATCTCCTCTGTTTATAGCATATATTAACGATTGAAATTCATATTCGTGTTCGTCATCTGGTTGTCCGACTTTGGTCATTATCTTATCTTTAACGGTTATTGTTGGGCTGAGATCCGTTATGCCTCCATTATGATTAAAACTGACCTTAGGTATGTCTATGGGGGTAGCAAGAACCTTATTATTTAAACCAAATGATGTCGAAGAACTAATAATAAAGACAATAAATGCACTTATGATTACTACATTTTTAATCTTAATATATTGAAACAATTCTATTTATATTACGGTTGTTAATATTTATGAAATATGTTTTAATTTGTAATAAAAATTCATATAATTTTATTTAACATACCCTTCTTATGTCTTAAACAATAGTAAAATACTGGTAGTATGATTTAAATAAAAATTCTTGATCATCATACTTTCATAACTAATTACTTTATTTTTCTTTAATAACAAAAACAAGCGTCTCATAAATATGACATTCTCTTAATTTCTTAGAATGAGCATAAATACTGCACTATTACTTATCGAAATTGATTTGAGTTTACAAAGAAATACAATTTTAAATGGAGGTAAGTGTACAAATGAAAAAATATAATAACTTTTTATATGTTTTTCTAGCGTTAACATTAATTCTTTCTACCCCTGGATTATCCAACCATGTAATCAATGCATATGCTAGCGTGAACATAAATGAAGTAATAGGTGGATATCTAGACGGAGTACCATTGCCAGGAAATTCTTGGCCTTGGCCTTGGCCCAACCCCAATCCTGCACCAACCCCCGCACCAACCCCCGCACCAACCCCCGCACCAAACCCAGGTCAACTACCTGTAGGCTGTATTCAAGATAAAGTTACTAGAATAGGTGCTAGTGGTGATGATGGTAACAGACCTCAAAACGTGCTTGACAATAACTTTAACACCAGATGGTCAAACTACGGATCAGGCTCTTAT
>JBGTFK010000044.1:0-13266 GCA_041747305.1 Candidatus Nitrosocosmicus sp.
CGAGCCTGAGAAGGCTTTAAAAAAGTTAAAGAAACATGTTGCAATAAGCATAGCGTTAACTATACCCATAGTTTTACTCAGTCTACCTCATATGATTCCACAAGTGGGCCATCTTCTACCTATGGAAATGATGGAATATACCAATTACATACTATTAGTTTTAGCGACTCCAATACAATTTTGGATTGGATGGCGTTTTTACAGAGGATTTTGGGATGGTATCAAAGCTAAAGCATCAAATATGGATACCTTAATTGCGATAGGCACTACTGCTGCTTATGTTTACAGTGCTATAGTTACCATTATTCCAGGATACTTTCCATTTACTGCGGTATACTTTGAAACGGCTGCAATTATAATTACACTCATTTTGATAGGAAGACTGCTTGAAACAAAGACAAAAGAAAAGGCATCAGGTGCGGTTAGAAAGTTATTAGACTTAAAACCGCGAACTGCACGGGTATTAAGACCTGAAACAAGGGAAAAAAATAATGCAAATCTAAGTGGCATGGATATTCAAGATAGTAATATTTCTTTAGATGTTTCTAGACTAAAATTGGTCTCAAAGGAATTTAAAGAGATAGAAATTCCAGTCGAAGAAATTTTGGGAGGAGATTTGATGATCATACGGCCCGGTGAAAGAGTTCCTACAGACGGAACAATAATTGATGGCTCGTCTTCAATAGATGAATCTGCAATAACAGGTGAAAGCATACCTGTAGACAAAGTAAAGGGAGATGAAGTAATAGGAGCTACTATTAACAAAAACGGTTTATTAAAAGTAAGAGCAACTAAAATTGGCCAGGATACTGTCTTATCTCAGATAATCACTCTTGTGGAAGAGGCTAAAACAGGTAAAGCAAAGCTGGAAAAAATGGTTGACCAGGTTGCCAAGTATTTTGTTCCGGCCATAATAATAATAGCAATTGGAGTGTTTCTTGGATGGTACTTTATAGGAAATGCGGGATTAACCTACTCTATACTGGCGTTTGTTTCTGTCATGATAATTGCATGTCCTTGTGCTTTGGGATTAGCCACGCCTGCAGCTTTGATGATGGGTGCTGGAAAAGGTGCTGAAAACGGAATCTTGTATAAAGGCGGCGAACATATAGAGATAGCAAGTAAAGTAGACACTGTAGTATTTGACAAAACTGGAACATTAACAGAAGGAAAACCTTCTGTTACTGATATCATAACACTTGATCAAATAGGAGAAAGTGAACTTTTAAGACTAGCTGCTATAGCAGAGTTCGGATCTGAACATCCATTGGCCCAAGCTATCATAACTAAAGCAAAGGAAAAAGAAGGAGCTGAAGTAATAGTCTCTCCTGATTCATTTGAAGCCGTAGCAGGACATGGTCTTCAGGCTGTATATTCAAACCAAAACATAATGATTGGAAATAGAAAAATGATGTATGATAATAAGCTATCTATTGATGTGAATATAGAAACGAGACTTTTGCAATTAGAACAAGAAGGTAAAACTGCCGTCTTAGTTTCGATAAATAATCGCTTGTCTGGAATAATTGCAATAGCTGATACAATCAAAGAGGGAGCAAAAGAAGTGATAGAGATATTAAAAAATCAAAGAATCGAACCAATAATGCTTACTGGAGATAATGAAAGAACTGCAAAGGCTGTTGCCTCCAAAATTGGAATTGATAGAGTAATAGCAGAGGTATTACCACATCAAAAGGAAGAGATTGTTGCTAATTTAAAGACAAAAGAAAATAAAGTTGTTGCAATGGTTGGAGACGGGATTAATGATGCACCCGCTTTAGCTAGAGCTGATTTAGGAATCGCCATAGGATCAGGAACCGACGTTGCCAAAGAAACTGGTGGCATTATTTTGATTAAGAATGATATCCGAGATGTTATAACTGCACTGGAATTAGGAAAGAAAACAGTTTCGAAAATAAAGCAAAACTTGTTTTGGGCTTTTGCTTATAATACTGGATTAATCCCAGTTGCGGCTGGTGCTCTGGTTCCTATTTTTGGGCTTTCAGTATTTGGTTGGCTTCCTATCTTAGCAGGTGTAGCAATGGCGATGAGCTCTGTTACCGTTGTCACAAACTCTTTGTTATTGGGAAGATATAAACCAAAACTCTTAAAAAAACACAACTAATTTATTTTTATAAAATATTCTACAACTATTTAAAAAAGTAATCTAATACCGGATTACGAAAAGATAATCCATTAATTTATCATTCTTTATCATCTATATATCAAAAGTACATTTGCGGAATAAATTTATGTGTTGTATTAGTATATGAAAAAATGGATACGTTTTATTCGCAGTCAAATAATAAAATATCGGTTATCTCTCTTTTAGTTATATTATTTGTCACGGTAGTTGGAATATCCTCTTCCACAAGTTATACACACGATAAATCTTTTTCGCTAATGGTATTTGCACAAGAATTTCCAAACTTGGTTACAAATTCTTCTAATGTTTCTTCATCTACTTCTGATGACAGTAGTAATAATAGATCTATAGAACAAAATGAGTCAAAAACGGTGATGGCGTCAGGACATTTTGCCAATAATCAGATGGAAGACGGCACAGTAACGTGGATTCAAGGCGGTTTATGGAATTTGGAAATTGATAACTCTAATAATAAAAATATACAGAATTCAAATATGAGTGCGACTTTTGATGCCAATTTTACAATGATTAGACCAGATGGAAGCCTTAATCATAACCATATCATAAGTAATTTAACCTCTGATAACGTTATTTTTGCTGGCAATGATATAGTGGTCACAGGAGTCTCGGATATCTATACAGATAATGGGACCGAATACGAACAGGTTCCTATAACTATCCATCTTATGGGTAAACAGGTATTAGGCTTGATGATTGATGTCAATAAAACTGGTGGTCACTTTTCAAGTTCTAATGAAATGTATGGAACTTTAATTAGCGGAATAGGTCTGGATAATTCTAGTAATAACAACAACAACAACACTACAGCTAGTGGTCGCTCAACAGAGGAGTCAAATAATTCATCTATTACAAATTCAATGGCTCAAATGACACATTAAATTTATTGTTTCAAATTAGAAGGGAATGCCATGAACTTTGAGTCAGAATAATATTAAATAAATAACCAAGAATGAATAAGAGACAACTGATTTTTATTATTGCTTTGATTGTGGTAGGGATTATTATAGTAAGTGTATATATTGAATTAGTTATAAAACCTCAAAATACTAGTATAACCTCAAAAAATGTAAATCCTTTTGCTGTCTATTTTCATTCTAACTTGAGTATCATAATTGACAATAAACCAGTTGTAATACCTAGTCAAATAGGTATAAACAAATCATTATGGAAAGATCATTCTTTGGACAAGTATGGAGTTCCGGGTATGCCAATGGATGAAAAAGGAGAAAAGAATATGCCAGGAATGGCTCCGCTATATACTACAAATGATAAAGGGCGAATCACCATTGGTTCAGTTATAGAAAGGGATTATACTCTTGGAGAATTTTTAAAGATATGGGGCGGACTCAATATAATGGACAAATTAGTAAATGCCACCGTAAATGGTAAAGAGGTAGTTAATTATGAAAATATCACATTAAAAGATGATCAGCAGATCGAACTTTATATTATGAGCAGAAAATAGATTGGCTTTCAACTAATCATCTTAGATTTTTACTACATTATTTCTGTACAACTATATGTCCTTTAAAATAAGCGGATTTTGCACTTGCTACATATCTTAAATAATGAATATTACCTACTTTCATCCCAGTGAGTTAATTGGGAGGAAAGAAAACTAGAATTAATAACAATGCGAACAATAGAAAAAAATTAATCAGAAATAATCGAAAATCCAAACGAATTACAATGATTGTAACTATTGCTCTTATATCAGCTATAAGCATGGGATTAATAGGCTTTATGACAACCTCTGCCAGTCAAAATAATAATATTAATAATTCTTCGAGTCAAAATCTAACAGGCAATTGGATGGACGTACATGGTGTAGGAATTTACTCTACCGAAATAGGTGACAATACTAATTCACTGTACTTAGCGACCCATAATGGCTTGTTCAAAAAGGAAATCGGTAATAATTCTTCTAATACTTCTGGTTGGGTTGAAGTTGGAAGCGATAAGTCAGATTTAATGGGTTTTACAATTGATCCTGACAATAAAGGTGTCATGTATTCAAGCGGACACCCACCGACAGGCGGAAATTTGGGCTTTAGAATAAGTGATGATTATGGGGGAACATGGACGAAAGTATCAGATGTGACAACACCAACCCCTATTGATTTTCATACAATTACTATTGGAAATAATCCTGAAATTATTTATGCCGCAAGTGGAATGGGTGATAACATCTTTATTTCTACTGATGGCGGTAAGAATTGGACCATCACCAGCCCTCCTGACGGGCAACAAGTTATTACATTGGCTGCCAATCAATCTAATTCAAATAACGTCTATGCAGCTACAACCGGTGGATTATTCTCAAGTATGGACCAAGGAGAGAACTGGCAAAAAATAAACAATGAATTAATCAGTGGCAATGATACAATGATTGCGGGTATAGGAATATCCTCAGATGGCAATACAGCATATGCCTTTGCAGTTCCTAATTCAGCTGGTCAGACCGAAAGCGGATTTATCATAAAGTCAATGGATGGTGGAAAAACCTGGACGAAGACAGATGGACAAATTACAGGATCAGTATTTGTAAGTAAATTTGCCTTCGGTAACAATGGAGAAGTATATGTTGCTGTAACTCAAGATAGTATGGAAACTGATGTAGCATCAAGTGTATTCAGCAGTAAAGACGATGGAAAAACCTGGACACTAGAAGGAACAAATAACAACAAATTACTTGAAAGAATATAAGCCCACAGATAGGTTCTGATGATATACTATTCGCATACTAGGATTGTAAGTACATGTTCATGAGGAATTAGATTCCCTGTTTTTATAGCAGGGCTTCGAGTCCCACTCCCGGCGCCTTAATCGTGGATTCATACGATGGCTTTATTAGTTCAACAAAGGACAATGGAAATGTTAAAGATTTGCAAGAACCAGCAAATATACAGTTACAAGATTCTTTATCAAATCCAAGTATAGACAGATTAAAAAAATCTATCGACATGATTTGCAAATATCAAAAACCATTTATCAAAAAATCATTAGATAAGCTGCTGGAAAATTCAGTAGAAAATACTGATACTATATGTAATTATATAATTGCTGAACAAAATGAAATTAACATTAAAGAATCAACTAAAGAAGGTAAAATCAAGGTTCTTGTTGATTTGATAAAGTTCTTAGATTTTAAAGATTTAACAAAGGTTACAAAAGATGACATACTTGCTTATCTTAATAGATATAGAAAACCTGAAGAAATTGATCCGGATCATAGTTGGATAGGAACGTGGAACAATCGACATCTTATATTGCTCAAATTCTTCAGATGGCTTTATGATCCGGACAATCCAGATATCAAGAACCGAAAATCTCCAATATGCATGAACGGAATTAAAAGACTTCGAAGAAGAGAGGTATCCAGATATAAACCAGCGGATTTATGGACTGCAAGGGAATGTGAAGTTTTTCTTAAATAGTGTCCATCAAAAAGAGACAGAGCTTTTTTTTCGATGGCTATAGACACCTCATGTCGTCCCTCGGAACTGTTAAACCTGCGATTAGAAGACCTCAAATTCAAATCCAATAGTGACGGTACAAAACAATATGCAGAAATAACAATCAATGGTAAAACAGGCCAGAGGACAGTTCCATTAATTAATTCACTACCGTATATCAAAGAATGGATTTTGGATCATCCTTCCTCTAGCAATCCTAAAGAATGGATCTTTATATCTGAAGGCAAAACATCTTTTGGAAAAAAAATAACAAGAGATGGACTATTAAAGCATTTTCAGGAATTTTACAGAGATAAATATTATCCCAATCTAATCAAATCACAAAATGTACCAGAGAACGATAAAGCATTAATCAGAAGCATACTAACGAAGCCGATCAATTTATACATATTTAGACACATCGCGCTCACCGAAAAGTCAAAGATACTCAATGAACATATGTTAAGAAATCATGCTGGTTGGAGCAATACATCGAAAATGCCTCAAGTATACATACATCATCTGGGCGGAGCATCGTCCAAACAGTTACTCACGGCTTACGGAATTATTGAAAAAGACAAAGAACAAGAAGAAGGTACAAGGAAGATAATACTTTGCCCCAACTGTTGTGAACCTAATAAAGATAACAAATTCTGTTTTAAATGTAAGCTAGTCCTATCCGTAGAAAGTTATAACGAGGTTCGAAATGAAGACAAGAAGAAAATGGATATATTAGAATATGATATGAAATCACTAAAAGAAGGTATGAACCAAATCTTTTTACTTATACAGCAAAATCCAGTTTTATCACATGTCAAGCCTGAGATACTGGAAAAAACAAAACGAATCTAATGATCATTAATCATACTTCGAAAATTCCTTAAAGTTTCTTTCAAGGTTCTCCTTAATTTCATTTAATTCCTTTTTGAACTTTTCATCCTTTACTAGAATTTTCAAATCATCAAGATGAACCTTAATACTGTCGGTCTTGAGAATCTGTTCGAAGATCATCTCCATAGATTCATCCCTTTCCTCAAAAGATCTTAAAATATCTAGTCCTAATTGAAATCTTAGATTAGTTAATAATATACTAAATTTTGAACCAAGAATTTTTTTATAATCTCTAATGTTTACATATCCTAATCTACCTATTTGATAGCAATCAGGCTTTTTTTCAACGGTAATTGTCTGAGGTTTGTTCTTATTGAAGAATGTCACTTCTTTACCATTCATGTACAGTCTTGCTTGGAGGTAGTGTTGATTACCACTATTCTTGGACTTATTTCCAAGCAATACTTTATTCCACGGTAAAAAAATGAAGCAATTTCATCAGAGATATTGATTTGTTTTATCGGAAGATAGGATTGGTTTAATTCTTCAGAACTTCTGAGAGGACGTGGAAAAACGTTTTCCATTAAATTAGTACAGAATGCTAGCCATTTTGCTTTATTATCTTTTAAATTAAATTTCCATTTGATAGATCTGATAGAATGAAGGAATGGTTCTTCGTACCATCCTATTCTTTTGATTTCATCAATGATCTTTAATTCTTTATAGATTGCAGAGCAAATCTGTATTACATAATTTATAAATAAACTTAACTTTAGCACTTGCTAGGGAAGCAATTGATTCCCTATTTATTATTGGATATAGAAAAATTTCAAATAAAATATCATTTTCATAATCTTGGAATATATTTCTTGATAAATCTTTTTCGACTTTGGTAAACAAGCAAAAGATGCCTAAGGATGTAAGTTGGTAATTAACAGTATTTCTTCTTCGAGGATATTTTCTTGTAAAATTTTTTTCCTTTTTGACTATCAAGCCCTTGGCCAATAAGCCCTTAACCTTTGTACGTACGTTCTCATATTCAGCTTCAAAATTGGTATTTTCCAATATCCCAGTAATTCCCTCTACACACAAAAATTCATCAGTAAAAAATTGTTCTAATGTAAAAGCCGATTCCTCTGTTAGATCAATATTTAAAATACCGTCATTGATTAGCATCTCAAAGTAATTAAATAATTTCTTTGCAATTAGAATTTCATCATAAAAAGGTATTGATAAAGTTTGATCATCTAACTCGAGTCCTTTATTTCCAAGTTCAACCCTGTCCTTATCAGTTATACACCCTTCCATTCCGTGCTAGGATATATATCAGACAATGATAATTATAAGAATATTGCAGTATAATTAATGGTCAAAGCAATACCAGTTGGGATATCAATCCCAGAAAATATATTGGAACAAATAGACAAAGACCGAAAGGATGTACCGCGTAGTCGATATTTGTTAAGAGTACTAGAAAGGTCATATAACAATCAAAAAGAGCAAACAGATTCGCCTGAGTCTAGAATTGGAGCTCTCGAAACAGACGAATCATTTGACAAGGTGAGATAAATGCATAATGCAAATATCCAACCTTTATCTAGGAAGGGTCAAAAGAATAATAAAAACATTTGTGACGCGTTTGGATGTGTTAGCGAGGCTACTGAGAAATTAGGTGTAAGTGCAGGAACGTTTGGAACCATACCCCTGAACTTGTGTTCTAAATGCGTTACTATTTTCAAGGGATCGGAGGTTTAATGTATTTGTCGAAATTGATAGTGACAGTGACAGGTTATGATATTACTATTGCTGCTCCTAATTCCGCTCTTAACATTATTGCCACTTCATATTGGGAAGGTAAAATCTAATGGGTTTAAAATTATTTTTGGAACGTATGGAATACATAATCCATGTAGAAAGGAGGCCCTTTTCGTCCAGGGACTTTTTATCTTTGATCATGAAGGTAAATCATACAGGTTTGACCATGGAACAATTAGAAACTACTTTTCTAAATTAAGAAAAAAGGGCAAAATAGAGGTTATTTACAAATCCACAATTACATTCTACACTCTGGCTGGAGTAAAGGTGGGAAAAACGATGACACCAGACCATACAGGGGGTACCAGTACTATCAACACCGCAACTGCCACTCCCTTCACCACCCGTACCAAAGGCCTTTCTCACAAATGGTCTCCTCTTGCTAACCGTTCTGGCTCTCTTAACTACAAACAGCACAGGTTCCTCCAGTTCCTCCTGAACATACCTATGGATATAGATGGCATCCATAACGTTAGACTAAGATTTACAGCTAAAGGACTGTGGGAAATACTTCCCTTGTATAATGACTTTAAATATCTTATCAAGGGTACGGATCTCAAAACTAACAAGGATATTGTTCTGCATGACCTAAACTTTAAAGATCATATTATCAAAACAACAGTACATAGGACAGGCACTGTCTCTGTCATGGTTTCCTGTTCAAAGACTCAGATACCTATAGATATTGTGGGCCTTGCAAAGCTTACAGGCAGTTTAACTCAACTGAAAGATAGTCTACAGTCTGTAGTGGACGAGTATGTCAGGATCACATTAAAGTCAAGCCAAAGGTCTGATTCTCTTATTACAAGGGGGCCGGTTCCAAGCTGTATGTCCTGGATTGCTACAATGTGGCATTTTGGCCGCGATTCTCTTACTACCTATAACGGGGAGATGTTTGAAATATCCTGGGAGGACGCCCTTGGTTTATTTCGTGTATATTCAAAAGAGTTTAAAGACAAAGTAAGAATAAGAAAGGAGCTTCAGGAGTACCCTAGCAGACCGTGGAGCGAAGTTTTCATGGAAAGGCTACCAAGTGTTGATATCATAGAAAAACCATTGACATTTCCTAGTTCTAAAGGTCATTAGTAGGGGGCCACACGTTATGAACTTGTTTAATAATTTAGATTCAGCAGTTTATTCTAAAGACTGTGAATCTATTGGTTTTAGGAATAGATCAAGTGTTTCAAGAAGCAAGGGGTTCGTTTCTCTTAACAATATCAGAGGTATTTAAGTTGGCAACTATTGAAAAGGAAAAAGACATTGAATGGCTTGTTGACAACGCCATAGATAAACTGAAAGTAGTAAAGGATTACGCAGAAAAAGAGAATAGACAGATCGTTATCGAGCTTGCCAAAGACCTTGAAGGAATAATTCCCATGGATACTATCTGTACAGAAATAATCTATAGATTACAGGGTCATCTAAAGCCCCGCACTATTAGAGAATACCTTGATGTAAAGTACAAGATAAAGTCTAGGGTAGACTATGCAAGAAAGCAAAAGAATAAACAATCAGGTTTAGCGGCGGTTTCGCCGATAAATAGACCAAGTGAGACGGTGGTAATTGATGGTAAGGACAAGATATCCTTTCAGGATGTAGATAATCCACAGTCTTTTCAGCCTAAAGAAATTTCTGTCGTAGAAGGTAGCGAAACCATTAGATCTTTATCTCAAAAAGAATCGTTAAATTTGACAGAACAGAAACAGTCATCTGAAGGTCAAGTTAATACAGAGATAGCCGAATGTCCTGGATGTTTGGAAAGAGAAGAGAAGATAAAAGAACTGGAAGAGGCCCACCAAAAGGTTCAACAATTCACCATAGCAGATAAAATGGGACCTCTAGTTACACCAGATAAAGTTGAAAACCTTAAAGAAAAGCCTGCAGAACCTCTAGAATTTGAGGTTAGTAAGAAGGGATGGGAAATTCGTGATTACTATAAGGCAAATAACATAAAAAGTTATGATGACGCAATCTGGTTTAATGGCAGAATTGACCGAAACACTGGAAAGATCATTTATTTTGATCTGGGAAGGTTGGACCCACAACGAGAGATTGATGATTCATAAACTAGTTTGATGTAAGAGAATAAAATCTAACTTGAAAGTGGTTCTTTGACGGGTGACATTCATTTTATGAAGCAGCACCCATGCAAAAGTTTGACGATACTTGGTAGATAACTGTCTGGACCAATCCAGTGAATTCTTATTATATGATTTTGGATTACCTTCAATTACGAATCATTCCTATGTATCCAATTCCGACAAAAAAAACCTTTTTGAAACACTTAAACCATGAATGTGTAACTCTCATTGATGGAAAACCCGTCCGAAAGGCGTAGATCAAGACCCAAACTTTTTTTACAACTTGACTCTTAGACCAAATAATTTAAATATTTAAATGATATTGTAATTGTATGACAAAATTTCGCATAGCCACATTTAACTGTGAAAATCTATTTGCTCGATTTAAATTTAACAAGGATGTTAACCCAGAGGACGCCGTTATTGATGGTTGGCTTGCAGACAGAACTAACTTTACGATAAATGATGAGGAGTCGAAAAAACTGACTGCTTCGGCAATAAAAGAGACCAAAGCTGACATAATTGCATTACAAGAGGTGGAGAGTTTATTAGCCTTGCGTCGATTTAGAAACAAATATCTCAAGCAAAAAGGTTATGATCATATCATAGTATTGGATGGTAACGATCCGAGATTCATAGATGTTGCAATTATGAGCAAATACCCTTTAGAGAAGATTGATACTCATGTGGATGAATGGAACAATGAGGTAAGATGGTATACCTTTTCACGGGATTGTCTAGAATGTGATGTCGTTCTACCAGATAATAAACGGATAAGGTTATTTGTAAATCATTTTAAATCAATGTTTGATAAAAATGATCCATGTAATGGTAGAAGTAAATCCCACAGAAAGAGACAGATTCAGTCTGAAAGAGTCAAGGAGATTGTAGAAGACGAATTTTCCAGTGGGGATGGTAATTATGTCATATTAGGAGATCTCAATGATTATATGGAAACCGATTCACAAGGAAAAACAGGCATTGACAAAATAGTAGATTGGGATAAGGTTGAAAATGTAGTAAAAAGATTACCCTTAGAGGACCAATGGACCCATTATTATGCAGGTAATTCACGATGCGGGCATCCAAAAACCTACAAACAGCTAGACTACATACTTTTATCTAAGACACTGGCGGATGTGAACTTATCTTCTATTCCAAAGATTATTCGTAAAGGACTTCCGTTAAGTGCTGATAAGTATACAGGTCCCAGATTTGAAGGCATAGGTCAAAAAAAACCTAAGGCATCAGATCATTGTCCAGTAGTAATTGAAATCGACGTCTAATTATCTATCAACTTTATTTTCTTATTCTCACACTGCCATCCCATCCAAATTTGAATACTTTTGAACAAAATGTTAAACCATGGTAAGTTGTGAATTTTACGAATGGTAATGCTTTTTTGGTTGGAACCACATCCGAAAAGCATAGATTCGAACCCAAAACTTCGTCTGATAAAATTATGAAACACTGCTATGGTTATCATATTCTAAAATAGGATTTATAAGACTCACGTATCATTAGATAGCTCACATTCATTCATTCGTTTTACTGTTGTTACTTTTGGTTGATGAAGATAATTTCGAGGATGATAATATTTGTTTTAGAATTGCCATTTGTTATCTTTTTAATTTGGTATAATATTTTTATCCACTTTAATGTTAATACTGCAAAGAATGCTGTTATACCTAATCGTTGTTTATAAGATAGTATGATACTTATCAAAAGTAAAGTAATGATTATAACTATCAACCACTTTGCAAGTTAGAATAGAGTAAGCGATATTATCCATCCTTGAAGGAACACATCAGCTATCTTCTATGTTTATTTTTTCATTGGATATCACCCTTCCTAAACTCTACATTCTGATAGTCGTTTATTTCGGCGTTCTTTCTTGCCTTCTCTAACATAGCATCCGTTATATCAACACCGATGACCTTTCCTTGTCTTTGACAATGTTCGCGGCTATAAATACGTCAATACCTACTCCAGAACCAAGATCCACTACCACATCTCCGTCTTTAAGATGAGCAAAGGTGAATGGATTACCACAACCCAAACCCAGGATCGACGACTGTGGAATGGATTTCAAATCGTTTTGATCGTACCCAACTGTTTTGGACGATTCTATTGGTGATACTACTACTGTCTCACTAGTACCGCAACATCCTGAGGAGGTTGAACAACATGATAGCGAACCATCATCGGCCAATGCTATTTTTCCATATTGTTCTTTTATCTTGTTTTTTATATTTGATTGTTTACTCATTACCTTTAGTTTACCAAGTAAACTATATAAATCAGTAAGAGTAAAAGAGTAAAGTAAGTGAAATCACAGAAACCAAAAGAAAACGGACATAACAAAGCAATACTAAAATCATCGAAGCTACCAATACTTGAGGACGATAATAATTCTTGCAATTTCTACGGTTATGACGTAGAAAGTTTGATGAAAGAAACATCTGAATTGAGAAATATAATTACTAAAAGAGGAACGCTAGAAATATTGATACCTTTGTGTTGTTCCACTGATCCAGTCAGATATATCGCATTTACAAAATCAATGAAAGGTTTCAGTAGTAAAACTCTAACAATACGCTTAAAGGAATTGGAAAAGAATGGTATTTTAAACAGACAGTATTTTAATGAAATTCCACCTAGAGTAGAATATTGTCTTACTCCTAAAGGTCAGGAACTTGTAGAATCTATTATTGGTTTATTACAATGGATGCGAAAATGGTCAAACAAGAAATAAGCAATCAATACAGAATATTATAAATGGTATTATGTTTAGATTAGAAAGGTTTACAGTTAGTCAATCTAGGTTTATAAAATGAATAGTAATTGAAATTCTATACATAAGTTCACTACTATGTAACTTTTATGGACTATATTGCATTTGATCCGATTCAATTTA
>JBGTFK010000045.1:0-11978 GCA_041747305.1 Candidatus Nitrosocosmicus sp.
GTCCTCAAAGAAATATCCCATTTTCTGTAGTTGATCTTGATTCCAAACATAATGAGATTACTATACCTCTAAAATTTGATTTTACAGATATTAGAGTAATCATTAATAGTAAGGCTTCTAATAATGCATAATCAACAACAATTAAGAATAACCTAAACTTTTTTTTTAAATAGATGGATGGTTACTGCTATTTAAAGGTCAAACTTTGTCTTTTTAACTATTTTAATCAATTGAATGATAGGTGTCGTTTTCGCTCTATTTTCATAACTTTAATAGGGATATGTAAATTGTATCTTTGGAAGGATGATTATTTATGGTCTATAAAAAATAGGTTGTTTGTATAAATCAGGGATCCGCTTTTCACGCTGAACAAACAATAGTGATCCATGTCAAACCTGAAAACAAGAGTAAAAGAGCAACAAGGTTCAGGATATATTTCAAATGAGTACTTTTGTGAGTTTAACAATTGTGTATCACCAGATCGCCATCATAATTATCGTCTTATAGTGCCCTTGTCATACGTATATGCATTATCCCAAATGTAATCAATGTCATTCTTACATTTCTCTCTATTCTATTCCTAGTGCGTAAATGCGTTCTGAAATCGGAAATTACAAGACCAGATCATTAGTTTCGCCTTTAACAGGCAATTGGCCATTGCCATCGCCATCTTAATTGCGCAAATATAAAATAATATAGGATATATAAGATACCATGATTTCACAAGAGGTCAGTAGGCAATTATACAGTCATCTAAAAGACATTCGAAGTAAAGAATTAAGAGATCTTATTGAGAAGCCAGTGTTAGTTAAGGAAGATGTCCATGTATCTAAAATTATTGGAATAATGACTAAAGAAAAATCCCACGAGGTATTTGTGCAATTATCAGATAAATCACTATTCTGCCTGAATACTAGAGACATTCTAGTTGCAAGGGACATTAACACAATGAAATCTTCTACATTAGGGAAGAGGATTCCAAGTCTCACACAAACTGATTCTGTTGGAAATGCTGCAAGGATAATGAGCCTTCATAGATTACGAGCGTTACCTATTATTGATGAAAACAGCCATGAAATTATAGGACAGGTATCATCAAAAAGAATACTGCAATACATCCTTGAAACTTTTGATAAGAAGAAAATAAACTTTGACAAACGAATTATCGCTTCTGACCTGATGACTCCCGAGCTTATCACAATTGAGCCAACAGATAAAGTAGCAACCGCAAGGAACATAATGATAAAAGACATGATAGATCATCTGCCCGTCGTAGTACAGATGCATGAAGGGAAAAACTTGGTCAAAGGTATTGTTACCTCAAGTGACATTATGCACACACTGATTCCATCAGAAAGGATTGCAAGGGATGCAATTGTATCGGAACATGACAAACACAGACTAGAACTCGAAGTAATTGGTATTGCAGACAAAAACATAGTAACGATCGGTCCAAATGAAGCTATTAATTCGGTAATAAATTTATTGCTAAATTCCAATTCATCCTACGCATTAGTAAAATCACTTGATACAGTGCTGGGCATAATTACTTTTAGAGACATTATTTCACTATTAGGAGAACAAGTGGAGAGCGAAATTCCCGCCTATATAATAGGCCTACCGGAGGATCCGTTTGAATCAGAGCTGGTAAAATCAAAATTTATTAATATACTAAAATTAATGCATAAAATATCTCCGGAGATTATAGAAGCTAGATGTAAGATTAAGATTAAGGACGTAACAGGGGAAAGAAAGAGATATGAGATATCTGCGCACATCATATACCCTCATAGA
Source organism: Candidatus Nitrosocosmicus sp. (assembly GCA_041747305.1). Taxonomy (GTDB): domain Archaea; phylum Thermoproteota; class Nitrososphaeria; order Nitrososphaerales; family Nitrososphaeraceae; genus Nitrosocosmicus. The sequence goes on from JBGTFK010000045.1 coordinate 1,795, forward strand.
CGATATACATATACGTCTACAAAAGAATATGACATTGCAAAAATTTTTGATGAAATGAGCGACAGCTTTAAGAACCAGATCTCGCGCCAGAGATCCGGGGAAAAGCATAAAGAATCAGTAAGATACTCGCCAAAGGAATAAGGACCTACATTATTATCATAGGAGAAATCTCTCCTATGAGAACACCTAGAAAGGTTAGAATCATCGTATCTCTTTATAATATTTAAAACCCCCCCTTCCATGAATTTAACAAACTCAAAAATTTTCGTTGATAGAAAATAAGAATTGCCTAGCCTATTCAAATATAGGAAATGAATTGTATCTGCTTAACCAATCTTAATGGAAGATGAGATATAAGGAAAAATCTACTGACCTCATGTAGTACGAACCTTTATTGAGTAGAGATTAAAAAAGAGTCGCGTATTCAGGCAAGTAACCAAAAGTAATAGTCGTAAATCAAAAAAACTGGTAGAGAAAGAACACAAAAGGGTAACTACGCCTCAAATCGCATCTAAAAATACTGAGATATTGTAGATACCAGTTGCTGTTTTGGTACGGCGCCCATAAGGCCGTCTATTGCTTCTCCATTCTTAAATATGATCAAAGTAGGAATACTTTGAATCCCGAAAGTGTTTGCGACAGTAGGATTTTCATCAACATTTAGTTTACCAAACACCGCTTTTCCTCTTAATTCGATGGCCAATTGGTCAATTATAGGCGATACCAATTTACAAGGACCACACCAGGGAGCCCAGAAATCTACTATTAAAAGTGAATGTTTTCTAGTAGTTTCGTCAAAATTATAATCAGTTAATGTAATTGGACCACTGAAACTCACATCATGATTATTGCTTGTTGGAAGATTATTGTCAATTTGTTCCTTGTATTTTTTCATCTTTTTCTCCATTATCTTCGCAAGATCCTCGTCCCAGTTTTTCATATTTTAGTTTATTTTGGGAGAATCATGATAATAAAGGTTCATTAATTACTTGATTTTGTTTTTATTTTGTGCAGATATAGTTATTTTCATTTCAGATTTTATCTTTTTGAATTAACCAATTGTAGTTAAAAGAAATACACAGCAGATAATTCATTTTAACATCAACCTATTTCATCAAAGATTTAATATAATACCTTACCTTATCTCTCAAAATTGACAACCGCACCTTATGCTATATTGTCCTAAAGGAGGGTGATTGTCGATTCTATTGGAAAGTGGTCGCTATACCCAGTGAGAATTGTTCTTCCTGGAGATAACTCTTCAAGATCCCCGTTTGGTTTAATTCGCTGATATTCAAATCTCATAGGACTCTGTCCATATGAATGATGTATTTTGTTTCGGTCTCGGGTATCGAAAAATTCGTAAGAAAGATTGCGATCTAATTGAATTTTTTTATTTATACGAATTTTATTTAGATCTATTTTCAGATCTTGTTTGCCATTCAGCAATCCACGAGAGACAATAAATTGATCAAATAAATCGTACCCACCATCATAGAAAATAGTTCCATCTGGTATGAGTGACCACATGCAATTAAAAAGATATCCTTGATAAAATAGATAATTGTGTTTATCAGTCTGTTTATTAAAGGGCCATCTTTTTTGAATCGGATGTTCGAATATTTCATCCCAATTCATTAGCTTTCGTTTATCAGGAGTAGCGCGCAAATAGCTCAAAATACTTCGATCGTATGGATTGTCATTAAAATCACCCATAAGTAAAATATTTTTGTTCCATCGTTCATTTAACAGTGAGAGCGATTTTTCATCATACCTTAACTCCATAGGAAGATTCTGCAATTCACTCTGGCCTATTTTCAAAATGTCTTCAACAGCACGTGCACAATTTTCAGCCACTGCAATTCTAAGAGGTTCAGTTTCGAATCGCCCCCCGGCCCGGGAAGGCCAATGATTAACTATTATATTGAAATCGGCATTATTTGATAAAACAGTTAAGTTTACTACTAAAATATCTCTTGTTGGATATCTTAGTTGTGTGCTATAACCCTTAACTGTATTAAGTCTAAATAGTTTTTTTGAATATAACAAGCATGTGTCAATCCCACGAATGTCTGGACTATCAAGATATTGTGCAATTGAATATTCTTTTTCCGCTCGGAGTTTATCTATCAAATTAAGGGCTAATTTTTCACTCTCAATTTCACACAGACCGATTATGTCTGGTCCCTGGTTGTCATGCAGAGAATTTATAACACGAGCCAGATTTTCAATTTTTTTGTTCTTTACTACATTATTCCATCCCCTATTGGGAGTGAACTCAACAGTAGATCCTATTGATGTGGGAAGAGTATCAAATAAGTTGTTAACATTCCAAAAACTCACGTAAATTTCATTCATATTAGGCTGATCAAATTATTGGAGTTAATAGTTTTTTCATTTTTATGAATCTATCAATCAATCAACCTACCTTATACATAGTAATCACTTTCTTAGAAAAGACAAAATAAATCACAGTGACTCCTGGAAAACAATGGGAGGTAAACACAGTACATTTTTCAAATCAATAGAATTCTAATTACCATATTAATCTACATAAATCATGATGACATCAAACAAGGACGATTGCCTCTGCATGAAGATAAACACAGTAATCGCTATTTGAATGACATTTCAGAATATATTAAAACAATAATAACTTTCGACCTGTCTTTCTAATTTGAAAAGTTTCTAAACTACTTAAAAAGTAAAAAGCCATGTCCTAAGATAGAGGATCGCAACATGGTAGTTTCAAATGTATAGGATGATTATTGTTTCTAGGCAGGCTCTGCATGGACAATTACTCGTGCAGCATTAGTATTCTCCAAAAGTAGATTTTGAACCCGGGTAGAAATATCATGGGCTTTTTCCACCGAAAGACTATCATTGGGGTCAGAGGAAGTGGAAGTGGATGAGGAAGGTAGTAAATCAGAAGTTCCACTATCAGGTTTGATTGATAAAGGATTTATTTTAATGGTCAGAGTAATGTGAAGTTCATTTTTTACATAAACAAGCGAAATGTCATCACAATCAGAAACTGCCTCTATTGAGAGTGCTATTGTCTTTATTCGTTCTAAGAAAGTCTGATCAGCAGACTCCTCACGTCCCACCGATGATTCTATATCCAAATCTGTTTCAATATGAGTGGTAATCCGTTTTATATTTTGAACCTCCTCCTTTATTTTCTTTTCAAAATCATCCACAACTCCATGAGCTACCTTGAAACTTAATTTATCATCCATCTGAACATCTAGATAAAGATGCAAAAGCTGTAAAGAATTTTCACCAATTTCATCGTACTTTGATCTATCAATCGGCTCAGTAACTACAATATTTGAAAGATAAATTGAATGAACATTTTTTATCGAAGGAAAATCTTCGGAAATAAATCTTATTTTATCTTTAATAGTTTCTGTCAAATAATCTTCTACCGCATCTACATGAACAACAACATCAGAATTTGGTAGGATTTCATTCTTGATTTTGTTCTCTACGTTAGTAGCTATTCTATGTGCTTTATCGTGGGTGAATATTCTTGGAACTTCAATGTGTAAATCTACAAAAGTATCCTTTCCCACTTTCCTTACCCTGATGCTATGGGCCTTTTTTATTCCTTCAAAACCCGTTATAGATTCATGTATTTGTCCTTGAATACCTTTAGGTGCCTTATCCAATAGCACATCTAGTGTTCGTCTGCCAAGTCCTAATGAAGTATATACGATAAGACCTGCAACAGTGATTGCGGAATATGCATCAGCATCAGGAATTCCAAGAAAATATACGATTGCTAGACCGACAAGTACAACAGAAGAAGTAAGCATATCGACTCGGAAGTGCAATGCGTCTGCCTCTATAGCCTGACTACCATATTTATCAGCAACTTTGTATAGAGCTCTAGATCGGCCATAATCAACTATTATCGATGCAATCAAGACACCAAATGAAAAAACAGTAATTTCAGGTACTACATGTTTAAAGTAGATCCGTTCCAACCCCTCATAAAAAATCCAGCCCGCTACGATGAATAGAAGCAAAACAGCCCCTAAACTAGTAAGGCTTTCGAATTTTGCATATCCATAATTATGTTCGGGATCAGGTGGTTTCCTTGATATTCTTATTGCATATAAGGTCATCAAGGCAGCCAGAACATCCAAACCAGAATGCATTCCTTCAGAGAGCAGTCCAAGACTATTAGTATAAATTGCAATTACGAACTTGGAGATGGTAAGTGAGGCTGAAGCAATAATAGATGTTATAGCAACTCGAATTTTTTCGTTATATGCTAATTGATTCAGTAACGCTTTATCTGTGGTTTCAGATGATTTTTTTTCAGGCACATTATTATTCTTAAACCTTTTGAATTTTTTATGGAATGAATCCTCACTATCTCCTTCCTTGCTATCTACCACAAATACAAATGAATAAAATAGTGAGGTATATAATGGATATGAATAATTTGAGTTACTTGCAGATTACAAATGCATTTTCTGAGTTTTAAACTTAAAGGAAATAAATAGATGATGATTGATGAAACTGCGGATGTTAAAAATATGTGAGCGATCCGTGGTTCAATTCTCAATATCATGAAGTTATTTCAATCAAAGATTCCTACAACTCAACTTTGTAAGTAGGTTGAAATTTGGTAGTCATTTTTTCTTATGAATCAAGGCATGGTTTTTACTAGAGATTTTCATCTACTTTGTTGACCAATGTCAGTGGAATTTGTCCTCGTATTATTCTTTCAATATTAAGAAATATGATATCCGATATAGAATCAATTGCCTCATGGGTCCATCCAGCAATATGTGGTGTTAATAGGAAATTATCTAGCTGTAGTAATTCGTCCTTTGAGTCCACGGGTTCTTTCCAAAATACATCAAATGCGGCTCCTGCAATTTTCCCTCCCTTCAAAGATTTTGACAATGCATCTTTGTTGACCACTTGAGCTCTGGCCACATTAACTAAATAAGCAGATTGTTTCATCAAATCCAATTCGTTACTTCCCATCATGTTTTCAGTTTCTCTATTTAGTGGTGTATGAATTGATATTATGTCTGCTCGCTGAATGACTTCAGAGAGTTTATCTACACCATACAAATTATCTACAAAATATTTCTTGTCTCCGCCTTCAGTCTTTGTGAAAGGATGTTTCGTGACAGCAATAACCTTCATCCCAAATGCTTTAGCCCGTTTAGCTACTTCTATTCCTGTAACCCCCAATCCAATTATTAATAATGTCTTTCCTAGTAATTCTGATCCCATTAAATCTTGTTGTCTTCTAGCAAACGAACCCGTATTTGCTTGAGAGTTGAATGGGTTTATTTTTATGTTTTTGACCAAATAAAGCATTAACAAAAAGGTATGTTCTGCAACAGAAATTGCATTAGCCATAGGAACATTTGCAACGTAAATGCCTTTTTTTGAGCAATAGTCGATATCGATGCCGTCCACTCCGATACCAGATTGTTGTACTAACTTTAGATTTGGACACGAATCAACGAAGGACTTGTCTATTTTATCAAAGCTGTTAATAATTATATCAGCATCCTGAACTTGCGGTATGAGTGATTCATTATAATTTATAAATTCCATACTTGTGTTGGACTTTTCTGCCTTTCTGGCCAATTGCTTTTTAAACTCCGGGTTTTGGATCATTGCTTTAATTTTCAAGGTACATCATCATCTATTTTCCATGTTTTTATTTATCTTTAATATGTTTCTGGGATAAATGTAAACTCGGTCAAAAAATTCCTGAAAAGAAATGAAATGAAATGAAAAAATGGTATAGTTATCTACAGGTTATAAGAACTTTGAAGTGATTAGTATTGCCAGTAGATAATTCAGTATATTTGACTGTCTTAAGTGTACCACAAGTTAGAGAACCCAAATCAAACGAGGTACCACTTAATTGCAAACCTGGAAAATGACATAAGGTATTTTTAGTATTCAAATTTCCATTAAATGTATATGAAATACCATTTGCTTTCCCGCTTACGATATGACCACTTTTTTCTCCAGTGGATCCTTTGATAGAAATAGTGCCGTACCATTTACCATTCTTCTTGTCGGCGCTAACTTTGAAGTAACCAGGAGAAATTATGACTCCCTTTTGTCCGGTTGCACAGTTATATATGGATTGTTGAGTGTTTTTTGCTTGTACGTGAGTTATTGATCCTTTGTTACTAGATGAAGACTGCATTATAGAGGATGAAGTGTCAGATATCGTATTAGCATCAGGATCATCACTAAAGTCAGCTATCGATTCAGTAGCTTGTACAGAATCAAAAAAACATTAGACTCGGTGCCATAAATACTCCTGCAACAAGAGTTAAAACTATAAGCAAACCTTTTGAAACTGGTTTTGACATTCATAGTAATCAAATATTGTTATACTTAAGTCATGTGCTAATTCTCCCCATTGTGAAAACAAACGAAATACAATCATAAATCAAAACTTCGGCGAGCAATGAATATCAAATTTTCATGTTTTAAAATCGGTGTTTCTAAATTAAGTTAACTGGTATGCTTTACTACTCGGGGTTTTGTATAATTGCCTATATCATATCCCATTTCTCTAAAATATTTTAGGGTTAGCTTATAAACTATCTCATCATGATCTGCAATTTCTAGTATATGCTTCCATGAAATCTCTTCATTATCATGAATTTGGCCAGACAGTTTTGTGACAAGACTCCTAGCTTCCGCTTTACAGTCCTCAAACGTCTTTCCATTCTTATAAGCTCTATTTCTTGGATCACAATTCGAATGATTATTCAAATAATAATAATTTAATAAATTTACAAATATATAATATTATTTGGCTTTCAAGATAAGAAGACTTCATTAACAAGTAATAGGAGGATCAGCAGAAGGCAAATTAATGAAGGTTCCATTTCTAGTGTGAACTATTACATTAGACGTTTAGAAAAAACAACTTCAAAATGGAATTACAAAACTCTGAAGAATTTAATAAATTTTGTCAATACGGATATCCTTATTTATTGTTGAGTACAACTATTTTTTATAATTGTATATCAATGTTGAAGGAATTAACGTAAAATATGACGAATTTGGAAAAGGCAATGAGAAAATTGTTTTATTTTTACATGGTTTAGGGTCTTCCTCCATCGCATGGCGGGATATTCCTGAAGCACTATCAAAGTATTTTCATACTATAGCTTTGGACCTAGTGGGGTTTGGAGGGACCGATAAACCTCACGAAAATTATACTCTAAGTTATTTCTGTAAATTCCTAGATAAGTTTTTGAGTAAAGTAGGGATAGGCGGTATCAAGAAGATAAATGTTATAGCACACTCATTGGGTGGATACATTGCTTTAGAATACGCAATGAGGAACAAAGATAGAATCAATAAATTGATATTGTTTAATTCTTCTGGTCTTTTAGGCAAACCTACGCCCTTACTTTCTGAGTATTTGGATGCTGTTTTGACTACCGATCCTGTATTGAGGTACAACAAGCTTAAAAATGTGTTTGAAAACTTGGTAGCAGATCGAATCAGACTTCTTCCGATCATTGTAGACATCTTTGTTTCAACAATCAATATGCCTGGTGCAAAGCATGCCTTTGAGTCCGCATTTGAAAACAGTACTACAACCACTTTGGATTCAAACATGATTAAAGAGGTTAAAGAGATTCCTTGTCTTATTATTTGGGGAGAAAAAGACAAACTCATTCCAGTAACATTTGCTGAAAAATTTAAGGATATATTTGACAACGCTACAATTCTGGTAATTAAGGACGCTGGACATTCACCATTTATCGAAAAGCCAGCGATCGTATATCAAGTATTATTGGATTTTCTTGTTCCCGAACAATAGTATTAGACATTACAAATTTAGAAAATTAATTAAAATAATGAGAAAAAATATACTGTAATTTTTTTATGCTAAAATGTTATAGAAGATAAATCTGTTATTAGAATTTGACTAAAACATATGTTAAATACTACGAATACAAAGTTATAGTATACATTGAATAATTCATCTAGACAATTAAAATTGTCTTTTTTGACGCTACTTGTTTTTGCTACATTTATTATAACTGATCCTGTTTTCGCCAGGGATCATGATGATGATGATGATGATGATGATAACAATTTCTCTGATAAGGATGTAATTCAAATCTGTTGTACATGGGGCTACGAACTAGCTGACGGGCTCTTAGCATATTCGATAGACACCGATGATGATGATGATGATCTCGAGGATGCAGTAAGAAATGCAGTTGACTCTTGGAACGATGGTCTGACAGGAATTACATTAATTGAAACAGATGACAAAGAAGATATTAAAATCTCTTTTAAAAATGATGGAAAAAGAGTAGCTGGGAAAACGGTGAACTATTTTGACCAATTTGGATTCATCAGACAGTCTCATATAACAGTATCAGAAGAATCATATGATCGTGATTTTAGTTCCTCACAAATCGAGCAAATCACATTGCATGAGCTGGGTCACGTACTTGGTCTTGACCACGCTAACTTTAGAGGGAATCTAATGACGGAAAGAGTCGATATTGGAAGTCCTTCTATCTCATCTTGTGAAATAGAAGCAGTGCATACCGCCAACGCCTGGAGGGTAAATGGTGGAGATACCATGTATTTACCAAAAGAAAACTATATGGAATGTTAGAAAGGAGAAAGAACCTCTTTTCATTTATATCTGATTAGTAAGAACTTTGCTTAATCATTACAATTTTTATTTAAATTATTCATTCAATCAATCAATCAATCAATCAATCATCTAATTCAGCTAACAAACTGCAGTAAGCGGATGTAGTTTTATTTACCCCTAATTTAATAGTCTGGTCCATTGATGCATACAGTTATTATAATTTTGAGACAACTTTCTTAAAAAAGAATTAAACAAATTTGCAAATTTATCAAAAAGGAACAACATATTTCTCTAGAATCAATGTATTTAATAATATCGTTGAATCAATTTATTTATGAATATTCTTCAAAAAAAATACAAGTGTGAAATAGATGGAGAAAAATTTGATACTCATGAGAAATTCATTGACCACAGTAGAAAAGTACACCATAAAGTGGTTTCAAAGTGTCATAAATGTGGAAAACAGTTCATTAGTGAAAAAGAAAGGTTGCACCACGTCAGAGAGCCTTGTAAAACAAATAACAAGACCAAGACCAAGTAGTTTCTTAATTTATTTAATTATTAAAGTTAAAAATTACCAGTATCGTTTACACTTTTAAAATCTTTAATTTTATATTTGTTCCGCTGAACTTTATAAGCCAATTCAAAGCTATGTAAATTGGTATTTATTTTAAGTTGTAAGCCCTAAACTAATTACAGTATGAAGAATTGATCATTATAATAATATTTCTTTTGATCCTTACTTAAAATTATTAAAAATTAAAAGAAAATGGTTGATGGATTAGTTGTTTTCTTATTCATCGTCATCTTCGTCATCGTCGTCACTACTTTGTGCTGCTGCGTTGTTTCCTTCATTTTCTTGGTTTTGATCGTTTACGTTGTTACCTGATCCTTCTGAATCATCACCAGAGACTACACTGCTGCCTTGGTTAGATGATTGTTCTTGGTTTATTGATTGATCACTCTTATTTCCGTCAGATTTCTTTCCGTCAGATTTCTTTCCGTCACCGCTACCGCCACTTTGGGCTGCTGCGTTATTTCCACTGTTTTCTTGGTTTTGAACGTTAATGTTGTTGCCAGAACCTACTGAATCTCCGCCTGAAACAACTAAGCTATTTTGGTTGGATGATTGTGATTGAGAGATTCCCTGGTTTGCAGAGTTGCCGCTACCACTGCCGCTACCACTGCCGCTACCACCTTGTTGTGCTAGGGCGTTGTTTCCACTGTTAACTTGGTTTTGGAAGTTGACGTTGTTACATGATACAATGGCATCTTCACCAGAAACACATTGTGCGTTTTGGTTGGATGATTGTGATTGGCCTATACCCTGGTTTGCAGAGTTGCCGCTACCTTTACCGCTACCGCCACTTTGGGCTGCTGCGTTATTTCCACTGTTTTCTTGGTTTTGTACATTCAAGTTATTTCCAGATAATACAGTGTCTCCACCAGAAACAACTAAGCTATTTTGCTCTGAGGATTGTGATTGGCCTATACCCTGGTTTGCAGAGTTGCCGCTACCTTTACCGCTACCACCTTGTTGTGCTAGGGCGTT
>JBGTFK010000046.1:0-10862 GCA_041747305.1 Candidatus Nitrosocosmicus sp.
TGTCTTTGTATAATGTCAACTAACTGACCTAGTAACAATACCTTGAACTAAATTTAATACAGACAAAACCATCGCACAACTCGATTTATTTTACAAATATTTTTATCGCCTGTGGAGGACAGACATTTTCGCATGCTAAACAAAAAATACAATCTTTTTCTCTAGCCATAAATGGTTTCCTTTCTGATGCTGGATGCCCTGGTGTTTCAAGCCATTCATAAACATTCACAGGACATGCTTCAATACATGCTCCATCGGAAATACAAATGTCAAAATCAACGCATACATCAGTACCCCAGATCCCAAGTTGTCCAGGTGCATCGTATGGACCCCATACCTGAATTCCTTGAAATTTCCCTGCAGGTTGTCTCTTTGACTTAAAGCCAGTATCTATAGGCCCTTCTGCTGCTTCGTAGTTAGTCCCACTGCCTGTCAGTGGAAGTGATGAACCGGTGCCACTCTCGTTCACACTGGGAGCGACTGCTTGTTGAGGTATGGATGCAGCACCTGGAGGCGCTCCACTGGCTATTTGGGTAGCTTGAACTGGAATGCTTGAATTCCTTGTTACGGATGCCTTCTTTAGTTTCTCAGCTTCTGCATTCGCAAGAATTTTTTGTCTTTTTATCGGACAGCATTGTGAGTGAACCTCTATTATGCTCTGCAGTGTAGTTGGATTCAAATGAATAAGTAAAGAACCACAATCTTCACAGATATATTCTGCAATTGTAGATGCCAATAATTATCTATCCTCAATTAGGTATTTATAAATTTGTTAAACTAAGATCAACTTTGAAATCAATAATTTTATATTATTTTTTTAGATGACATCTATATTGAAAAAATATGATTGCGTAGCCATGGGAGGTACGTTTGATATTTTGCACATTGGGCATGTTGAACTTTTAAAAAAGTCTTTTGAGATAGGAAAATTCGTTATTGTAGGCATATCATCAGATAATTTAGTAAAAGAAAAATTAAAGAAAAAGATAAACAATTCATTTGAAGTGCGAAAACACAATCTAGTCAAGACCATTGATAGTGAAGTTGGGTCCACTCAGTACGACATTACAAAGCTTGAGGATGTATTTGGGCCGTTAATGTTTTCCGAAAAAGTTGATTGTATGGTAGCTAGTACCGAAACAAGTTACAAGGGCAAGAGAGTTAATGAAATCAGAATAAGCATGGGTCTCCCAGCAGTCGACATTGTTTCAGTTGGGTTGAAATTGGCACAGGACGGGTTACCTATTTCTTCAAGTCGAATCAGAGCAAACGAGATTGATAAACTGGGTAATATATTAAAGAATAAAAAATAATCTTATTTTATCAATTAAATTTGATACCCATTGATAAATTTTTTAGCTCGAAATTGCGTTCATAAGATGAAGAGTGGGATTGATGATTTAATATTAGACTATTGTAATAACATTACAAATCTTAGCGACGGGTTGGATCCGGAGGTAATTGCATATTGGTACAAACGCGTTGAGGACAGGGCTAAAGAAGTTTGTAACATTGAGTTAGGTGAAAAAATAGTATTTACTCAGAATCGAATTCTTTGGATGAAATTTGATATTAAATTATCAAAGCGTGCGGTTCCTTTGGTTCTTGAAACTATAAGAGATTTTATATCGTTGATGCCTTATTCTACGGCTCTATATTTTGAGAAAGTCTATCAACTAATCTTAGATGAATTTAATAGGGATTATGTTTGAAACAATTTTCTATGAAATGGATTGTTGATCTTCTGGTTCACTTGTACTTATGAAAGCTGCATCTCCTACATAGTTCGTCTCTGTGACTTTCCCGTTTCCTGACAAAAGTTCATTAAAAAATTGCTCTAACTTGTATGAATTTATGTCATCCTTAAACATGATACTATGATGAGAACCATCTTTTAGCTTAACTACCGCCTCGTTATCAATTATTCTTACGATTTCGCTGATAAAAAGTGTATTGTCCTTTTGACTCGCAAAAATACTAGTCAACTTTTCCGCTTCATAGCTATCTTGACAAATAAATTTATGTTTCAACTTGAATTCAAAATCAGCGGTCAATCAAAACCATTATTACCGTTTTCAAAAAACTCTTTTCCGTCAATCATAAATTCCTTAATCAAATTTGGTGCCTTATCTCTCTTTGTTTGTATATCTTTAATGAATGGCTTTACCTTTTTTATCATGTCGCCCTTACATTCTCCACAAAGCAAATTTCCACTAGTGCAATCGCTATATCTCTCTGTAGATTCCTTTTCGGTATCAAAGAGATAATTCAGATACCAATACACTGGACAAATATTGGCATTTCCACCTAGTTTGCGTTGGAGGGCTACTGTTGGTTGACCCCCAGTGAATGTATTTTTGATTTTTGTCTCTAGGATTTCTGGATCGTCCACGGTAAATAAGGCAGTTTCGGGTTTTGATGATGACATTTTCCCTACACTGGTAAGACCTGGGATAAATTTACTATGGATCTGGGCTGGCTTGGGATAGCCCAATTTTTCTGCTATATCTCTAGTCACCCTCCAATAGGGATCCTGATCAATTGCTGCGGGTATAAGCACAGGGGTTGGTTTATTCTCGATTATTGAGGGTAAGAAGCAAGGAGCTCCTTGAACAGGAGGAAACCCTATCATTCCAATGTTAGAAGAATTAGAAAACCCAAACACCGCTTTTGCTGTGGAGTAAGTGATTTTCTTTGCAATTTCAATAGATAAAGGGTACAAATATTTAATATGCTTGGTATCGACAATTATTTTGGTTCTTTTAGGGTCAAATCCTATCGAAATAATATCTAGTATGTTTTCATACGTATATTTGTGAATAGCTTCCATATCCAAATTACTGTTAAACAGAAACTTTTCATCGTCTGTCAATTGGAATATTAAGTTAACATCGAATTTTTCTTGTAAATATTTTGTGAATAACCAAGGCATCAAATGTCCGAGGTGAACTAAGCCGGAGGGACCTCTTCCCGTATATAGATAAAACTTATTGCCTCTCCGATATTCATCTAGAACCACATCCAAATCCCTGTGGGAAAAGAAATATCTATTTTTGAGGAATGGATGTATTTCTCCTGTAAAATACTTAATTTTTTCTAATAAAGTATCATCAATTGCATGGGTACCGAATCTTTCGATCAACTTAGAGTAGTCAACATCTCCCTCTACTTTCCATGGTGTAACAAGAAAATCTTTAATAACACTCCCATCCGATTCTGATTCCTCATCAAATTTTGTGTCACTCCCATCTAGCGTCATGTTATTTTTCTCAAATGAAATACCTTCCTTTTCACTTGGCATCCTTAAATTATTCTTTAAATAACCAAAGTTTAAACGTTTAAAAATACTTGCACAAGTTTTCTACTTATATTGGATAAGGATGAAATAGCAGGCAAGGACACATCTAAGTTAAAAAATAATTCAGCAAGTTCGATTTCATCATTGCATCCCATTGAGAGAAAGCTTCTGACGGTACTGAGATTGGTAGGGGGTTATTGGATAACCGAATCTGACCTTGTAAAAAGATCAGAATTGACGGTAGACCAAATGCGTAGAGGGGTTGAATGGTTGAGGTATAAGGACCTAGTTCAAGTCATAGAAAGTACGGAATTCAGAGTTTATTTGCATCCAGATATCTCAGATAAAGAGCGCTTTGTTCTCCCTGAAAGAAAACTTGTCAATATTGTAAATAAGGGAGTAAACAAGTTGTCGGAAATCATAAGTAGTGGAGAGTTTAAAGGTAACGATAAGGAAGTTTTTGGAGCGATTCGGTTTAGCAAAAAAAATAACTGGATTACTATAATCGATGATAAGGTGACTATTCTCCCTGGCTACCATGAAGCCTCGGGTGAGGAGAAATTAATGGCCAAATTAAGTAAAACAAACCCAGTATTGGAATCGCTCATTGGAAAGGAAGATAAAGAAGCCTATGAATCGCTAAAAAAACGACATAATTTCCTCATTAGAGAGAAGTTGGTAGATAAAAAATACAGAATTGCTCAAAATAGTGTTCCTCTTGTTGATTCATTATTATTAACCGGCGATAAAGTTGTTAGAAAAATGACTCAGGATGTTTTGGTATCTGGAAAATGGAGAGATCTAATTTTTGAACAGATTGATGTAGAGGCACCATTGCCGCTGCTAAATTATGGAAAAAAGAACCCTTTGGTCGATTTCATAGATGAAGTCAAGGAGATATTAGTCAGTATGGGTTTTAGTGAGATTGAAGGAAACCTGACCCAATCATGTTTTTGGAATTTTGACGCATTATTTATTCCTCAAGATCATCCTGCTAGGGAAATGCAAGATACATTTTATCTGAAATCCGAAGCAGATCTCTGTTCTCCTTTACCAAGAAATATTTCATTACTGGAAAATGTGTCCAGAATCCATAGGGAAAATTGGCAATATGATTGGAATATTGAAGATTCTAAACCGTACGTTTTGAGGACTCACACTACTCCAGTCACACTCCAATACCTGTCTGAAAAGAAGCCCGAGAAAGATAAAGTTTTTCTGATAGGTCGAGTGTTTAGAAACGAAAAAGTGACATTCAAGCATCTTGTTGAATTTCATCAAGTCGAAGGGATTTATGTAAATGAAGATGCCAACCTGAGACAACTAATCGGAATTCAAACCGAGTTCTATTCTAAACTTGGGATAAAGAGGATCAAGTTCTGGCCCACATTCTTCCCTTATACCGAACCATCTCTTCAGTCAATGGTATATAATGAGAAATTTGATAAATGGATAGAATTGTTTGGGATGGGCATATTTAGACCCGAGGTAACAAAACCATTGGGCATAAAAAGTCCTGTTTTAGCTTGGGGAGGAGGTTTTGAAAGATTGGCGATGTTACGCTTTAATCTTGATGATATACGTGAATTATATTCAAATAATTTAACTTGGTTAAAGAGTGTCCCTAAATGCCTGTAGTAAACATTCGACCATCGTTACTGTCTAAAATCTTTTCTGAAAGGACTTTAGATGAAATTATTGAAAAATTACCATACTTGGGCCTCGATATAGAAGGAATTGACAAAACTAATGATAAAATTAGATTAGAGTTTAATCCCAATCGACCCGATTTCTCTTCTGAGAACGGGATTGTACGGGCTCTAAAGGGAATTTTGAATGTAGAATTAGGGTGTCCTAATAAACAGAAACCTCTTCCGTCGTCAAAGTTAATACGAGTAGATGAACGATTGAAAAATATAAGGCCTGTTATTTCTGGATTAATTGCTAAACGAGATATTCCGATTAATCATGAAGAATTAACACAACTGATATCTATGCAAGAGGATTTACATAATGGATTAGGTAGAAAAAGGAAAAAGTCATCTATCGGTTTACATAATTTTGATGCATTGACCTTTCCGCTTTCATATAAAGGAGTTCCAAGACAAACCAAAATTGTGCCGCTAGATGGACATAAAGAATACAGTCTTGACAATATTATTACAGATCTTAAAGTCGGAAAAGAGTATGGTCACATTTTGGAAAAGTTTGACATAGTTCCTATCTTACTTGACTCAAAGGATAACGTTATCTCATTTCCACCCATTGTAAATGGAAACACTACAAAAGTAGACCTGTTTACTACTAATCTATTCGTAGAAGTCACTTCAGTGAATTCTAAGTCTGCTAAGGATATACTTTCAATACTGTCGTTTGAATTGAGCGATATGGGATTTGATTTGTATTCATTAGTGATTGATTCTCCTTTTTATGGTGAAATTGTTACTCCAATATTAGAACCTCATCGAATACCATTGGAATTTGACTATGTTAACCAACTATTAGGTCTCGAATTAACTCATGAAGAAATCTTGAAATGTCTTCAGAAAAGTAGATGTGAAGGCATAGACAAAGGTAGTGGGCGACTAGAATGCTTAATACCTAGTTATCGAATCGATTTGTTTGACAAAGTAGATGTCTGTGAAGAGGTAGCTATTGGTTATGGTATTTTCAATTTGGGGCCAATATACCCTAGCTCCTATTTTCCTGGCCGAAAGACAACTCAATCCCTTATTTTTGGTAAAGTGCGTGATGTACTAGTTGGCCTTGAATTTATGGAAATTATTAATACTAACATAATATCAAAAAACTCGGTCAGAGATGTTTTTTTTGGAGATGACTCCTCTGATAAAAAATTAGTTTCTTTAGGTGATTCTAAAAATGCTGAATTTGAATTATTGCGGAGCAGTCTAATTCCTTCTTTGATGAATACCTGCTCTATTAACATTCATGAAAAATATCCTCAAAAATTATTTGAAATAGGTAAGACATTCTCTACCACAGATAATGAAATCAGAGAAAATTGGTCACTCTGCGTTTCAGTTGCTCATAATACAACAGACTATACCGAAATTAAATCCAATTTGGAATCTTTTATGAAGTATTGTTTCGATGTGTTTGTTACTACACCAAGGTATGATACTAATTATTTTCTTCCAGGTCATTCTGCAAGAATCTTCCTGAATGATGAGGTAATTGGAGAAATTGGTGAGATTCATCCTCAGGTCTTGGAAAATCTTAACTTGCGTACATTGATATCTATTTTCGAACTCAATTTATCAGCGGTAATAAGGATCTTGAAACTTGATCAAATTCGCATCGTGTAAAAATTTGTAATCTTGTAGATACAAAACCACATGATATAAGATTTCAAATAATTTGCGTAATTTTTGTGACTGTACTTGTTTCTGATCTGCGAAGACCCTCTTAAGGTTAATGAATTTAGGGATACTTACAGTAGTTGTTGCTACAGTGAGTATTTTTTACAGTTGGATACATGGTCAAACGATAAATAGCTGTTTAATTTTATAATCATTAATCCCCGTCAGAGAGTGCGCAATGAGTTATACACGTAGTGTAAGGCTAACCATGATTTTGCTGTGGGTCAGTGGCGGGGTACAACAGCGTAATAAAATATAATTTCTATCTGTTCAAACCTTCAAGATGCCCTTCTTGTTCGAGCTTGTCTGCGTGTGCGCTAATGTATCTCCAAATTATGTCTGCTTTATCAGATTGAAAATCCCACGGTGCAATTAATACCAGGTCATTATCACGTATCCACATTCTCCTTTTTATCTTCCCTCTAATCCTGCAGGTCCTAATTTTTCCGTCAGAACTTTTTACAATGATATTATCCCCGCCTACTAACTTAATTACTCTTCCAAATAACTCTCCTTCGTGGGGCATGACCAATTCCTTCAAGTGAGCTTCGTTTAAAACCTTACGTTTACCTATTTCTAATCAATGGTTAGTGCCTCGAGATTCAATAAAAACTTTTATTTTTGCGTACTGTTTGTTGATTTAAAGTACAAAAATGATTTCCTCCTGATAACCACATAGATTTTTTTAAGCAGTTTTGAAATAGCCATCTAGGATTTTGAAACGTAGAACCTCATTAAAGTTAGATAACAATCCAAATTACATATCTCAATAAATGGAATTTTGAGAATAAAGGTGATTTCCTCAATCGTTAAATTTTTAAATAATATACCCATTATTATATTGACAAATGTCAGAAGAATATTCTAAATCAAATTTAAAAAAAAATTAACTCCTGAGGAATATGAGGTATGTGTAAATCGTGGTACTGAACCACCATTTTCTGGTAACCTTCTGCAAAATAAGGATAATGGTGTATATTCATGCAAGTGCTGTGGTTCTATATTATTTGACTCGAATAGTAAATTTGATTCAAAGTCGGGTTGGCCAAGCTTCTGGGCTCCATCAATTAATGAGAATATTCAAGAAAAATTGGACTATGATTATGGAATGATTAGAAAGGAAGTGGTTTGTGCAAAATGTGGATGCCATTTGGGTCATCTATTTGATGATGGTCCCGATCCAACTGGATTAAGGTATTGTATTAATTCCTTGTCATTAGATTTTAAGAAGAAAATGAATCCTTCCTGACGGGAAGGATTAAACTTTTGATGAAATTTGAATCCTAAGTAAACATATAAAATAATCCAAGAATTTAATTTATTGACAAGAATTATGGATAGTACCCCTTTTTAAAAACACATTGACAATATTTTTATTCCTTTTGATCATCTAGTTATTTAATATTATACCATACTCCAACAATGACAAAAACAACTTGCTTTCTCCAAAGTAGTAAATCCAGTTGATGATTCGGGATTCTCTAATCTATATAAACTCTGCAATAAATAGAATGATTCCGTTTATGGACAGATTTAAAGCGTTGATAGAAATAACTCTTCGCTTGCTTGACAAGATTCAAATTTTAAAACCCGCGCATTCATTCTTCTGGATGGAAATTACGATTTTTTTTTAAAGGCGTTAATTTAAACAATATTTCAAGCGATGAAACCCTTAACCTCGGCAATAATTATGGGTTCCCAGAACATCCCCATATTACTTCATCAGGAAATAATATCTATTTGGGCTGGGTTGACAATTCTAATGGCCATAAACAAGTATTCCTAGGATCCAGTGCGGACGGCGGTAAGACATTTAGTGAAAGTCTTTCACTAAGTAACGATAATGTCCATGCATCTCACCTTGATATTTATTCAAATGAAAAATATGTCTTCATTGTCTGGCAACAATATGATTCTACTCACTCATCAATCGCTTTACGAGTTAGTGATGATCTGGGCAAATCCTTAGGCAGCAAAACCGTAGTTTCAGCATATAGCACCAATTCCTATCCAAAAGTGTTTGCAGGAGAGTATAATGTGTATATTCCTTGGAATGTGGACGTCGATAACCGGTTCAATCCTAATGTCATGCAAGAGCCTGGAGGTAATGGGTTATGAGCCTAGAATATATTTCGTAAAGAGCGAAGACCTTGGAAAAGTTTTAACAGCCCAGTCAGATCTGCATTTTACGATAGTTTTGACGGTGGTAAATCACAAGTGTCTGTTCTTGATAAATGCGTATACGTAACTTGGGTACAGTGGGGTGCGGTAAATAAATTATGAAATCTATACTGCAAAAAGTTTAGATGGTGGTAATATTTTTACAACGGATCAAATTCCTATATCTGCAAATCAAATTCTTGATGCGGCAAATATAGATAAAATCGTTTCTCAGGATAAATTGTTCACATCATTTGAGGGTAGTCTTGTTGAATCTGAAATTGATAAGGCAGAGGGTTCGAAATCGACATTCAATAAGGAATTTTTTCTGTTAATGAGGCGTTTTAACTAAACTGGAGATTATACCATTTACAATCTGAGTTGGAACTCTGGTATTTCAGAATGTCCGTCTATTACAATTAATGCATTGGACGATATCATTTCAGTATCTTGGGAAGACTATACTCCTGGAAATCATGAAATCTTCATGAGGTCCATTAAATATCGATTGGTTTCCCACTAATCTAATTTGATGGATTTTACATTAGTTAGGAGGTATAAATTTCGAGGTGGATTTTATTTGAACCCGGATTAGATGCTTCAAATCCGTGAAAGTGTATGCGATCTATTGAGGTATTACACTTTTTGCAAATCCAGGTAGATGTCTCAAAGCAATCATTACATCTCCACATTGCAGTCAGCCCCAGACCACACCTCCTGCAAGAATCTTCATTAAACATTAATTGTCTAATTATGATGTGTTTTTAGGTTATATAAATATTACAACATACATTATGATAATTATATTAATTTGGTATACAATTTGAATATTTGATAAGTAATAAACTTCAGTTCGAAACCTATTATACAATATTCCTAAACAATTTATTACCTCATAGAGATTAAAATTAGGATCCGGATTTGGCAAATTTTGTGATGAGTTCCTATAGGTTATTCTACCAAATTATTTGCTTATTTTCTACGGGGGTAAATCAAAGCAGACCACCTTAATCACCAAAATATACATATTAAAATGATGGTATTTTGCTCCTCATAATTAGGACCTTTTATTACCAAAATATGTCACAAAACTCGGAAGTCCGGTTAATTCTCTTCATTTTAATTGAAATAAATTCAATGTAATAGGGGGACTATCTTATTCATCATCGTCTTGCAACGTCTTTCTTTAACATTCTATTAATATATTCTGTTAGTCTATTCGGCTCTGTTAACAGTCGTGTAAGGAATAAGGTATACTTTCATGTAAACCAATCATGTTCGCCTAGATCCTTATCTTTTGTTAATTATTTTGGATCATCATAAAGTATCTTTCCATCTTACATGATACAATTTTGCTGCTAACTATGTAAACAAAGAAACAGATTATTCTGGTCGTCGTTAAAGAATCTGGACAATGAAACCATTATAATATAAATGAATTAAAGAATTTGAATAGCTATAATATCCAAAAACGACCATTTAACAGAAAAGAGATCCTTCTTAAAGTCAAAATCAACACGGGAGTAAATTATTAATACGGGTAGAAATAGACCCCAACCAAATAATCTTATCAGGGATGTTTCGTAATCAGGTCTGAATTTTACATTTAATGGATCATGTAACAAGAAATTGTCATTATTATCGTATTTTTTATAATTTTTATTAATATTGGGATGAAAGAACATAAATTCTGGACATTAACTCCTCATTTTTAGAAATATCTATATCCTTGGGAATAGGCTAAGAGTAATATAGTTAATTAGACGTTGGATGTTTGCTTACTCAATCCATACCATATCTTAGGTCCATGGACCAATGTTATATAAGCAAATTGGGATATGTACAGATATATATTAACTAATTATGACATTAGCTGTGTCTCCCTGTATGCATTTTTAGCTATCATCAAATAGCGAGGATAAAAGAACTGATAAAACTTTCTATACTTGATATATTAATCAATATATTTAAAAGGCAAGCTTATGTTTTGCCTATTTAGGCGCCGTGGTTAAGAGTTGTGTAAA